>NZ_SOGP01000006.1:0-528172 GCF_004403435.1 Cryobacterium sp. TMT1-66-1
CAGGAAAAGGCGCGCAACCAATTTGAGAAGTACACCGACACCGATCTGATCGCGAAACTGCGTCAAAACTGAAGCGCGATCTGTTCATGGTGATTCTTGACCCCATAAAGCAGGCAACCGACATTTATAACGACGAGTCGCAGCCCTCTCTACTCAGGCCAGATACCGTCCATGATCGGGTTCAGCGTTTGGACTGCGCGTCGCATGGCTTTCTCGAGCAGCTCCACATGCCGGGTCTGATTTCCGTAGAACGCAACGAACGCCTGCACGGTTCCATAGGTCGCGGCGGTGAGCGTACCTACGATCTGCATCACCACCGGTCTCGGCGCAGCCATACCGTTTACGTCCCCGTTGCTGCCCGTGGTGATGAATTGGTTGATGCCTAGTCGATGCGCATGCGCAATCGACGACAAGGCTGAGTACTGCATCCGTCCATCGCTTTTATCCATCGCGGCATTGAGCATTGCCGCGACCATCTCTGCCAGAGCGACTCGTGCGGGTGAGGGCAGTTGCAGTCGCTTTAACTCATCGGCATAGAACCTGCGATTGGCTGCAGGATCGACAGTATCTCCGTCGCGTGTGCGGATGGGTTCGCCAAGGAGTTCCGCGAAGCGCAGGTCGGATCTGAGCAAGCTGATCGTGCGATATATGAAGTCAGACTCACTGTCTCGAGCGAGCAGATGCCAGGTTCGTGCAAGGGATTCCAATGATCCCCTGGCGACCGTGGCCAGTGCGGTCGATCTGACAGTCGGAGTTCGAATGAGGGAGACGAAGCCCCGAGCATGGTCCATGGCAGACATGTTCGCGTACTGCATCGTGATTAAGCCATCGATGGCGTGGCCGGCCTCCGATCCGCGCCAAAGCAGGTGCGCAGCAGATCCGGCCGGGGGTGCGTTATTGGCCGTCTCGACGGTGATCTTCTCGGCTGTTGTCGTGAGGAGCAGGAGTGCACGACTGATACTCTGAACGTCCCCGCCCACGAGTTCCGCCGGGCCGCTCGCGCCGGGAGTCGACGGCAATCGTCTAAGAGGGGATTCATCTTGATTCTCTACATCAACCACGATGCGACTCTACGGTGAAGTCCGGCACGGCCTAACATCCGCGGATCGCCAGTGCGTAAGCCAGTTTCTCGATGGGCCTTCGGTTTTCGCTGAAATCGACCAACACTTGCCGCCTGCGATGCCCTAATATCCCGCCCGGAAAAATTCCCGAAAGAGTTACCCACGTGCGACAACGTTGAGAAAGGGGAAGGGAAAGGGGTTCTCGTCATTGTGAACTTGGCTTCTCCTTGGCGTAGCGAGGGTTCTTGTCAATGACGTAACTCGACCAAGGAACAGTGGCTGCTGAGCCGTGCTTGCTCATGATCTGCTTGCTGTATCCGAGCATTCTCGACAATGAAGTTGGGTCGACTTCCTCGACGAGCCCGCGGATAGTTCTATTCCGAACGCCCTGAATGTCTATGCCCATGCTACCTCGGAGCTGATGCAGGAGGGTTTCGGGAGCCTTGTGTCTTCCGGCTCTGGAGCCGGGGAAGAGCCAGTTCGACTCTGTGTTCACTGTGCCAGCGGAGTCGCGCATATTCAGATACGTGAGGAATGGGGGGATTAGGGCATCCGGAATTGGCGCAGGGTGCGCCCCGATCTTGATGGTGATGCCTGTCGGGCGAACCTTGAGTTGGTCGATAGTCATCATGCAGAGGCGCCCGATGGGGATGCCGAAGAGAAGGAATATCAAGCCAGCGACTCGAGTGGATTCGTTGACGTTGACGGCCTCCATGACAGTCTTTATGTGTTCCATGCGTTGCTTCTGCGTCATCATGGGCATCGTTTGTGCGAGCCGAACGGGGACGTCGAGGCCTGTGATGGTCATTTCTCGAGCGAGGTATCGGACAAAGTTCCGAATGTGCTTCCTCGTAGAGGGACCGCTCGATAGGTATTCGTCGATGTGAACTTGGCCCAGGGTTGCACTCGTCTGGCCGTGGGCATCGAGCACCCAACTGAGGAATTTTCCTGCCTCGGTGATCTCCTGTTTGGCGCTCCGTACGGCATAGTTCATGTTCTTGGTTTCGGACGATTCGGCTAAAAGCCGACTGAGGTGGTGCCACCTTCCAAAGCGTTCAATTTGGGAATGGATTTCGGGCGTTGCCTCGAGCTGTTGGAGTCGCTCGCCCAGCCATTGTTGAAACATCGCCAGCTGGCGATCGTCTTGTGCTGGAAGTATTCCGTTGTGAGTCAGGATCGCTCGGAGGTGCTCCACTGATGCGGTCTTGGGTAACGCGTCGAACGCTTCGTGGGACAAGGCAATTTCTCGATTCCCCATGCGACGCAGCAACTCCGCAGAGACGCCTCCGTTGCTGTGGAGCCAGGTGTGGATGCTCGCCGGGCGATCGACCGCTGTGAGTATCGAAACCAGCCGTTTCAAACGGAGATCAGGCGGATCATTTGGCCTAAGAAGTTCAACAAGCTCGGATTCGACGACGCAGACGATGCAGTGGCCACCACGGAATCGTTCGCGTTCGCGACCGCACTTGTCACAGGTCAGTCTTGTTTTGATTCCGGCGCAGTCGGAGCAAATATCGTCACCCGATTCGAGACGGCCGGGGAGCATGCGATGCCGGTCGCAGAGAGGACACACTCCGAAGGTGTGCACCGCATCGCTGAAGCAGATCCCGCAAATGCTGCCGTCCGGCCACCGGACACGGATCTTCCCGGTTTCGCGGCCGCATCGGCCGCACGTGTATCCTGCGGTCGTGGTTCGAGGCCGCCCACGCGGCTTGAACTCAGTCATCCTCGGGCCGGCGGATCCGTGCCCGGACGGGACGGTAGGCATCCATCAGAGGCACCTCTGCTCCATCACCGGCAACTTTGCGTCTCTGGGTTCTGACGTCAGTGCTGGTGAAGGTGACCAGTTCATTCATCTCGACTGCGAATACGTCGCAGAGTGCGACAAGGACCTGAAATGCGATGCGATCCGGATTGTGGGCAACTATCCGATTGATCTGCGATTCGGATAGCGTGATTCCGCGATCGCGGAGTGGATCTACGAGATCACGACTGGATCGGATTCCGGCCCTAGCCATGAGTTCGCGGACGTGGAACTTGTACTCGATTTGGCGTTTCATCGTGACGCCTTTCCCAGATGTCTTGCCGGTTTAAGCATTAGCTTGCCTTTGCTCTTGAGAACGTCTTTGGTTAGGACTCGCTCCATCTCTCTGGCGGCGTAGTCCGCAGAGGGGAGTGTGTAGATAGAGGTAGTGGATTCGTTTGCGTGCCCGATCTGCAGCGAAATGAACTTCGAGTCGTAGCCGTACACGGTGATCATGTGTGTCGTGTAGGAGCGGCGGAGGCCGTGAATGTCTAGCCCCGGTTCAAGTCCGAGAGCGTTCGCAAAGCCGATGAATCGCCTGTATAGGCCCCCCTCCGCGACAAGTCCTCCGGTCGATGTGGGAAATAGGTGGGTTATGGGCTGGCCGTAGCGGGGGAGTCCGAACTCAACCCATTCAGCGACTGCCTCTGCCGCCCAGTCGACCAATGTTTGAACGGTTCTCTGCTTTTTGGGGGCGCCTTTGTTCGCCTTGCCGTTGCGAACCCTCAGCAGCCCATAGTCACCGAAGTACGGGGCTCTAATGTTGGGGGAGAAGTCGACCAAGTCAAGCTTTCGAAGTTCGTCGTGGCGTAGCCCCCAGCCGTAACAAACCTTGAGAGCCGTGACGTCTCGCCAAGCGGCGAGTCCTCCTTTGACCTTCGAGTTGATGATTCGGGCAACTTCGTCGTCGGCGAAATCGAAGAACTGCTGCAGTTCCGCGAGGTCAAACGCTCGTTTCTCTGGTGCCATCGTCCCGAACTGAGTGTGCCGGGCCTTATTGAGGTCGGTAATGATCTGCGACATGGAAGACCCGAACAAGCGCCCGCAGGTTTCGTTCCAGGGATAGCTGTCACTCGTGGCGTAATCGCAAAATAGCGAGATGTCGCTCTGATAGGCGCGAATCGTTTCCTGTACGAGGCCTTTGACATTGACGAGGTGGGAGAAGTACTCATCTGCGTCCGTCGGCATCCATTCCCACGGGAATTTCCCAGTGAAGTCGCAGAAGTCGAGGACGCGATTGATCCGGCGGGTGATTGTCTGCGCGACGAAATTCTTCGTGTACTGCTGGCGTTTCCAGCCAGTCAATACTTCCGCGAGAAAGGAGTCCTTGTCCGGCCCGCGATCGGGCAGCGACAGGAAGGAGAGACCTCCCATTTTGTCTACCATCATGCCGCCCGAACTGTCTGCATGTTTTGCAGACTATCTGCATAATATGCAGATGACAATAGGAATGTCCCGGTCAGATGCATTGTTCGCTACGCCGAAACTGTGTGGACTGCAACGGCCAGCATCCAGGCGTGATCCCGCGGCTTGGGTAGCAAAATCCCTGATCACGAGCAGTTTGATTCTTAGAGTGCCTGGATACACGATTCATAGCTATGAGCATAATCCGCGGATGATTACGTTACTTGTTGACATAATGTGCATTATCGGTCACGCGCCCGGGGGTCCGAGAGGGGTGCCTGATACGGCGTCCGCAGCTTCCACCCGGCCGAACCCGGCTTGAATCAGCCAGGAGTCGCAGAGAACTCGCCTGACGGGGTGGGTACGAACAGCATGGTCGACCGCATCACCACCGGCACCACGGATGCCGACCGCGCGCGGGTCGCCGATACCATCTGCGTGTGCGACGCCTGGCCCGTGGTCTGCGAACCCTTCTTCCAGTGGGTATTGCAGGACTCCTTGGATGACGCACGCCCGCCCTACGAACAATTGCGCACCCAGCTCGTCGCCGATGTCGAGCCCTACGAGCTGATGAAACTGCGGTTGTTGAATGCCCGCCACCAGGGCCTGTGCTACTTTGCACGTTTGAGGGGATACCGGCTCGTGCACGATGCCACGGCCGATCCGCTGATCGCCGCGTTCCTTCGGGCCGACATGGACGAGGAGGGCTCCCCCACACTCAAGCCGGTGCCCGGCATCGACCTCGACGCGTACAAGAGCGAGCTCATCGCGCGCTTCTCCAACCCGAGCGTGCGCGACACCGTCGCCGGGCTCTGCAACGAATCCTCCGACCGAATTTCCAAGTGGCACGTGCCGGTGATCGTCGACCAACTCGCGGCCGGGCGCTCGAGTTGCTGCACACCGTCGGTGCGCGAGCCACTCTGGTCGAGTTGCTCGCGTAGCCGGCTGCCGGGTCAGTCGTCGACGTAGGCCGCGAGGTGTTGGCCGGTGAGTGTGGCTCGACTGGCCACGAGGTCGGCCGGTGTTCCCTCAAAGACGATTCGGCCGCCGTCGTGGCCGGCCCCTGGACCCAGGTCTATGATCCAGTCGGCGTGCGCCATCACCGCCTGATGGTGTTCAATCACGATGACCGACTTGCCCGAGTCGACGAGCCGGTCCAGCAGGCCGAGCAGATTCTCCACATCGGCAAGGTGCAGACCGGCGGTCGGCTCATCCAGAACGTACACCTCACCCTTGTCGGCCATCTGTGTGGCGAGTTTGAGCCGCTGGCGCTCACCGCCTGACAGCGTCGGCAACGGCTGGCCGAGTCGGAGATAGCCGAGCCCCACGTCGGACAGGCGCACCAGAATGGCATGAGCGGCCGGAATTCGAGACTCCCCCGCGCCGAAGAACTCCTCGGCTTCGGTCACCGACATCGCCAGCACCTCGCTGATGTCGCTTCCATTCAGGTGGAAGTCCAAAACGGATGCCTGGAACCGCTTCCCCTCGCAGACCTCGCAGGGAATGGCGACGCCGGCCATGATTCCAAGGTCGGTGTAGATGACGCCGGCGCCGTTGCAGCTCGGGCAGGCGCCCTCGGAATTAGAACTGAATAGGGCCGGTTTCACCCCGTTGGCCTTCGCGAACGCCTTGCGGATCGGCTCGAGCATGCCCGTGTAGGTTGCGGGGTTGCTGCGCCTGGATCCCTTGATCGCACCCTGGTCGACTGATACCACGCCGTCCCGCCCCGAGACTGAGCCGGTGACTAGTGAGCTTTTCCCCGACCCGGCGACGCCGGTCAGCACCGTCAGCACGCCCAACGGGATATCGACGTCGACGTTGGTCAGGTTGTGCGCGCTCGCACCGCGCACCGGCAGGACACCCGTGGGTGCACGCACGGTCGGTTTCACGGTCGCACGATCATCCAGGTGCCGACCGGTCAGCGTGCCGCTACTACGAAGCCCGGCGAGGGAACCCTCGAAGACCACCTCGCCGCCGTTCGTTCCCGCGCCGGGGCCGAGATCGATGATGTGGTCGGCGATCTGGATCATCTCCGGCTTGTGCTCGACAACGAGCACGGTATTGCCCTTGTCGCGCAGCTGTATCAACAGCGTGTTCATACGCTGGATATCGTGTGGGTGCAGCCCGATGGTCGGTTCGTCAAAGACATAGGTGACGTCGGTGAGCGAGGATCCGAGGTGACGGATCATCTTGGTGCGCTGCGACTCACCGCCGGAGAGAGTGCCGGAAGCACGGTCGAGGGACAGATACCCCAGCCCTATCTGCACAAAGGAGTCCAATAGCAGCCGCAAGGCCGTGAGCAGGGGCGCAACGGACGATTCGTTCAGGCCGGTGACCCATTCGGCGAGGTCGCTGATCTGCATGGCACAGGCATCCGCAATGCTGATCTCGTTGATTTGCGACGACCGGGCACCCTCATTGAGTCGGGTGCCGGTGCAGTCGGGGCAGACCGTGAACGTGACCACCCGCTCGACAAACGCGCGAATATGCGGCTGCAGGGTGTCGACGTTTTTGCTGAGCATCGATTTCTGGATCTTCGGAATCAGGCCTTCGTAGGTGAGGTTGATTCCCTCGATTTTGATCTTGGTCGGCTCCTTATGCAGAAGGTCGGCCAGTTCCTTCTTGGTGAAATCCCTGATTGGCTTGTCGGCGTCGAAGAAGCCACAACCGTTGAAAATGCGACCGTACCAGCCGTCCATGCTGTACCCGGGGATACTCAGGGCGCCACCGTTGATGGACTTGCGCTCGTCGTAAAGCGCGGTCAGGTCGATGTCGGTGACCGAACCCCGCCCCTCGCAGCGGGAACACATACCCCCGGTGATGCTGAAGGTGCGGCGTTCCTTCACGGTCGTTCCGCCGCGTTCGATCGAGACCGCGCCCGCTCCGCTGATTGAGGCGACGTTGAACGAGTAGGCCTGCGGCGAGCCGAGGTACGGCTGGCCGAGGCGGCTGAACAGGATGCGCAGCAGCGCGTTCGCGTCGGTGGCCGTGCCGACGGTGGAACGCGCGTTGGCGCCCATCCGCTCCTGGTCGACGATGATAGCCGTCGTCAGCCCGTCGAGCACATCGACATCCGGCCTGGCCAGTGTGGGCATGAAACCCTGCACGAACGTGCTGTAGGTCTCGTTGATCATGCGCTGGGATTCGGCAGCGATGGTGCCGAACACGAGGGAGCTCTTTCCGGACCCGGACACGCCAGTGAACAGGATCAGCCGGCGCTTGGGAATCTGAACGCTGACATTCTTGAGATTGTTTTCGCGGGCGCCCTGCACGCGGATCAGGTCGTGGCTGTCTGCGACCTGGCGTTCAGCTGACGGGATGTTCGTGGTGAGGGTCTCGCTCATCTTTGCTCCTGTGATTCGTGGCACTGGGCAGGTGTCGGGCCCACCAGTCCAGAATAATCTCGAACCGTTGCAAACGGTGGCGGGGGTGACCGGTGCGGCTGAGGTCGTGGTTCTCTCCCGGAAAAACGACCAATTCGGACTCCACTCCCCCACGTTTGAGCGCAGCGTAGTAGCGCTCGCCCTGCGACAGCGGGCAGCGCAGGTCCTGCGCTGAGTGCAGCACCAGGGTCGGGGTCGTCACCCGGCCGACCAGAAACTGTGGGCTCTGTGCCTGCAGCAGGGCGGCATCCGTACCGGCGTATTCGTCGCCGAAGAAGTCGCCGATGTCGCTCGTCCCGACGAACCCTTGCGGATCCAGAAAGCCGCGTTCCACGATGGCCGCCGCGAACCGGTGCTCGTGCGCGATCGTCCACGCGGTCAGATAGCCGCCGTAGGACCCGCCCATGATACCGACACGGTGGGCGTCGAGGGTGGGCTCCGCGCTGAGAGCGCCAGCGAGAAAGTCCAGCACGTCGGCCAGGTCGAGGGTGCCCATGCGCTGGCGGATGGCGCGCCCGTGGGCCTGGCCATAACCGGATGACCCGCGCGGGTTGCAGAGGACCACCGCGTAGCCCGCGTCGACGTAGACCTGGGTCTCATCGAGGAGCGCACCGGTGTATTGAGCGAACGGTCCTCCGTGAATGGTCAGAAGCACCGGATGCGGTCCCGGCCCTGCCGGAGTGTGCACCCAGCCGTGCACCGGATAGCCGTCTCGTCCGGTGACCGTGAGCTCGATTCCGGGGATCAGTCCGGTGGCGCGCAGGGCCAAGGAAAAATCGGTGAGGCGTTTCGGCGGGGTCTCCGAAGTGTGACTGCCGGTGAGGCCCGGGTGGATGAGAACGAGGTCACCTGTCGTGCGGGCGGACTGCACCGCGACAACGACGGCGTCGCCGCAGGCATCCATTGAGGCGGCGACGGTGGCTCCGCAGTCGACTGACTGCACCCGCCCCTCGCGCTCTACCCGTACCAGCTCGACCCGGCCACGACGACCCGTGAGTACGAGCACGGAGCCGTCCGTCAACGGACAGATTCCCCCGGTGGCATCGAGGTCGAGCAGATCCTGGTCGGTCTGGTTCGGGTCGGTCACCCGAATGGGTGCTGACCCGTCAAGCGAGACACCACTTCGGTAAAGAGCGGTCACCCGGCCGACGAAGTCTCGCCCGCTCGCGCCCACGTCGGTTGCGAGCAGCCAGAGGGTACCGTCCTCGGCAGAGGCCAGCGCCGAGATACTGAGGTTTTGGGCCGCAGGCACGACGGTGCGAAGCGGCGCGATGGTCCCGTTTGGAGCGGTATCGGTGCTGTCGCGGAGTGTGAGTTCGACCACTTCACTGCGGAGGTCGGTGTACCGTTCGGCCTGACGGGCCGAGATAGTCAGGAGCCTGGAACCGTCGGGCGAGAAGGCCAGCCCGGAATGATCGAAGTCTCCCTCGGTCAGCTGGCGGGCGACCGGTACTCCACTCGCGAAGCTGGCCGGATCCAAAAGGTCCGGTGTTGGCGCGCTACCCGGCGGGTTGCCGGACGGCGCCTGCGGTGCGTCGGTCACGGACGGCGCTACGGCGGGGGTCGGTTCGCCCCAGACATCGGGCACGACGGCGAGAAACACGTGTACGCGGCGGTCACTGGTGTAGCCGACGCCGTTCGAACGATAACGCAGGGTATCGAAACGGCGGGCCGGTTCCGAGTCGGCCGACAGACCCGCAACCGTGCCATAACGACCCTGCTCGGGGACCCGGGCCAGGAAGGCAATCCGGTCACCGTCCGGATGCCAGCGAAAGTCGCTCACGCCGAGAACCGCGTCGGTCACCGCTACGGGCTCGCCGCCGGCCGCATCAACAACGTGCAGCTGCGCGGCGCCGCCGGCATCGGCGCGCAGAAACCCGATCAGGCTGCCATCCGGAGAAAACCGGGGCGCCGAGTCACGAAAACCGCGCGTGATGCGGCGCGGAGCCGGCTCCCCTGCCAGCGCGACGGTAAAGAGCTGACCGACGTAATCATCCGCTGAAAAGTCGGCGTGTACCTGGGAGAACACCGCCCGCGACCCATCGGGATGGATCGTCGGGCGTGACAGCGACCCGAGTAAGGGAAGATCGGCAGCCTTCATCGCTTGGTCGTCCGCTATTCGCCGGCGAACCCGGACGTGTCGCCGACCAGGCGAGTGTTGCCGCCCGGAACCGGCGAGGTCGCGGCCAGGACGATTTCCGCTGCGAACTCGCTCACGTTGTACAGGCGACCGGCCGCCTCCTTGCGGGCGCTCAGAGCGCCAGGGTTGGACCGTTCGAGCAGCGTCGCCGTGATGGTGCCCTCGATCATGTCACCGGACACCACGACGAATCCGATACCGGACTCTTCGAGCTGGGGAATGACGGCGCGCAGGGCGTCTTCGCCGGCGCGCTTACTGCGGGCGACCGGCTCATACTCCGGCATGGTGGGTGTGGTCTTGATGAAGTGTGCCTGGTGGCTGGTGACGTAGACCACCCGGGAATCGTCACCGAGCAGGGGTACGGCGCCGTTGAGTAGATTGACCTGTGCGTCACGATTGAGCTTGATGGCGTAGTCCGCCGCCATGCCGCTCTCCATGCCGCCAGATGCGTTCATCACAAGAATGTCGAGGCCACCGAATTCGCTCGTGATGGTCGCGAACATCGCGGCGACCGATGCCGGATCGGTCAGGTCGGCACTGACGGTGATGGCGTCTCCCCCGGCGGCGCGAATGGCGTCGCGAAGCTTGTTCGCGCGTGCCTCTTTATTGCGGTAGTTGATGACGACGCGCGCTCCGGCCTCGGCGAAATAGCCGACAGTGTCGGCGCCGATGCCACGGGACGAGCCGGTGACGAGTACACGCTTGCCCTCGAGTGATCCTGCTGCAAGTGGATTGGTCACGCGTGCTCCTCAAGAATTCGGTCTGTTTGTGTCCGTGATGAAGTGTGGCCTGATCGGACACTACCTACACTTTCGACCTTATCAACAAGCCTCGGCCGCTCCCCCGGCGTGTTGTCGTCGGTACCTGCTAGTTTCGAGGTGAACGAAATGTGGAAGGTGTCACGCATGGTCGACCTGACCGATTATCTTTGGATTTTGTGGCTCGTGTTCATTCTCGTGGCCATCACCATCGAATTGCTGAGCCTGGAATTCACGTTCCTGATGATCTCCATCGGCAGCCTGGGCGGTTTGGCCGCCAATTTGCTCGGCCTGGACTGGTGGCTTCAGATCGTCGTTGCCGGCGGCTTGTCGGTGCTGCTGTTGCTGACGATTCGGCCGTTTTTGCTGCGCGCCCTGCGCAAGGGCGGCGATCCGGCGCTTTCCAATATCGACGCCCTGATCGGCATGAGTGGTCGTGTTCTCTCGACCGTCACCGAGACCGGCGGACTGGTAAAGCTGGCCAACGGCGAAACCTGGACTGCTCGTCTGGTGCTGCCGGGTGGCGGCACCGCAGCACCCGCTGAACCGGGCGAGCGCGTCACCGTGCATCTCATCGAAGGCTCCACCGCCATCGTCATCCCAGCCGAAAGGACCCAGAACAATGCTTGACCCCGCAGCTTTCATCGGTCAGATCTTCGTGATCGCCCTGCTCGCCGTGTTGGCGGTGTTCGTCATCGTCATTCTCGTGCGAGCCATTCGCATCATTCCGCAGGGCAACGCCGGGGTGGTCGAGCGCCTCGGCAAGTATCACAAGACGCTGCTGCCCGGTCTGAACCTGCTCGTGCCGTTCGTCGACCGGGTGCGGCCGCTGCTCGATATTCGCGAGCAGGTCGTCTCGTTTCCGCCGCAGCCAGTGATCACCGAGGACAACCTCGTGGTCTCCATCGACACCGTCGTTTATTTTCAGGTGACGGATGCCCGCGCCGCCACCTACGAGATCAACAACTACCTCGGCGCGGTCGAGCAGCTCACCACGACCACCCTTCGTAACGTGGTCGGCGGGTTGAACCTGGAAGAAGCGCTGACCAGTCGCGACAATATCAACAGCCAGCTGCGCATCGTGCTCGACGAGGCCACCGGCAAATGGGGTATCCGCGTGGGCCGAGTCGAGCTCAAGGCCATCGAGCCGCCCCACTCCATCCAGGACTCCATGGAGAAGCAGATGCGCGCCGAACGTGACCGTCGTGCGCTGATCCTCACCGCCGAGGGCACCAAACAGTCCGCCATTCTCACCGCTGAGGGCGCTCGCCAGGCGGCGATCCTCGAAGCCGAGGGTGATGCCAAAGCTGCCGTCCTGCGCGCGCAGGGTGAGGCGGAAGCCATCACCACGGTGTTCAAGGCCATTCACGATGGAGACCCCGACCCGAAGCTGCTCGCCTACCAGTACCTGCTCACACTTCCCAAGCTGGCCGAGGGCAGCGCTAACAAGCTGTGGATCGTGCCGAGCGAACTGACTGAGGCCATGAAGGGTATCGGCAGCGCCTTCGGCGCGAACGCCCACAACCCGGCAGCCGCGCCTTCCGCCTCCGCAACGCCCGGAACGCCCGGAACGCCCGCAACGCCCGGAACGCCCGGAACGCCCGCAACGCCCGCAACGCCGCAGGCCTAGGCGGTGGCCGAGAACGCCCCGTCAGTATTTCTGGACGCACCGCATCCCCGGGTCTTCGCCCACCGCGGTCTGGCGCATGAAGCGCCGGAAAACACCCTACTCGCCTTCGTGAAAGCGCTGGCGGGCGGGGCCACCCACCTCGAGACCGACGTGCACGTATCGCTCGACGGTGTGGCCGTGATCAGCCACGACCCCGATCTCACCACCCTCGAACGGGACGTGCGCATCGACCAACTGACTATGACCGAACTGAAACGCATCAACCTGGGCTTCGGGCAATCGTACACGTCCCTCGCCGATGCCCTCGAGGCCTTTCCGACGGCGCGGTTCAATATCGATATCAAAACGGATGCCGCCGCCGAGCCCGCCGCTCGGGCCATTCGTGACCAGCGAGCCACTCCCCGGGTTCTCGTGACCTCGTTCAACGAACCGCGCCGCCAACGGATCGTGGATCTGCTGCCCGGTGTGGTGTCGTCCGCCTCGTCACCGCTCGTGGCCCGGGCCTTAGCGGCGGCGAATTTGGGCCTTCCTGCGCTCGTTCGCCGTACCCTGGCGGGCTGCGTTGCCGTGCAGGTACCCGAGCGTGCCGGAATGCTTCGTATCGTGACACCCCGTTTCATCGCGATGATGCACCGGGTGAATGTCGAGGTGCACGTGTGGACGGTGAACGACCCGGCAGACATGATTCGACTGCTTGATCTGGGTGTCGACGGCATTGTCACGGATCGCACCGATCTGGCTGTGGCGGCCATTACTCGCCGAACCTGAGAATTCCCTCCCAGAACGGGGGGTTCGGGAAGGTTAACACCCAGCTTGATGGTTTACAAATGTGAAGGCATCGTGATCGATCTGTGATCGCGAGCGAGAGGAGACCACACTATGGCTGACCGCAGTTTGCGTGGCATGAGATTAGGCGCACAAAGCCTACAGAGCGAAGAAGGCGTCACCTTCTCCCCCCGGCTACAGCACACCTACCGGTGTGAAACATGTGGGCGCGAGACGGTAATGATTTTTTCGGCCGAAGCCGAGGCACCGGACGAATGGGAATGCAAATACTGCGCACGGACGGCGACCCGACTGGTCGATTCCCTGCCGGTGATCGTTGACCACTCCGACGAGAAGATTCCACGGACCCACTGGGACATGCTGCTGGAACGTCGCACCAGGGATGAACTCGAAGAGTTGCTCGAAGAGCGCCTCTCCGTGTTGCGCCTGCGCCGTGGTGGACAGCAGAAGATCGGCGCCTAACCGCCGGTTCCACCCCAGACGACCCCCGCACGTGTGTGCCGGGGTCGTTGTTGGTTAACGCTGTGTTCGCGAAGCGGTGCGCGCCAAGCGGCGACGTTGGCCTCGGGCGGCACCGAAACAGAGCGCCAGACCGGCCAGTCCCAACCCGGAGACGAGCCATTCAATGCCTCGCCCAGCCACCATCGCCGGCGTAATGATGTCGCTGAGCGGCACCGTCTGCACCATCGCGCCAGCAGTGAAGGTCGGCAGGCTGTCCTGAGTGTGCCCGTCGGGAGTGATGATGGCGCTCGAACCGACCGTGGAGATGTTCACCACCGTACGACCCGTCTCGATCGCGCGCAGCCGGGCGATCGCGAGCTGCTGCACGCTCTCATCGGTGTGCCCGAAATCGGCATTGTTGGTTTGAGCGAGGATGATCTGGGCCTTGTCGTCGATCATCTCGTGCACGAGTTGATCGTCGGCGATGTCGAAACAGATCGCGATCCCGGCCAGGATCCCGTTGATGTCGAAGGTATTGTCCCGGGTACCGATGCCGTAGTCCCGGCCGATGAGGTCGATCAGCTCCGGGGCGAACGGACGCCAGAAGGCGCGATCCGGCATATACTCCGCGAAAGGCACCGGGTGCACCTTGTCGTACACGTCAACGGCTCCGCGCCCGGCCTCCCAGAGCAGCGAGCTGTTGTAGTAGGTGTCTCCCGGCTTTGTGATGGTGCCGGTGATGAGCGGGGCATCCATTTCGGTGCTGACGTAGTCGAGCACCTGCGCGGCCGCTTCCGACCGGGCGGGGTCGATATCGCTCGCGTTCTCCGGCCAGACCACGAAATCGATTTTCTGGCCGATCAGCGGCAGCGTGGCCGAAACGTGGTCCTGCAGGATCTGGCCCGGAGAATATTTGGCAAAGAGCCCGGCGTCAGCGTTGCCCTGCACTGCGGCGAGGCGAACCTCACCGCTGGGGATGGTCGGCCACGCGGGCACGGCGAGCACCAGCGCAACGGCACCGACAACGATGCCGGTGCGCAGCCTGCGCATCAGTTCGGGTTCGCGGAGCAACTGTACGGCCAAGGCGCTCAGCCAGACCATAATGAAACTGAGGCCCGACAGTCCCACCCAGGCCACGAGCGGGCCGAACGGACTCTCGGACTGGGAGAGCACAACGCGGCCCCAGGCGAAGCCGCCGTAGGGCCAGACCGCGCTGATTGCCTCCCTGGCCGTCCACAACCCGGCGACGATAACCGGCACCACACCGAGGCGACCCCAGATGCTCGGCCAGACCCGAGGACCGTGCCGTAGCACGACCGCGGTGAGCCCGAGCCCAACGGCGAAGAACAGGCTCTCCAGCCCGCCGAGCGCGAACCACGGCACGAGACCGAGATACAGGGTGATCCAGTAGATGTGAATCAGCCAGAACGACAGGCCCGCGACCAGGCCAACGAGCAGTCCGGTCGCGAGGTTTCGACCGAGCAGCGCCAGGAGCATGAGCGCGACCCCGACCGGCGCGAGAAACCACCAGTCGCGATCCGGGAAACCGGCATCGAGAACCGCTCCCGCACCGGCGGCGACCAGAACGGATGCCCACAACGGCAGGCTGAACGCACGCTCACGCGCCCACATGGCGGGTTCAGGCCACCGAAGAGTAAGCGACAATGCCGCGACGGATGGCGTCCATGGCGCTCCGAGCGGTTGATCCGACCTGGGCGTCGCCGGCGATGGACAGTTGGTCAAGCAGATCGATGGTCTGTTTGGTCCAGCGCACGAAATCGCCGGCCGCCATCTCGGCCTCGTCGAGCACGTCGGCGAGCGACGCGCCGCGGGCCCACTTCCACATGGCGAGGCTGAGGCCAACGGCGAGCGGATTACTGCCGGGGAGCTTGTGGTCACGCTCGAGGTCGTCGATGCGACTCCACAGCTCATGGGTGTCGTCCAACGCCGGGCGAAAAGGCCCCTTCGGCAGGTAGCGGGCGTCGATGAGGCCCTCTTCACGTCGCGGCTCGAAGACGAGCGCGCAGGCCATCGCTGCGAGACTCGCGGCGTCGAGTTCGTTCCACAGGCCGCGGCGCAGGGATTCAGCAACCAGCAGGTCCCGCTCGGCGTAGATGCGGCGCAGAATCCGTCCGCTTTCGCTGAGCGCGATCGCACCGCTGGCATCGGATTCGAGATAGCCGTAGCCGAGCAGCACGTCGGTCACCCGGTCGAAAACGCGGGCGATCGCCCCAGTGCGTTGCGAAATTTGCTGGTTGAGGGCATCCGTCTGGCGTTTGAGCTTGAACCAGCGTTCCGCCCAGCGGGAGTGTGCCTCGCGATCTGCGCAGTGGTGGCAACCGTGGGCACGCATCTGTTTGCGGAGGCTGGCGACCTCACGCTGGCGTTTGTCGCGTTCCCCTCGCTGGGAGTTGTCGGCCTTGGTGCCCTCGCGCTCCACCTCGGTGAGACGCCGACGAATGGCCGAGTACTGCTCAAAATCTCCGAGGTGGCAGGTCATGCTGGTCTTGAACCCGGCCAGAGATTCCTCCTGCTGGCGCACGGAGCGGGCCAGATCGACGACGGCGCGGTCGGCCTGGAACTGGGCGAACGACGACTCGAGCACGCCGCGCGTTCGCGTGACCCCGAACTGGTCGATCAGATTGACGGCCATGTTGTAGGTCGGTTTGAAACTCGAATTCAGCGGATAGGTGCGCCGAGAGGCGAGCGAGGCGACGGCCTGCGGGTCGAGTCCCTGGGCCCACTGGATGACCGAGTGCCCAAGGGTGTCGATTCCGCGGCGACCGGCCCGACCGGTCAGCTGGGTGTACTCCCCCGGGGTGATCGGCACGCGCGCTTCACCGTTGAACTTCTCCAGTTTGTCGAGCACGACCGTGCGGGCAGGCATGTTGATGCCGAGGGCAAGCGTTTCGGTGGCAAAGACGGCCTTGACCAGCTTCTTCTGGAAGAGCTCCTCGACGACCTCCTTGAAGGCCGGCAGCAGACCAGCATGGTGGGCCGCGACTCCGCGTTCGAGCCCGTCCAGCCACTCGAAGTAGCCAAGCACGCCGAGGTCTTCGTCCAGTAGGGTGCGGCATCGATCGTCGACGATCTGGCGGATTTCTTCACGCTCGTGTTCCTGGGTCAGGCGTACCCCCGAACGGAGCACCTGTCGCACGGCCTGGTCGCAGCCGACCCGGCTGAAGATGAAGAAAATGGCCGGCAGCAGATGTTTACCGTCGAGCATACGCACGATGTCGCCGCGGTCCATCCGACCGGCATCGAACTGGGGACGCTGCTTGTCATGACCCCGGTAGCCCCCGGATTGGCCGCCCTGACGACCGGAACCTCGGCCGCGCCCGCCGGCCGAACGTCCGCCGGCGTGTGCCAGACGCACGAGTTCAGGATTAACCCGATGCGTACCGATCAGTCCGGTGGAGTCGAACAGATCGAGCATATTGTTCTTGACCAGCACGTGTTGCTCGAGCGGAACTGGTCGCTCCTCAGACACGATCACGTCGGTCTCACCGCGCACTGCCTGCAGCCAATCGCCGAATTCTTCCGCGTTCGACACCGTCGCGCTGAGCGACACCATGCGCACCTGCTGTGGCAGATGGATGATCACTTCTTCCCAGACAGCTCCGCGAAAGCGGTCAGCGAGGTAGTGCACCTCGTCCATCACCACGAAGGCCAAGTCGGTCAGCAGATCGGAATCGGCGTAGAGCATGTTGCGCAGCACTTCTGTGGTCATGACCACGATGCGCGCCCCCGGGTTGACGTTGCTGTCTCCGGTAAGCAACCCGACCTGGTCAGCGCCGTACTCGGCCGCAAATTCCTGGAACTTCTGGTTGCTGAGCGCCTTCATCGGGGCCGTGTAGAACACCTTTGCACGGGACCGCTGCATCGCCAGGTAGATCGCGAATTCGGCCACGATCGTCTTGCCGGCTCCGGTCGGCGCCGCAACGAGCACGCTGTTGCCCGCCTCCAGGCACGCGCAGGCTTCACGCTGGAACGGGTCGAGGTCGAAGCCCAGGCCGCTCTCGAACCCCTGCAGGAGTGGCTGGGCGGCCCGGATGCGCGCAGCCGAGTACCGTTCGGCCGGCGATTGCGTGTGAGTCACGTGATCCTAACAATTGCTGCAACGAGTCTCAGCTGAGACTAAAGCGCGAATTCTTTTTCGAAGGCGAGCACTTTTCTGGCCGCGCGCCGATCGTGCAGCCAAGCGATACCGTAGGCGGCAAAATACAACATGACCATGGGAATGGCCAGCAGGAACATTGACACCACGTCGGCGGCCGGGGTGGCGATCGCCGTGAACAGCACAATGACCAGAATGGCGATCCGCCAGGACTTGATGATCGACGCTGCGCTGATGACCCCGGCGAAGTTGAGCAGCACGATGAACACGGGCAGCACGAACGCGATACCGATCGCCACGACGAGCTTGAGCACAAAATCGAAGTAGCCCTGAGCGTTGATGAACGCCGAATCCTCCGTGGGGGCGAAACTCGTCATGAGCTCGACTACGTGCGGCAGGACGATCCAACCCGCGGCGCAGCCGGCCAGGAACAGCGGAATGGCCGTGAAGAGAAACCCGAAGGTGTATTTCTTCTCGGTTCGGGTGAGCCCCGGTACCAGAAAAGCGAAGACCTGATAGAGCCATACCGGGCTGGACACAATCAGACCGACGTAGAGCGAAATCTTCAGTTTGAGGTCGAAAGCGCTCGTGATGTCGGGGTAGTTGATCTGGGCGTTACGATGCTGGGCGTTGATGATGGCGTAAATGGGTTCACGCAGCTGATCCCAGACGAAGTCGGAGAGAAACCAACCCGCAATGGCCCCGATGAGGAGCCCGGCAGCAGCCAGGTAGAGGCGCTTGCGCAGTTCGATCAGGTGCTGCCCCAACGACATTTTTCCCGCTTTGGTCGCACTCCGCTCGGCGCGGACCATGCGGCGCTAAGGCTTCGCGGCGGGGTCGGTGGGGCCGACCGCGGTGGGGCCGGACGTCGTCGACGCGTCGTCGCCCGTGGTGCTCGTTGAGCGAGCAGGCGCGTTCGGATCGGGGTCGACCGCGTCGCTCTTGATCTCACTCTTGAAAATTTTCATCGACTGCCCCAGGCTGCGGGCGAGTCCCGGAAGCTTGGGCGCACCGAAAAGAAGCAGTACGACGACAAGGATGATCAGGAAGTGCCATCCGGTCAGATTTTGCAGCATGAGGGTGTGTCCTCTGTGTTAGCGAGTATTGCAGCGGGCGTGGCGGTTATCGGGCGTGCCGCATCAGTTTACCCCGCACGATCCGCGCGTCGCGACGCACCTGGTTTCGGTGGGTGCGTTCTGCACGCAGTTGGTCGACCCTTCCCTGCAGCACGGCCGAATCTGCGAACACGGCCGGGATACCGACAGCGGCAGCCGCCAGCCCATCGGATTCGCCCGTGGGCAACTGACCGCGGAGCGATTCCAGCGCCTGCAGGGTGCCGCGAGTCTTCCGAAACAGCGAGAGGGCAAACCAGCTGAGCAGAGCGAGCAGTCCCAGTGTTAGACCAGTCCAGATGAGCAGCCACGACCACCACGGCATCGGCTACTCCTGCTCCGTCGGGCGCTGGCGGTCGGCGGCGTACTGGGCGAACCCGGCTGCGGCCCAGTCAGCGACCGCCTGGCGTGATTCGGCAGGTTCGAGAACGGTGACGATGCCGGCCAGGCCGGTGACCAGACGCTTGAGCGCGTGGGAATGGGCGACGCGCAGTGTGGTGCGAGTGCGTTCGCCCGATCCGACCGGCTCTGCGCGTTCGGGGCGGTAATCCGCCAGCAACGGCAGCGCCGTGGTCGGGAGCTCGAGTCGCACATCGACGTCTGTGGTCGACGCCTGAAACAGGGTATCGGGCAGAACCAGGTCGGTCGGGTGCGTGCTGCGTGGCACGTCCGTCACGCGCGGTTCGCTCATGCGGTCCAGTCGGAACGTTCGGACGGCTTCGCGGAGGTGGCACCAGCCGCGCAAGTACCAGTCGTTGTCGACGGACTCTAGGCGCAGCGGGTCGACAAGCCGGTGTTCCTGGCCCCCGCGAGCGTTCAGATAGTCGAACTCAACCTGCATCTGCGTGCTGAGCGCCGTCTGGACGATGTCGCGGGTGGTGCCGGCATCGCGCTGGGCGACGGCCACCTGGGTCGGGGGCGCCGATGCGCTGCGGGTCAGCTTGGCCATCAGCGATGCGATGGCGTCGGTATCGGCATTGTCGGGCAGCGCCGACAGGTATTGCAGACCGGCGATCAACGCCGCGGCCTCGCGGGCGGAGAATCGCGGGGAATCGTCGATGGCGACCTGATGCGTGAGCACGATCCGATCGTTTGATTCGAATTCGTCCCAGAGGATGTCAAACAGGTCGCCGTGCAGGTACTGGCGGGTCTCCCCGGGGATGCCGGACAGGGCAATGAGGCTGACCAGACCACGAACACGTTCCGCCGACAGATCGAAGTGCTTCGCCACCTCGGTGACACTGACGCGCCCCTGATCGATAAGGTACGGAACGAGGGACAGCAGCAGCGTGAGCTGGTCGCCGGCCACCCGGGGTTGGGAAGGTGCACCCGACCGCGCGCGCAGCGACGGTGTTCGGCGGCGAGGCGTACTTCCGGACGATCCGGCGGGCCGGGGGCCCGCATGAGCGTCCCTGACGGCGAGCAGCCGATTCTCCACCGCCGAGCGCAGGGCGAGCGGACTCTCGACGACTACTTCCGGGCCAAATCCAGCCAGTTCGTCGGCGAGGATATTCAGGTCGGTGAAGTGCAGGAGGCGCTCGACTCCGGCGGACTGCTGGCCTGGGGGTACCGGGTGCTGCGCCGCCTGGCGCGCGCCGAGACGAACAGCGGCGTCGGACCCGGGCACGACGGCGATGCGGGCGATATTACCGGCCCAGAGAGCCTCGAGTTCGGCCAGGGCTCGAGCACTGTCGGTCGCACAGTCGATAACCGGACCCGGAGTCGCGTTGGCGACCGCAGCCGCGGTGCTGACGACTGCGACAGCGCCGACGATGCGAGACAGCAGAAACGTGCGTGGGGCGTGAACGGCCTCATCCGTGGCGTACAGGTGCCAGCGGCCTTCGTGCTGCACGAGCGCGCGCGGAGCAACAACACGACGCGCCGGTGTGGTTTCCCCCGGCTTGAGGTACAGAAAAACCACGACCTGCGCACGGTCAAGCGCCTTGCTGAGTGGTTCGAAACTCGCATCGCGCGTGCGCAGTAAGGGCGCGTAGCCGAGTACCGGTTCGCTCGGTTCAATGCCGAGCGAGTTCAACTTCATCAGGGCACGGCGAGATTCCCCCGACAGGGATCCTTCGCGCCACACCGTGCCTGCCAGTTTCAGGAGGGACACCTCGCTGGGAGTGAAGGTCACGTCGGCGGGCAGGTCGTAGAGACCCTTCGGAATTCGATAGCGGAGAAAATGGTTACTTCCCGGATCGTGCGGGGGCTCAATCGTCTCGAGCGGAATGCCCAGCTCACGGAGGTCGTCCTTGTCGCGTTCAAACTGGCGCTCCAGGCTCTCGTTCGAACCGGCGGGTACATAGCGCTGCCGGTAGCCCTGCACGTTCTGGAGGATGTCGGCCTTGGTCAACCCCGAATCCGTCGCCACGAGGGCCAGGACCAGGCTGAACAGTCGCTCAGGAGCCGTGATCGCCGATGGTTTGGGACCGGTTTCCTCGGTCGAATCGGGATGCGGAGGCGTCGAAGTCACTGTGTGATCCTATCGCCCGAACCAGGCGTCAGACGCGGTGGCACGGGCGCGGTGGGAACCCCACAATCAGTTGATGCCCAGAATATCGACCGAGTACACCAGCGTTGAACCAGCCGGGACCTGGCCCTGTGCCGCTGGGCCAAAGCCCAGCGCTGGCGGAACGACAACGACCAGCTGGGAGCCAACGGTTTGACCAGAAATCGCGGTGGCCAGGCCCTGCGGAAGGTCAGAAAGTGGCACTACCCGAGGCGTTCTCGTCGCCCACGTGGACTCGAAGACCTTGTCACTCGCCCACAAGAGGCCGGTGTAGTGGATCACCACGGTAGCGTCTGACGCGACCTTCTCGCCGGTTCCCTTCTTGAGCACGCAGAATTCCAGCGCCTTCGGCACATCACCGGAGGGAAGGACGATTCCAGGGGTGCCGTCGGCATCGAGGACGACGGCAGGAAGACCGTTCGCGACGGCCTGGTCGGCTCCATCTGCTCGCGGCAGGAAGGCCTTCACGATGTCAACGACGAGCACGAGAGAATCCGTCGCGCTGACGCGCAGTTGATCGTTGACGCCGATGCCGTCGTTCGGCGCAATGACGACCGCGATGCGCTCACCCACGCGCGCACAGACCAGACCGGCGACAAATCCGGGATTTGTAGCATCGCCCAGTCCGAACTCCACGGCGGTACTGCCGTCGAAAGCGCTCAGCTGCAGAGGCTCGCCGGTCGTGCCGTTGTACAGGTTCGACTCGACGGAGACCATCTGGCCGGGAACGACCTGCGGCCCTGAACCCGCGATGATTTCGGTGCGCTGCGTAGTGGATGACTTCAAGGGTGTCGGAAAGCTGATGTCCGGAACAGCGCCGAAATCACCGGTCACCGAGACCAGTTTCGACGCGGCGCCCGAGGGCGCCCCAGCGTCACAGGATGCCTGAGCAGTGCCGGGGCCGGCACACGCGGTCAGTGCCGTCATCACGAGGCCGGCGGTGATGATCAGCGCGGATGCTTTGCGCACAGGTCCTTCTTTCAGTACAGGGTGGTGCGCAGCGTGGATCTGTTGCGCGGGTGTGAGGGGTGCGGGTGCTACGGGGGCGCAGGCTTCGGCGTGGTACAACCAGAAGGGCCGGGACCCATCCTAACCGGCGTCGAGGCCTCGGGCCTTGGAAAGCTCCGCGCTGGATCCCGCGACGCGCACGCGCTTGCGCATGACCTTCGCGCTGACGTTGCGTTCACCGAGCGCTCCCGGCGTCCAGGCTTCGACATCGGCGTCGCTGAAGTCCGTCTTCGACGGACGCCGCTTCAATTCGGGCAGGATCGTGTCGGGCGCGAGGCGACGAGCCGTGATCAGAAAACCGGTGTGGCCGATCATGCGGTGGTCGGGTCGTACCGCGAGACCTTCCACATGCCATCCGCGAATCATCGTTTCGTTGGAATCCGGATTGGTGTAAAAACCGGTACCGCGGATGGCCTCGGCTACGCGGGACAGCTGCGTCACCGTAGCGACGTAGCAGAGCAGCACTCCCCCGGGCTTGAGAGCTTCGGAGACTGCGCCCAGGCATTCCCAAGGTGCCAGCATGTCCAGGACCACCCGGTCGACGCTGTGCGACGGCATAGTGTCGGGCAGCGTCTCGGCGAGGTCGCCGAGCGTGATGGTCCAGTTCTGCGGATCGTTTCCGAGGAAGGTGGCGATGTTGTCGCGGGCGACATCGGCGAATTCTTCACGCCGTTCAAAGGATGCGAGACGGCCGGCCGGTCCGATTGCGCGAAGCAGCCAGAGAGACAACGCCCCCGAACCGACTCCGGCCTCGACGACAGTGGCACCGGGAAAGATGTCCGCCTGCGCCAGAATCTGGGCAGCGTCTTTGGGATAGATGATGGCGGCACCGCGCGGCATACTCATCACGAAGTCCACCAGCAGCGGGCGCAGCGCGAGGTGTTCAACGCCGACGTTGTTGGTGACGACCGAACCGTCGGGCTGCCCGATGATGTCGTCGTGCGCGAGAATGCCGCGATGGGTGTGAAAGGTCAGGCCTTCCTGAAGGGTGATGGTGTTCATGCGCCCTTTGGGCCCGGTGAGTTGCACCCGGTCGCCAATGCGAAAGAGTCCACTGTTTTGAATAACCTGGTTGCTGCTCATGCGAGTGGTGCGCTTTCGTTGCGGGCGAACCCGGTGGGGGCGAGAGGATGAACGGGAGCGGCCGAATCGGAACGCTCTGAGGAGTGGAACAACGCCGCAATGTCGTGGATCGTTCGCCCGTCGAGCGTCGACCAGCGCGTGTACAGGGCGCTCTCCGGCAGGTCGATCTGGTGGGGAACGGCGATGGTGATGGTGCCGGCAGCGACGGCGGATTCGACACCGGGCCCGGAATCCTCGATCGCGATGCATTCCGCCGGGTTGACGCCGAGTTGTCGGGCGGCGACCAGGTAGGGATCCGGATGCGGCTTGCTGTTTTCGACCATGTCGCCGGCGACGACAACGTCGAAGGCTGCAAAGTCGATGAGGTCGATGATCTGGCGGGCCATCCGCTCCACCGACATGGTGACGAGCGCAGTCGGCACGCCGGCCACCTTCAGCTGTTGCAGGAGCTCACGAGAACCGGGACGCCAGGGAATGCCGTGTTCGGCCAGCTGCTCCTGCACGCGGTCGGTGAGGCGCGCGACGATGGCATCCGGGGTGAGGTCCACCCCGCGCGATTGCAGGATCGCTGCCGAGTTCCACAGTCCGGACCCGACCAGCAGCATGCCGTCGTCGTGGGTCCAGACACCGCCGAATTCGGCTACCAGCTCGGTTTCCGCGCGCATCCAGTACGGTTCGGTGTCAACGATCGTGCCGTCCATGTCCCAGAGGACAGCGGCGGGGAGGGAAGCGGGCGTGGGCAGCGGCAGAGGAAAAACATTCACGGGGTTCAAGTGTAGGGCCACCGCCTATCCTTGACTGAAGGCCCTCCACGCGGAAGGCACGAGGAATTGAGGACAAACACGGTGGCTGACGGTAATGGGTTTCTGGGCGGACGGCTGCTGGTCGTTGCTTTCGAAGGCTGGAATGACGCTGGCGAGGCCGCAACGGGCGCGGTTCGCGCGCTGAAGGAACTCCTCGACGTCGAGATGATCACCGAGGTCGATCCGGAGTTGTACTTCGATTACCAGTTCAATCGGCCGACCGTGTCAACCAATGAAGATGGTGTGCGCTCGCTCGGCTGGCCGAGCGCGATCATGTACGGCCCGACGAATCCCGGTGTGACCGGTGTGCCGCTGGCCGACGACGCGCAGTTGCGCGTCAGCGGAACGAATGCTGGCAACATCTACCTGCTGATCGGTACGGAGCCGTCGCGCAGTTGGAAGAGTTTTGCGGCGGAGATTCTCGACGCCGCCCTCGCCGCTGACGTGAGCGGCGTCGTGTTCCTCGGGGCGATGCTCGCCGATGTTCCGCATACCCGGCCCATTTCGATCTTCGTGTCGAGCGATAACGCCCAGGTGCGCGCCGAACTGCAGATCGAACGCAGTAATTACGAGGGTCCGGTTGGCATTCTCAGCGTTCTGTCGGACGCCGCGGAGACGGTGGGAATTTCTACCCTGTCGATTTGGGCATCCGTTCCCCACTACGTGCACAACGCACCGTCGCCCAAGGCGATGCTCGCTTTGATCGACAAGCTGGAAGAGGTCATCGACGTGGTGATCCCCCGGGGCGTGCTGGTAACCGAGGCCGCCGATTGGGAGAGCGGTATCGATGTGCTGGCCGGTGAGGATGAGGAGATGGCCGCGTACATCGCCCAGCTGGAGCAGGCCCGCGACACGGTCGACTCGCCGGAGGCGAGCGGCGAGGCCATCGCGCAGGAATTCGAGAAGTACCTGCGCAAGCGCGGTACCGACGGACGCGACGGACGTGCCGATGGTCGGCCAGACGGCCGCTCCGACGGGCCCGGCACCAGGCCCGACGGGCCACGGCACTAGGCCTTACAGAGCGACGCCGAGGAGAGCGCTGATGGCCTGATTGACCAGTGCGACGTCATCGAGCTCACTGGCGACCGCGTCGTCAATGAGCTGCAGGGCCTGTGGTGTGTCCAGGTCGTGACGTAGTGCGAGGCGGAGGGCGTCGACCAGAGCGGAAGCCGAACCAGGTGTTGCTGTACTGGCGGCACCCTCGGAGGCGTTCACGGCGACCGTGCCGAGCGACGCAGCACCGAACGCCGACGACCAGGCGGACAGGCGCGCGACGGCCTCGTCCAGGAGCGCGGCGGTCCATTCCCAGTCGGTTCGGTAGTGCCGGGCCAGCAGGGCCAGCCGGATCGCGCGCGGGTCAAAATTCTGGGCACGAAGTCTCGAGACCAGTACAAGGTTGCCGAGGGACTTGCTCATCTTCTCGCCGCGGTAGGCGACCATGCCGGTGTGGCTGTAGACCCCGGCGAGCGGATGCCCGGACAGCGCCTCCGCGTGCCCGGCGCTCATATCGTGGTGTGGGAAGATCAGGTCTGATCCGCCACCCTGCACGGTGAAGTCGGTCCCGAGCTCTTTGAGGGCGATGACCGAACACTCGATGTGCCAACCGGGGCGCCCGGCGCCGACGGGCGATTCCCAGACGGGTTCGCCGGCGCGCGCCGCCTTCCAGAGCAGGGGGTCGAGGCGATCGCGCTTGCCTGCCCGGTCGGGGTCTCCCCCGCGCTCGGCGAAGAGGCGGAGCATGCTGACCGGGTCGAGGTTGCTCTCGTCGCCCAGGGTCCAGTTCGTGCTGGCTTCGGCGGCCTGAATATCGAAGTAGAGGTCGGCGGCGATCGTTCCGTCGGCGCCGGCGATGGCATCGTCGGTCGGTACCGGGTAGGCCAGTCCGGCTTGCTGCAGCAGCGCGACGGCAGCGGCGACCTCGTCAATGACCTCGGTCACGGCGACGAAGTCGTTCGGCGGAATGATGCCGAGGGCCTGCATGTCGGTGCGGAACAGATCAACCTGGGACTCGGCCAGGTCGCGCCAGTTGACGCCGGTGGCGGTCGCCCGCTCCAGGAGCGGGTCGTCGACATCCGTCACGTTCTGGGCGTAGTGCACGCGAAACCCGGCGTCGATCCAGACCCGCTGCAGGGTGTCGAAGGCGAGGTAAGTGTTTGCGTGGCCGATGTGGGTGGCGTCGTACGGCGTGATGCCGCAGACGTAGAGCCGGGCGGCATCGCGTGGCTGGGCCAGCACCAGGCTGTCAGTTTTCGTGTCATGGAGCCAGGGTGCACCCGACTCGCCGGGGACAGAGACAATTTCGGGTCGTTCCCATGCACGCATTGAACCAGCCTAGCTTTGATGCGGCAGTGGTTTCGCGCCCCGGCCGATCGGGCCGGGGCGTTATGGCTAGGCCGAGATGACGTTGGTGCCGAGAAGCACGAACAGCACGATGCCCAGCACGATGCGATAGATCACGAACGGCAGAAAACTCCGCTTAGAAATGTAGTTCATGAAGAACGCGATGACTCCGAGGGCGACTATGAAGGCAATGACCGTCGCGACCAATATTTCGAGCGGTCCGAAAATCTCCGGAGTGCACGTCGTCGCGCCGGCCAGGCAGGGATCGGCGATGGACTTGTAGACCTGGTAGAAGCCACTACCAAGCACGGCGGGAATCGCCAGCAGGAAGGCGTAGCGGGCCGCTGCGGCGCGTTCGTAGCCGAGGAACAGCCCGGCGGTGATGGTTCCCCCCGAACGGGACACGCCGGGGATGAGCGCGAGTGCCTGGGCGAAACCATAGATTGCGCCGTGCCCGTAGGTAATGTCTCGCAGTTGGCGCCTCTTGGCGCCGACGTGGTCGGCGATGCCAAGCAGGATTCCAAAGACGATGAGCATGGTTGCGGTGATCCAGAGCGAGCGCAGCACGGTCTCGATCTGGTTTTGAAACAGCAGGCCGAGCACGATGATCGGCAGCGAGCCGAGGATGATCAGCCAGCCCATGCGGGCATCCGGATCCTTGCGGGGAACCCGGCCGGTGAGGGACTTGGCCCACTGGCCGATGATGCGCACGATGTCACTCCAGAAGAAAATGACGACGGCAGCCTCGGTGCCGATCTGGGTGATGGCAGTGAACCGAGCCCCCGGGTCTTCACCGGTGCCGAGAAACTGGCCGACGATCGTGATGTGGGCACTCGACGACACCGGAAGAAATTCGGTCAGCCCCTGAACGAGGCCCAGGATGATCGCATTCAGAAAGTCCACGCGCTTCGCTTTCTCAGATTTTTTTCAGCTGACGCCGACTGAGCTCAAACCCGTTGGGATCGAACCTGGTGCTAGTAACTGGAGAACAGGTCGGTCAGAACCTGCCTGCCAAACACTAATGCGTCCAGCGGCACCCGCTCATCCACTCCGTGGAACATCGCAGGAAAGTCCAAGTCGGACGGGAGGCGAAGTGGTGCAAAACCGTAGCCCTTGATGCCGAGCGTGCTGAGCGCCTTGTTGTCGGTTCCCGCCGACAACAGGTAGGGCAACACCGGGGCTCCGGGGTCGTGGCGCTCCAGAGTGCCCACGACGGCCTCGATCAGCGGTCCGCTGAATTCGGTCTCCAAACCGATATCGCGGTGAATCGTGACGATCTCTATGTCGGAACCGACAATCTCCTGAATCTGGGCGAGTACGAGGTCTTCCTCGCCCGGCAGCGATCGAATGTCGATGAGGGCTTCGGCCATGTCCGGGATGACGTTGTGCTTGTAGCCGGCGGTCAGGCCAGTGGGGTTGGCCGTCGTGCGCAGGCTGGCCTGAATGAAACCGGAAGCCGTGCCGGTAGCCAGGGCTAGTTCGTCGGGGCCGACCCGCTGCGGATCGACATCGAGAATGCGGGCGATTTCGCCGAGCAGCTGCTCGGTCGTATCGGTCAGACGAATCGGCCACTCGTGCCGTCCGAGTTTCGCCACGGCGCCTGCAAGTCGGGTGATGGCGTTGTTCGGGTGCATGCGGGAGCCGTGTCCGGCCTCGCCGCGCGCGACGAGCTTGACCCAGATCAGCGCCTTCTCCCCGGTTTGCAGCAGGTAGGCGCGTTTGCCGCCGAGCGTGATCGAGTAGCCACCAACCTCGCTGATGGCTTCGGTAGCCCCGTCGAACAGGTGCGGGTGTTCCTTGACCAGAAAGTGCGAACCAAGCACGCCGCCGGCCTCTTCGTCAGCGAAGAACGCGATGACGAGGTCACGCTCCGGTGCGCCCTGGGCGGCGATCACGTCCTGCAGGGAGGCCAGGATCATGGCGTCCATGTTCTTCATGTCGACGGCACCACGACCCCAGAGCAGTCCGTCCTTGATGACGCCGGCGAACGGATCAACGCTCCAGTTGGCCGCGTCGGCCGGCACAACGTCGAGGTGACCGTGCACGACCAGGGCGCTCCGCGACGCGTCGCGGCCATTCACCCTGGCTACCACGCTCGTTCGGCCCGGTTCGGAATCGAACAGCTCGGGCTTCAGGCCGAGGCCGCGCAGCTTCTCGGCCACGTACTCGGCGGCATCCGTTTCGCCGTTGGAGCGACCCTCACCGTAGTTCGTGGTGTCGAAGCGGATGAGATCCCGCGCGATTTCGGCGGTCAGGTCGAGTTTCTGGGCGACCGCTGCGGGCGGGCTACCCACTGAATCAGCGGAAGTTGCGGCTGGGGGCACGTTCGAAAGGGAAGCCATGGTCAAACGCTACCCGTCGGCGCCGGCGCCGGTGACACAACGGGTGTTCTAATCCGTGCTAAGTTATTACCTCGGCAGCCGGTTCATCCGGAGGCCGTTTCACCCAGTCCGGGTGGCGGAATTGGTAGACGCGCTGGCTTGAGGTGCCAGTGCCCGTTAAGGGCGTGTGGGTTCAATTCCCATCTCGGACACGGAGATTTCTTGCGAGAAATCAACGAGGACTGGTTGAGACAGTTCACAGGGCCGGATCCATTGGATCCGGCCCTGTCTCGTTAACTCCGTCAGGACAGGATGTCCTTGGTCACGAAACGGCTGTAGGCCAGCGCCCCGAAAACGGCCAGGTAACCCAGCTGCACGATCGCATTCTGACCGAACGAGCCGAGGTCGAGAGGCTGCCGCAGCAGGTCGGCGAAACCGAGCCAGTAGTGGCTGAACAGCCACGGGTGCAGCCAGGACAGCTGCGGAATCACATCGAGGATCTGCGCGACCACCGAGACCACGATCGTCGCCGCCATGGCCCCGACGGGAACGTCGGTGAGCGTGGAAATGAACAGCCCGATCATCGACAGGCCCAGCAGGGACACCGTGACATAGGCCGCCACCAGCAGTGAGCGCGCGAGCGACTCGCTGACGCTGATGGTGTCGCCGGAGAGCAGCGTGACCGGGCCGACCGGGAAGAGCGCGGCCCCGATAATCGCTCCGGACACCGTGAGGGTCAGCGTCGCCACGAGGCAGAACAGGGCAGCTCCGGCATATTTGACGAGCAGGAGCCGCACACGGCCAGCCGGCGCCACCAGCAGGTAGCGCAGGGTGCCGAGGCCGGCTTCCCCGGCGATGGTATCCCCGGCGACCACACCGATGGTCAGCGGCAGGAACAGCGGGATAGCGACGACCATGGCGGTGAAGCCTACGAAAAGACCGTTCTGGGTCACTCGATCCAGAAACGGCGGTCCCTCCCCCGGGGCCAGCGCCTCCGACGACAGACGTACGGCCACAGCGAGCAGAATGGGGATGAGCGCCACGGCGACCAGCATGGCCCAGGTGCGGCGCCGACGAAACAGTACCGAGATTTCGGAGCCGAGCAGCGACCATCCGCTGCCGCGGCGCGCCGACACTACGCTCGGGCGTTCGCCCGGCAGAACCTCACTGGACGACATCAAAACCCTCCCCGGTCAGTGCGACGAAACGTTCTTCAAGGCTCGGTTCCTCGATCGCGAAGCCGCGAATGCGCACTTCGCCAGCCACGAGAGCCTTCACGATCGCCTCCGGCAGCCAGCTCGTGTCGACGAGCGGCGCGGTTACGATCGAGTCACCATCATCAGGCGATCCCGCCTGCGGCATCAGACCCAGGTGGGTGAGCACGCGCACCGCGCCCGCGGTATCCGGGGTACGCACGCGGATCCGGGTCTCGCCGACCGCACGCAGAGCGGCCAGGGTGCCCTGGGCGACGATGCTGCCGGCGCTCATCACGGCGGCGTGCGTGCACATCTGTTCGACCTCGGCCAGCAGATGGCTGGAAACGAACACGGTCGTGCCCTCGGCGGCCAGTGAGCGCACCAGGCTGCGGACTTCCCGGGTGCCCTGGGGGTCGAGTCCGTTCGTGGGCTCATCGAGGATGAGCAGCTCCCTGTGGAGCAGCAAGGCGTTGGCGATGCCCAGCCGTTGCTTCATGCCAAGTGAATAGGCGTGCACCTTCTTGTCGGCGGCGTGGGTGAGGCCCACGCGTTCCAGGGCCAGCTGCATCCGAGCCCGGCGGGTCGCTCCTGGCGCGTACCGATCGGCGGTGTCCAGCCGCCGCAAGTTGGCCGCCCCGGAGAGAAAGGGATAGAAGGCGGGACCTTCAACCAGGGCGCCCACGCGGGGCAGAACATCGTGCAGCCCGGCCGGCATACTCCGACCGAGCACGGTGATCGTTCCGCTGCTGGCCTGGCTGAGGGCCAGCAGCATGCGAATCGTGGTGGTCTTACCGGAACCGTTCGGACCGAGAAAACCGAAGACGGAACCGCGGGGAACGGCGAGGTCGATGCCGTTCACCGCGGTTTGGCTGCCAAACCGTTTGGTCAGCCCCCGACTCTCGATGGCGAGGCTTGGGGCGGGCGGGTTGAGCGCCGGGGTCACTCGGCGGCGGCCTGGAGCTGCGCCAATGGAACTGCCCCGGCGAAGACGCGACCGTCGGTGGCCAGGAATACCATCAGGAGTGACGTGGTCAGTGTACGTCCGCCGGCGACGGGTTCGGTGAGCTGCTCAAGCATGGGATTATCGCCCACCTCGGCCGGTACGGCGAGGGCGGGCACCTCGATGATGCTGGACCAGCCGGTGCCCGTGATGACCGGGGACCCTCCCGCTGCCGGGCTGTGGTCACCCGTGTCGCTGGCGGCAGAGCCGTCGGGCTTGGTCGGGAAGGCCGGGGTCGTCACCGTGGCGGTAACCGGCGGCACGAAGTCGAATAGGTCAGCGTTTGGAGCGGAGAAGTCAATGGTGGTGAAGCCCACCTGCAGCGCGGGTGCGCTCTGGCCCCGGGCCTCGACGGTCACTTGCAGCGGCAGGCCGGTCTCGGAGTCCACCGCGATTGAAACGGATGCGACGAGGGTGTCGGTCGCTTTCGGCGTCAGGACCAGCTGATAGACGTTACGGCCGGCGACCCGGGCGTCGGTGCCCACCGAGACCGCTGTGCTCGGGTCAAGGTTGGCGAGGAAACGTTCGGCGAGCTGAGCCGGAGATGACAGGTCGGCCGGGAGCTGTGACTCGAGTTCGGCGGCCTTCGCCTGGGCGGTGGCGGCAAGATCGGCCGGAATGCTCAGATGAGTCGCCGCGTTCGTGCTCGAGTCGTACAACCAAACGTCGCTGCCATTGCGCACGACATCGCGTTCAGCCATCCGGTCCTTGATCTGCACGCGGGACTGGCTCTCGCCACCGACGTACACACGAAACTCGTGGGAGCCGCTGAGCAATTCGAGGGCCGTGCTCACGGCAGCGGCCGACGACGTGCCGGGCATTCCCGCGCCCAGGTCAAGACTGGGCAGGCCAAGATCAGTGGTTTGGGCGACCGTTCCGGAGAAGGTCGACACGGTGCTGTCGTTGACCAGGAGCAGAACCTGCTCGGCCGTCTTGTCGGGCAGATCGACGGCAGCACCGGCCGCAAGCGGCACGGCGATGACCGCTGCGACGACAACGGCCGGCACGACGATGGCAGGGAGCCACTTCAATGAATTGCGGGACATGATCAACGGCCCGATGCGATCAGATTCATACCGTGATCGTACGCCCTGCGCGGTGTCCAACGGCCACGCGATCAGCGTACTTTCAGCAGGGTCAGGTCGGTTCGGGCGGGCTCAGCGCCTCATCGGTGATGCCGATGAACTGGCTGCCGATGCCGTCACACTCGGTGCGGCCAAAACCGGCGGCCGGTTCGGGCAACTCATCGAAACCGTGGTTGGAGCAGCTGATGTAGGTGAAAGTCGGCCACCATTTCTTCGGGCGAACAGCTTCGGTGTACCCGCAGATCGTGCAGGTCAGCTGCGCCCAGACGGGCTTTTTGCCGGTGCGATTGGCTCGCGACTGCACCAGCCAGGCCGGCGGTTCGGCCTCTAGTTTGGCGAGCTGGCCCTCGCTGAGGCGTGAGGGAATTCCGTGGCGTGCCGCCATTTCCAACGGTATGTCCAGGCGCAGTGCTACTTCTCGTCGCGTAATCATCTTTGGACAACGATAGGCGCTCGGCGGGCCCGCGCAGCATCCGCTCCCCCCCTGCGGATCCGATTTCGACCGCTATGGGAGAATGGCGAAATGTCTACACCTCTCTCCTCGCCCGGACTGCCCGTATCCCCGCTGGGACTGCTTCTTGACGTCGACGGTCCGATTGCGAGCCCGATCACGCGCACCATCGCGACATCGAGCATCCTGACCGATCTGATCACCCTCGCGGCCGGACACGTGCCGATCGCGTTCATCACGGGCCGGTCAGCCGATTTCATCCGCGAGCAGGTTGTCGCGCCGCTCGTCGCGGCCGGGCTGCCGGATTCCTTTCGCATGTACGGCGTCTGCGAGAAGGGCGCGGTGTGGTTTCCGATCGGGGTGGAAGGCATGGGAGACGTGGTCATCGATCAGAGTGTTGCCCTGCCGACCGCGGTCATCGACGAGGTGCGCCAGCTCGTCGCCGACTCGTTCTCGGCCGAGATGTTCTTTGATGAGACCAAGCAGGCGATGATCTCGGTCGAACAACGTACGGACGTGAGCCACGCGAATTATCTCGCCCGCCAATCCGGCTTCAACGAGGCCGCTTTTGCCCTCCTGGTGAAACACGGGCTCGGCGTTCGCTTCGACGATCGAGAGTCGCCAGACGAATCCGGTCAGGTTCCGTTTCGGCTGGATGCCACCATCATCTCCACCGACATCGAGTCGGTCACACTCGACAAAGACCATGCCGCCAAGCGAGCCCTCGCCTACTTTGCCGAGACCGGGCCGTTACCCCGACTCTGGCGGTCGGTGGGCGATTCCCGCAGCGACTATCGCATGGCCGATCACCTGCACGAGGCGGGCTACGACGTGTCCCACGTTGACGTGCGGCCGTCCGACGGCATTTTGGACCGGCCTTATCCGGTGATCGTGATCGGCGACCAGATCCACGATGAAGCCGGGGCGACGTTTCTGCGCTACTGGGTCGAGAAGCTGGCCCTGCCCGCCTAGGTATTCACAAAACGGATGCCGTTTTGCAGGGTACTGCGCAGCTCGAACACTTTCTCGAAGCTGCCGCGTTCCATGCCGGCCAGTCCCTCGCGCAGCACGCCAACCAGGCGCGACCGCGGGATGATGATGATCATCGGCCGTCTGCCGCGCTTCGGCAGTGAGACCGCTTCGTCGAGCGCACCATCGGGGAGAACGACGATGAGCGCGGTGAAGCGCACCTTGAGCGCTCGGCTGATGGAGCGAGCGGCGTCCTCGAACTGGTGGATCGGGCGATCCTCCTCCGGTACTTCGTCGCCGGCCAGTTCGCCGCGGCGCAACTGCACCGCGCCGCCCCAGTCTTCGGAGAGCAGGCCGAACAGTCCGGCCGGGCCGAGGATGATGTGGTCGACTTTGTCGGTCTGGCCGCCGGTGTCGATGTCATGCCAGGCGGTGAAACCGATACCGAGATTGGCCACGAGCTGGGCCGTGGCCTCCTCGGCCAGGGCCTTGGCCAGGCAGTGCCGCACGAATCTCGGGGCACTGCGAATCAACGCGGGGGCGTACGGGTCGTCGATGACCGTGCCGCGGCCGGCCCATTCGCGTACTAGATCGAGGTATCTCAGGCGAGCCTGGCCGCCTGGGTGACCGTGCATGCGGGTTTTCAGGCTGGACTTGGTGGCCGGGCCGCGGGCGGACGGGGCGGCGTAGGCATCCGCTGGAGCGGTCGGGTCTGCATCACCGAAGCGGCGGCGATCGTAGGCGGCCCGGTTCTCGGGGCTGCCGATACGTTCCCAGGCGAGCTGCACGGCATGGAATTTGGTGGCACTTCCGCCGACGTCGGGGTGGGTCTGGCGCAGCAGCAGCCGATAGGCGCGACGCAACTCATCCTCGGTCGCGGTCGGACTCACTCCCAGGACCTCGTAGGGGGTGGATGCGGCCGGGCTGTCTTGCATCCTGGGCGGGACCTTTCGTGTTCGACGACAATCGATGCGAAATCGATCGGAAATTTACAATACCGTGCGATTCTGACACCGCGCCGAGGGTGCGCTGTACGGGTGATCGGGCCATTCTGTGCCACGATCAGCCTGTGACCATTTCCCTAGCGTCAGTGCACCGGTACAGCACCCGACTGGTCGTCATGCTCATCGTCGGAGTCGTCGTTGGCCTCGTCGCTGGCGTACCCGGCGATTGGGCCCTCGCGGTGATCCTCGGCTGGGCGGCGGCCTGCGTGACCTACATCGGTTGGGTCTGGATCGCCATCGGGCGACAGGATGCCGCGTCGACGGCCCGCCACGCGACCCGCGAAGACCCCTCGAGGGGAGCCTCGGAATTTCTCATCCTGCTGGCCGGGCTCGCGAGCCTCGGCGCCATAGTCGTGTTGCTGCTGGGGACTTCGGCGACCTCGGGGACGCAGCGCGGGCTTCTGGCCGGTGTAGCCATTGCCAGCGTCGCGCTGTCCTGGGTTCTCGTACACACCCTCTTTACGCTGCGCTACGCCTCGCTGTATTACAGCGACTCCCCCGGCGGCATTGACTTCAATCAGACCGAACCGCCAAGGTACAGCGACTTCGCCTACCTGGCATTCACCATCGGCATGACCTATCAGGTGTCAGACACGAGCATTCAGAGTCACGCGCTGCGGATGACGACGCTGCGGCACGCGCTGCTGTCGTTTCCGTTCGGATCAGTGATTCTAGCCACGCTCATCAACCTGGTGGCTGGCTTACTGCACTGAGCCGGCAGCAAGCGTGGTTTAGTTGCGCAAGAGGTGGAACGGGATCGCCATGGCGAGGGCCACACACAGGATTCCGCCGATGAAAATCGGCAGCATCAGCGAGGTGACCGAGAAGGCCAGGCCGAACAGCCAAAAACCGAAGACGAAGATCGCAAACGCGACGACGAAGGCGACAATGTTCATGGGTGTTCCTTTCAGGGCAGCGCCCGCGCAATTGTGCAGCCACTGATGTGAACGTACTGAGTATTCGTACTGATTCGAGCGTACCGGTTAGGGCAGAGCGCAATTACACCGAATCGTTGTCGACCGGCTCGATCAATTCGGGGCCGTTACCCGATATCGGCGCAACCTGGTAGAAGTTGAGCGATTCCACCACCTCGCGGGAGGCCGCCACGGCGGCATCGACCAGGGTCTGATCGCCCTCGGTGGCGGGATCCAGCCACTGGTCCCACCACTCCTCCGGTAGGGCGACGGGGGCGCGGTCATGGATCTGCGCGAGCGGGCCCCGCGCATCCGTTGTCAAAATAGTCGCGGACAGCACCCACCGCGCCGGATCGGTGTCAGCGGCAGCCGGATTCTTCCACCAGGAATACAGGCCGGCGAATGCGAGCGGCAGGCCATCGTCGGAGTGAATGAAATAGGGAGTTTTCACGGTGCCCTCGGTGTGCCACTCGAAGTAGCCGGTCGCCGGAACCAGGGCACGCCGCGACTTGACGCTGGTCTTGAACGTCGGTTTCTCGGCGGCGGTTTCTGCCCGAGCGTTGAAGGTGGGAAATTTCGACGTCGGTTCGGTCGCAAAAGACGGGATCAGCGACCAGCGTGCCGATTCCAGCCGGCGCACGGCCGGGTCGGTGCGTTTGGACTCGAGCACGATCGGGATCTGCTCGGTCGGCCGGATATTCCACGACGGCTCAGGAAGATTCTCCCCCTCATGCTCGACATCGAACATGGCAGCCAGATCCGGCGCCGTATCGGTAATGATGAATCGACCACACATGCCTTCAGAATACCGCGTCATGCCGGAGCGGAGAGCGTCGTCGACTAGCGTCGATGCCATGGACGATCGATACAGTGCAGACGTGCTCTCCCCCGGCTGGCGCGACGCCGGCCGCATTATCATTCCGACCCAGGAAGCCACCCGCGACCTGGTGGTGGAGGAGGTCGCCACCGGGTTCTGCGGTGCCGTCATCCGCGTGGAGAAGAAGATCGTCACCCTGGAGGATCGGCACGGCAAGCTGAGACTGTTTCCGCTCGGTTCCGGCTTTCTGATTGACGGTCGCCCCGTCACCCTAATTGCTCCGACGATGGCCGCGGCCCTAGGCCGAGTGCGCACCGCCTCGGGCTCGACCGCTGTGCCGGATGCCCCGGCCCGGGTCGCTCGCGCCAGCCGCATCTTCGTCGAGGGCCGGCACGATGCCGAACTGGTCGAAAAGGTCTGGGGTGCCGACCTGCGGATCGAGGGAGTGGTCGTTGAGTACATTGAGGGTGTCGATAACCTCGACGAGATCCTTCGAGAATTTCGTCCGGGGTCCGGGCGTCGGGTGGGCGTGCTGGTGGATCACCTCGTGCCGGGCTCGAAGGAGAGCCGCATCGCGGAAGCCGTGGCGCGCGGCCCGTATGCGGCGAGCGTGCTGGTGGTGGGGCATCCGTTCGTCGACGTCTGGCAATCGGTGAAACCAGCCCGGGTGGGCCTCACGGTGTGGCCCGATATTCCGCGCAGCATTGAGTGGAAGCACGGTATCTGCGACGCGCTCGGTTGGCCGCACGAGGAGCAGGCTGACATAGCCAGGGCCTGGCAGCGCATTCTCGGCCAGGTGCGCACGTTTGCCGACCTGGAACCGCAACTTCTCGGCCGAGTGGAACACCTGATCGACTTTGTGACAGCCGAATGACACGCCGGGATTAGTTTTTCGGAATGCTCCCGGAGCGCTGACTACCAGTGGTAGACCCGGAGTTCACCCGTTTTTTCCGGTAAACGTAACGCTTTCGTGTTAAAAAGGCAGGGAATTCCGAAACCATCCAGACATGTGGGCTAGTGTTGGACTCGAAGTTGTAGTGCTTGCACGTCTTAAACGCATTGATCGTGATTCATCTGGATCGCAGTTAGTGCGCCACATTCCTTTCGGAAGCGGACGACGAATACCGCGACGAACGGTCCCGACAGTCGGGGCCGGTCTTACACTCCTGGAGGAGTTTTACAAATGGCAACAGGTACCGTGAAATGGTTCAACGCTGAAAAGGGCTTCGGCTTTATCGCACCCGACGACGGAAGCGCCGATGTTTTCGCGCACTACTCCGCGATCGCGTCGAATGGCTACAAGTCCCTCGATGAGAACCAGAAGGTCGAGTTCGAGGTAACCCAGGGCCCCAAGGGTCCTCAGGCCGAGAACATCCGCGCCCTCTAAATAGAGCTTGCGAAGAACGCCTTCCGCTTCGGCGGGGGGCGTTCTTGTTTTAACCGGATACGGGGCCGGGCAGCTGCTGCGACCGGCCGCCCGTTACTTCACCAGGTCCTGCCAGCCGTCGCCGTCGACATACTCAAAGATGAGGTTGGTCTCGGTGTGGGCGACCGCCGGATGCTCCGCGAGGTGCTCGAGCACGAAGTCCCGCAGGTGGGACGCATCCGCTGCGGCCACGTGCAGCAGGTAGTCGTCGGCACCCGCGGTGTGGAACAACCCGATCACGCCGGGCCAGTGCGGGGCCGCGTTCCGAAAGTCGTCGATCTGCACGCGGGCGTGCTTGGCCAGCCGCACCGAGATGAGAGCCTGCAAGCTGGCACCGAGGGCAGCCAGGTCAATATTGGCCCGGTAGCCACGAATGTGGCCGAGCTGCTGCAGACGACGCAGGCGCAGCGACACGGTGGACTCGGCAACGCCGATTTCACTGGCCAGGGCTGCCCCGGAAGCCCTGGCATTGACCGACAGGGCGCGCAACAGCGCGCGGTCAACCCGATCAAGTTCTGGCTTCTTCGATTCCATCAACAGACTCCCTTATTACTAAGGAGTTTATGCGATTCCTGTCTTGGAATTGCAAGGGTCTGCAGGGTCACTTGCGCGACCGCACAGAATCTGTTTCTGTGAGGGCATGCTGCCACCGATGTCACATATTGAAACCCTCGCCGTGCATGCCGGAATGGACGGCCTCACCGAGGCGGGCGTTCACGTTCCCGGTATCGACCTGTCCACCACTAATCCGCTGCGCGGTGTGGAATCCGGCGGTGAGTCGTACGAGAATCTCGCGACCGGCGGAACCCCGGAACCCGGGGACTCAGCCGTGTACCAGCGCCTCTGGCAGCCCGGCGTCGCCCGTTTCGAAAGCGCCCTCGCAGCGTTGGAGCGGGCGGAGGGCACGGTGGCCTTCGCCACCGGAATGGCCGCTCTCAACGCGACCCTGATCGCCACGGTCACCGCCGGAAAACCGCACATCGTGGCCCTGCGACCACTGTATGGCGGGACCGATCATGTCCTGGCCAGCGGGCTGCTCAGAACGACCGTCACCTGGACAGATTTGGCCGGGGTGACCGCCGCCATCCGCTCGGATACCGGCCTGGTCATTCTGGAGACACCGGCCAACCCGACCCTCGAACTGACCGATATTCGGGCGGTCGTCGACGCGGCCGGAGACGTGCCGGTACTGGTCGACAACACCTTCGCGACGCCCGTACTGCAGCGTCCGATCGAGTCGGGAGCAACCCTGGTGCTGCACAGCGCGACCAAATTTCTCGGCGGACACGGCGACGCGATGGGCGGGACGGTCTCCGGGTCCGAGGAGTGGATGGTGCGCCTGCGGCAGGTGCGGGCGCTCACCGGCGGCCTGCTGACCCCGTTCAATGCCTACCTGCTGCATCGCGGTTTGCGCACCCTCCCGGTGCGGGTACGCGCCCAGCAGGCGACGGCGGCGGAAGTGGCGACTCGGCTGGCCGGACACCCGGCCCTGGTGCGGGTGCTCTACCCCGGGCTCCCCGGCCAGGACCCGCAGGGACTGATCGGGCGGCAGTGCTCGGGCGCCGGATCGCTCCTCGCCCTGGATCTCGGCGGCTACGCGGCGGCCCTGCGTTTCACCGAGGCGCTCGGCCTGATCACCCACGCCGTGTCGCTCGGCGGCGTCGATTCCCTGGTGCAGCATCCGGCGTCGCTCACCCACCGACCGGTCGCGCCCGACGCCCGGCCCGCCGCCGGAATCGTGCGTATCTCCATTGGGCTGGAGCACGTCGACGACCTCATGGACGACATTCTGACCGCCCTGCTGGTGGCCCGGGTGCCGGTGGGCGCGGGCAACACCTCCGGTGCGGCCGGCTAGATCGGCGCAGCAGCCGCGTGACTAGCTGCGGCCGAGGCGGCGGCGCAGCAGGTCGATGCGCATCTGCAGCTGGGTGACGCTGGCCTGGGCGACGGCGGGCCCGCCACAGATACGCCGCATCTCGGCGTGGATCATGCCGTGCGGTTCATTGGCGAGCTTCGACCACATGCCGACCAGGCTTGACAACAGCGTGCGCTGTTCCTTGAGGGTGCGGTACAGGGGCGGCGGCTCGAGCGGGCCGATTTCACCGGTCACCGGGTCTTTGCGTTTGTCGGTTGACCGTTTGGACTGTCGGGATTGGCGCTGCCGCAGCAGCTCGGAGACCTGCTCGGGCTCGAGCAGGCCCGGAATGCCGATGAAGTCGAACTCCTCGTCGGTGCCCGGCTCGGCCAGCTCACCGAATTCGTCACCGTCGAACATGACCATGTCGAAGATGGCCTGGGAATCGAGGGCCTGCCAGGTGAAATCGTCCAGGCCGAGGTCATCAGACGCTTTCTCCTCCTTGTTGGCCGCGGCGACCATGGCGTCTTCGGGGTTGTACATTCCATCGTCGCCGTTCTCCCGATTGCTGCGGTCGAGGGCATGGTCGCGTTCCAGTTCGAGCGAGTTCGCAAGGCTGAGCAGCCCGGGAACGTTCGGCAGAAAAATGGATGCCGTCTCACCGCGTCGCCGCGCCCGCACGAACCGGCCGATCGCCTGGGCGAAGTACAGCGGCGTGGCCGCGCTCGTCGCGTAGACGCCGACGGCGAGGCGCGGAACGTCGACGCCCTCCGACACCATGCGCACAGCGACCATCCAGCGGCGGGTGTTCTTGGAGAACTCGTCGATGCGGTCGCTGGCCTCCTTCTCGTCGGAGAGCACGATGGTGACCGGCTCGCCACAGATGTCCTCGAGGATGACGGCGTAGGCACGTGCGGTGGTCTGGTCGGTGGCGATAACGAGACCACCGGCATCCGGTATGCCGTGCCTCACCTCGGTCAAGCGAGAGTTGGCCGCGCGCAGCACGGACGGAATCCACTGGCCGCTCGGCTCGAGCGCGGTGCGCCAGGCCTGGCTGGTGATGTCCTTGGTGTTGCCCTCGCCGAGCTTCGCTTCCATCTCGTCGCCGGCCCTGGTGCGCCACTTCATGTGCCCGGCGTAGACCATGAACATCACCGGACGTACGACGCCGTCGGCCAGGGCGCGGCCGTAGCCGTAGGCGTAGTCGCTCTGCGACATGCGGATGCCGTGTTTATCGGGCAGGTAGCTGACGAACGGGATCGGTGACGTGTCAGAGCGGAACGGGGTGCCGGTGAGGGAGAGTCGCCGGGTGGCCGGCCCGAACGCCTCGCGGATGGCGTCGCCCCAGCTGAGGGCGTCTCCCCCGTGGTGGATTTCGTCGAGAATGACGAGGGTGCGGCTGGATTCGGTGAGCTGCTTGTGCAGGGCGGCCCGGGCGGCAACCTGCGCGTAGGTCACGACGACGCCGTGGTAGTGGCTGCCGTAGCTGCGGTCAGCGTTCTTGAACATCGGATCCAGACGGATGCCCGCGCGCGCCGCGGCATCCGCCCACTGGTTCTTGAGATGCTCAGTCGGCGCCACGACGGTGATGCGATCGATGGTGCGCCGGGATCGAAGTTCGGCAGCGAGTCGCAGGGCAAACGTGGTCTTGCCGGCACCCGGCGTGGCTGCGGCCAGAAAATCGCGCGGTTCGTGCACGAAATAGGCTTCCAGTGCTTCGGCCTGCCAGGCGCGCAGCTTGCCTGCGGTGCCCCAGGCCGCGCGTTCGGGAAAGGACGGCGACAGGTGTTCGGCTGCACTCGTTCCCTGTGCGGGACCGAAAACCGATGGAGTATTCACTTCTGACAAATCTACCAAAGCCCACCGACGTTCGCGTCCGCACTCAGGTTCGACGAGCGCGACAATGTTCAGACACAATGGTCTGATGACGAAGCAACAGCATCCATGGTCGCGCTACGTCGCGCTCGGCGATTCATTTACCGAGGGCATCGGCGATCCGGAACAGCAGAGCCCCGGCGGGCACCGAGGCTGGGCCGACCGGGTCGCCGAGATTCTCAGCGTCGGCACGGAGGACTTCGCTTACGCCAACCTCGCCGTGCGCGGCAAACTGATTCGACAGATTGCCGATGAGCAGATCGAGCCGGCTCTGGCGCTGCGCCCCGATCTGATCACCATCTCGGCCGGCGGCAACGACGTGATTCGCCCGGGAACCGACCCGGACGCCATCGCGGCGCGCTGTGACGACGCTATTTCCCGGTTGACCAGCGACGGCGCGACGGTCGTGCTGTTCACCGGCGCCGATGTGGGCTTCTCCCCCGTGTTTCGCAGTATCCGCGGCAAGGTCGCCATCTATAACGAAAACATTCGCGCGGTCGCCACGAAGTACGACTGCATCGTGGCCGATATGTGGCAGCTCACCGAGATTCAGGACCCACGCATGTGGGCACCCGACCGGTTGCACTTGAACGCGCTCGGGCACCACACGGTCGCTCGTATGGTCTTGCAGACCCTCAACGTGAAGAATTCTCTTGCACCGAGCGAACCCGAGCCGATGCCGGGCACCACCTGGCGTCAGGCACGTACGGAAGACCTCGCCTGGGCCAGGGAATACCTCGTTCCGTGGGTGCTGCGCCGGGTGCGCCACCAGTCCTCCGGCGACCACGTGCTGCCCAAGCGGCCTGACGCCGGCCCGTTCACGCTCCCCACGGTCTGAGCGCCCGGGTCAGCCGGCGGCGAGTTCGCCGGGGTGCCCCATGCGCCAGGCCGGACCGGGATCGGCCAGAGTCTGGTGGAGTTCGAGCGGCACCGATACGGTCGTCGGCGTTGCCCCACCGATCGTGAACGACACCGTACCTACCTCGTCCCCGGCCCGGCCGAGCTGCACATCCTCTGCCGTCACCCCTCCAGTGATCGGCGAGTCCGACCAGACCAGAACGGATGCCGCCCGCTCGGCCACGATGTCGCTCTCGTCACCCCACTGGGTCGTATAACTGCCGAACACGGCGCCTTCCTCGGCGAGGACGACGTCGTGAAAACCGGGTTGCACGCTCTCGATCAGCGCGGCGATCGCCGAGTTGAGTTCGGAGTGCGTGTCACCGCCGAGCACCACCCCGACCAGGGTGACCGTGCTGGTGCCGACGGTGAAGTCGGTTGAGAATAACAGGCAGGCGCCGGCGACATCCGTTGTCCCGGTCTTGATACCGTCGACGCCATCGCGCCCCAGCAGCTTGTTGGTGTTGGTGATGGTTCCGATGACCGGCAAGACCGCCGAGGGCAGGGCCACGATTTCGGCGAGGGCGGGGTGGCCGACGACGAGTTTGCCGATCTCGACGAGGTCGGCCGGGCTGCTCACGCTCGACGTGGACAGGCCGCTGGTGTCGGTCACAGTGGTCTGGGTCAGGGCGTTGGCGGCGAGCCAGGTCTTCGCTGCCGCCAGGTAGCCGTCGATCGATCCGAAGGCCCATACCGCGAGGGAGGCCGCGTAATTGTTGGCCGATGGCAGCAGCATCGCTTCGAAGGACTCGCGCTGGGTGAGTACCATTCCGGAGACGACCGGAGCGACCGAGCCGTTCTCGGCGATCACGTCGTAGTAGATGTCCACGTCGGCATCGGTGAACGTGATGTCCGGCCCGGCCTCGCCGGCGCCGAGCGGTTTCGCGTCCAGGATGACGAGGGCGGTGACCATTTTGGTGATGCTCGCGATCGGTACCGTGTCCTGAGCGCCGCTCGAGGCCAGAACGCCCGGGAAGCCGACCGCACCGATGGCGCTCTCGCCAAAAGCCGGCCAGGTCGGGGCAGCTACCGGCGGGGTGAGCGATGCCGGTTGAACGAGATCGGCTGCGCTCGCCGGCACGGGGGCCAAGTTGGTGGCACCGACGTAGCCGATAACGCCCACGACTACGAGGAGAATGCTGAAGACGGCGAGCCTGCGGCGCCGGAGGAGGACACGCCGGGAGGGAGACATCCGTTCAGCCTAACTTCTTCGCTGGGTGAAACCGGTCCGGTCGGCCCGGGTGTTCACGCGCGAACGCGCAGGGCGTAGAGTGCGACCGCGCTTGCCGAGGCGACGTTGAGCGAGTCGACGCCGTGCAGCATGGGAATTGTCACGACCGTGTCGGCGGCGGCCAGCGCGTGCTGGCTGAGCCCGTCGCCCTCGGCGCCGAGGATGATGGCGAGTCGTTCGGGTGTGGTCTCGGCGAACACGTCGAGCGAGACCGCGTTGTCCTCTAGCGCCAGGGCTGCCAGGTGGAAGCCGGCGGCGTGCAGCAGCGGGGTGGCCACGCTCCACTCCGGCAGTCGGGTCCACGGGACCTGCAGCACAGTGCCCATGCTCACGCGCACGCTGCGTCGATACAGTGGATCGGCACAGCGCGGCGTGATCAGCACGGCGTCGGCGCCGAGTCCGGCCACCGAACGAAAGATGGCACCGACGTTGGTGTGGTCGACGATGTCCTCGAGAATCACGATTCGGCGGGCCGTCTTGATCAGTGCTTGGACCGGTTGCAGTGCCGGCCGGTGCATGGCGGCGAGGGCTCCGCGGTGCAGGTTGTAGCCGGTGAGCTGCTCGAGCACGCTGGCCTCACCCACGTAGACGGGCACGTCAGGCCAGTCGGCCAGAAGCCGCTCGGCGTCGGGCATCCACTGTTCCTGAATCAGCAACGACCGTGGTCGGTGTCCGGCGTTCAGCGCCCGGGCGATCACTTTGGGTGACTCAGCGATATACAGGCCGCCGGCCGGTTCGAGAACACGCCGGAGGGCGACATCGGTCAAACGCGAATAGTCGGCGAGACCCGGGCTGGACAGGTCGGTGATGCGGGTGATCTGCACGAAGAAGTGCCTTCCGAGATGAGTGGTTGAGCTCAAGCCTGACAGGTGGGTAGTCAAACCGGAAAACAGACGAGTTTAGACTCAAGGGACGGGCAGCTGTTTCTGCTCGCCCTGGTACGAAAGGAGCGCCGATGACCGCCGATTCGGCCCAGCCCAGCGACACGGCTGCGCACGGCACCGCTGCGGACGGCACGGTGTTGGTCGACGCGCTTGAGCCCGCCGACGCCCCCGATACCGCCGCAGCGCTGGCCTCCGCTGTCGCGCTCGATTCGGAACGGGCAGTGGATGCTGTCGCCGCTCTGCTGCGCGGCAAACGCGCCGCCGTTCTCACCGGCGCCGGCCTCAGTACCGATTCGGGAATTCCGGACTATCGCGGCGCGGGCGCACCGACGCGAACCCCGATGAACTTTCAGACCTTCGTCGCCGATGAACGGTCCCGCAAACGCTACTGGGCCGGCAGCCACCTGGGCTGGAGGGTGTTTCACCAGGCCGAACCGAACCTGGGACACCGCTCGCTCGTTCAGCTTGAGAGCGCCGGCGCCATTGCCGGAGTGATCACCCAGAATGTCGACGGCCTGCACACTCGCGCCGGTTCACGCCATGTGGTCGAGTTGCACGGTTCCCTCGACCGGGTGATCTGTCTGGCCTGCGGTCAGGCCTTCGGCCGTGACAGCATTGCGGCGCGGCTGGAAAAGGACAACCCCGTGCTCCGCGACCCGGAGAGCATTCGGATCGCTCCCGACGGCGATGCCGATGTGGGGAATATCGACGACTTCGTGGTTCCGGCGTGCACGGTTTGCGGGGGAATGCTCAAGCCGAACGTGGTGTTCTTCGGCGAGCTCGTTCCGACGGAAACGTTTCTGGAGGCATCCGCTTTGATCCAGAGCGCTGACGCCCTCATCGTGGCCGGGTCCTCGCTGGCGGTGAATTCCGGCATCCGCTTGGTCGAACAGGCACGCCGGCGCAAGCTGCCGATCATTGTCATTAACCGTGGCGTGACCAAGGGTGACGGGCGTGCCCTGCACAAGCTCGAGGCCGGTACCTCGGAAACCCTCGCCGCACTCGCCGAACGTCTGCTGGGCTGACCGCGCGTGTCTGCCCAGCGAAGTCCCGATCCGTCGGGTGAATCCGCGACGACCACGTTCTCGATCGTGCGTCATGGCCAGACGGACTGGAACCTGCATCACCGCATCCAGGGCAGCACGGATATCCCCCTCAACGCGACCGGGCGAGCCGAGGCCGCTGCCGCTGCCGAGCGGTTACAGTCGCGGCGCTGGGACGCCATCGTGAGCAGCCCGCTCCTTCGCGCTTCTGAGTCCGCCCACATCATCGCGGCCGAGCTCGGACTGAGCGAACCACTCATCGTTCCCGCCCTCACCGAACGCCACCACGGGGCCATCGAAGGGCTCACCTTCGCCGAGCGTCAGCATCGCTTTCCCGATGGTGTCGTTGTTCCGGGATTAGAGACTCGGCGCGATGTCGTTGATCGGGTGCTCGCCGCCCTCGCGACCCTGGCGGCCGGGCGAGCCGGGCAGCGTGTGCTCGTGCTCAGCCACGGCGGCATCATCGGCACGCTGCTACGCCATGTCACCGAGGGTGAGCGACCCCGGCACGGCGAATTCATCGCGAACGGGTCCGTGCACGATTTTCGGTGGCAGAACGACCAGCTGCTGCTGACCCACTTCGACGCGACCACCCGGTCTCCCGGCGACCGCGGTGAGGCCGCAGCCTCCCCGGTGCTCTGACCTGTTCCTAACCGCACGGATGCCACGCGTCACGCTGGACTTGCGCCAGTGCGCGGGAGAACAGGTCTGGCCACAACTCCAGCGCTACGCGAGGCGCTCGACCTGCGCCGCTGCGCGCGGGTTGCGCCTCCCGCGCAACTGCGCAGCTCCCGCGCGGCGTGAAATGCAGCTACGGAGTAGTCGGAACGGTTCCCTCGAGCACGTCGAGCAGGGTACGGGCCGACGCCGCCCAGGTAAAGCGGGCCGCCTGTTCGATCGACAGCGCGGAGCGCGTTGCCCACTCCCCCGGCTCCGCGAGATTCCGAACGGCCGCAGTAATGGCATCGGCACTGCGCGGGTCGAAGTACAGCGCCGCGTCGCCGCCGATCTCGCGAAAGATCGGAATGTCACTGACCACGACGGGGATACCCAAACTCATCGCCTCGACCAGGGGAATACCGAAGCCCTCATCGAGCGACGCGGTGGCGAGGGCGGTAGCCGAGCGCACCAGGGCGTGGTAATCCTCATCGGTCACCCCGTCGTGAAAGACCAGCCGGGCTTGCGGAGCCAGGCGGGTCAGCCGGTTTCGCTCGGTCGCCGACACCCGGCTGAGCAGGTGCAGTTCGTACTCGGGCAGGTCGGCCAGGGCCAGCACGAGAGTGTCGAGGTTCTTGTACGGCATGAAGGAGCCCATATAGATTAGGCGGGTGGTTTCCGCGATGCTCCGATGACTCGGGATGCCCGGAACGGTGTCGGCGGCGTTCGGCACCACGGTGACCGGACGCCGGGTGAGATGGTGCTCATTGATCAGTGAACGGGTGGTCTCGGACACCGTCACGATGCCGTCGGCGCCGTTCAGCAGCATCCGTTGTGGCCACCAGGAGAGGTGGTAGACCCGCCAGAGCAGCCTGATAAACGGCGACAGGTCACGCGGGGGCGTGCGATTGCGATAGTAGATAAGGTCGTGCACGGTCAGGAATAACCGGTACTTGCGGCCCCAGGAACCCATAGTCTGCATCGGGCTGAACACGACGTCGGGCTTCAGCCGGTTGACCGAGAGCGCGATGAGTGGTTCGAGCAGGCTGGTCGGGGCGCGCACCAGCTGCCACGGCAGCGCAGGCAACATGTCGAGTTGACGATGGTCGCTGATGAGCATCATGAGCGGATGCAGGCGGCCCAGTTCGGTCACAAGCCCCGCCGTGTAGCGGCTGATGCCGTCGTGGTGGTCGAAGCGAACGTAACGGCAGTCGACGACAATTCTCATAGCGCCAGCTCCTCAGCCATGAATTCCCGGATGAACAGTGCGGCCGGTTGTGGCTGTTCGTAGTGGATGAGGTGCCCGACGTTGTTGATAACCCGCAACCTGGCGTTGGGAAAGAGCGTCTGCAGTCGATATTGCGCCGCGAGTGGCGTGATGTCGTCCTTGTCGGCCGCGATCAGCAGCGTCGGCTGAAGGATGCGGGTAGCGAACTCGCTCACATCGTGACTGACCGACGCCGTGAACGCATTCATGACGACCCGGCGGTTGGCAAAGGCACTGAAATAGCGGTCGTGCTGATTGTGGATCCAGCGACGCAGAGCCGGATCGTGCGTCTTGGCCATGCTCACGCTCATGATGCGCACGATGGCACGGTTCTGCAAGAGCGCGTAGCCCCAGCGCTCCGGCAATTTCGCCGCTGCCCAGTAGTAGAACACAGCAAGCCGGGTCAGCACTCCGCGCGGCCCCGACAGGGCCGGCGCGGCGATCGGATTGACCAGGATGATCTCGTCGGCGGTCAGCCCCGCTGCGGCTGCCGCCGCGACCACAATCGAACCGAAAGAATGGCCCAGTACCACTAGCCGCCCGGTCGGGGCGAGCACGCCGAGGAATTCCTCGAGCCAGCGGGCGTACGCCGCGAGGGAATGAACCCCGTCGTGGAGCGGGGCCGATTCGCCGAAACCCGGCAGGTCGGGTGCCAGGATGCGCAGCGCCGGCGAGTGTGGGTCGTCGCTGAGCAACTCGGCCACGACCAGCTGCAGACCGTGGTGGTCGCCACGAAAGCCATGCACCAGCACGAGCGTTGTGGGCGCGGTGGGGTCGCCGTAGTCCCAGTACCGCGTGTCACTGCTCTGCCCGTCGGTGCCGGGAACGGATGCGGTGAGCGCGAGTACCGGGAGGCTCTGCAGAAGCTTGTCGTAGGGAGAAGAAACGATCATCGGCCCTAGTTTAGGCGCGTGACTTACGCAAGGCTGGACGTGCACCGGGGTGGTCGATCTAGACTCTAGCCACCATTTGCATCGAGAGAGCCCTTTGCCGGGACGGAAGGAAAGCCGTGAGCTTTACCGCACCCATTCAGTTGCCCGGTTTGGCCCTCGATCCGCGGTGGTATCGCCGAGCCGTCTTCTACGAGGTGATGGTGCGTTCGTTTGTCGACAGCAATGCCGACGGCTCCGGCGATCTGTCCGGCCTGGTATCGAAGCTTGATTACCTGCAATGGCTGGGCATCGACGCCCTGTGGATTCCGCCGTTCTTCAACTCCCCGCTGAAAGACGGCGGCTACGACGTTTCCGATTACCGAACCATTCTTCCGGAATTCGGCACCCTCGAGGAGTTCAAAGACCTCGTCACCAAGGCGCACGAACGCAATATGCGCATCGTGATCGACTTTCCGCTCAATCACACCTCCGACCAGCACGAGTGGTTTCAGCAGTCCCGCGAGGATCCCGACGGGCCGTACGGGGACTTCTACGTCTGGAGCGACACCGACGAGCGGTACCCGAATATTCGCATCATCTTCACCGACACCGAAGAATCGAACTGGGCCTTCGACCCGGTGCGGCGCCAGTTCTTCTTCCACCGGTTCTTCTCGCACCAGCCCGACCTCAACTTCGAACTCCCGGCCGTGCAGGATGCCATCTTCGATGTCATTCGCTTCTGGCTCGATCTCGGTGTCGACGGCTTTCGGCTGGACGCGATCCCGTACCTGTTTGAATCCGAGGAGGGCAACGGCGAGGGCGAACCGCCGACGCACGAATTCGTCAAGCGGCTCCGCGCCATGGTCGATCGTGAATATCCCGGCCGGGTCATGATCGCCGAGGCCAATCAGTGGCCGCGCGAAGTCGCCGCCTTCTTCGGCACCGAGGACGAACCGGAATGCCATATGGCGTTCGACTTTCCGGTGATGCCGCGCATCTTCTATTCCCTGCGCTCGCAGCAGGCCAACGAACTCGTGCGGGTGCTCTCCGAGACCACCGACATTCCCGACGGCGCCGGCTGGGGCGTGTTTCTCCGCAACCACGACGAGCTCACCCTGGAAATGGTCAGCGAGGAATACCGGCAGGCCATGTACGGCTGGTACGCCTACGACCCACGGATGCGCGCCAATATCGGCATTCGCAGGCGACTGGCACCGTTGCTCGACAACTCGCGCGCCGAACTGGAGCTCGCCCACGCCCTGTTGTTCGCCCTGCCCGGCAGCCCGTTTCTGTACTACGGCGACGAGATCGGCATGGGCGACAACATCTGGCTTCCCGACCGGGACAGTTCCCGCACACCGATGCAGTGGACCCCCGACCGCAACGCCGGCTTTTCCGATGCCGACCCGGGCAAACTGTTCCTGCCAATCGTGCAGTCTCTCGTCTACAACTTCACGCAGACCAACGTGGAATCCCAGCTGGCCCAGTCCGGTTCGCTGCTGCACTGGATTCGCAATGTCATCCACGTGCGCAAGGCCCATCCCACCTTTGGACTCGGCAAGATTCGTGTTCTCAAGACCACCCACGAATCGGTCCTCGTGTTCACCCGCAGCTACGCCGGCTCGGGCTCCATGTTCGGCGACCAGCCGGAAACGGTGATGTGCGTGTTCAGCTTCTCGCACAACCCGGTCGCCTTTACCATCGAGGATGTCGACATGGCCGGAACCCGGCTGTACGACCTGTTCGGCGGTGCGGTGTTTCCCAGCTTCAACGAGGAAGGTTCGCTCACACTCACCCTCGGCGCCCAGAGCTTCTACTGGTTGCACTGCGGCTGAGGGCGTGGGTCATTCCGCACCGTGACGAACTTCGCGTGAACGGTCATTGTCGCGCTTGCGCGCGCGACGTAGGCTTGGGATAAGCAATCCGTCGCAAACGCTCTGGAGGCCGGTCGTGGCTGAATGGTCTAGTTCAGAAGGCGGAGTCGAGGACACAGCCCTGTGCGCCCATTTTCTTGACCTTTTGCCCGTGAATGGTGCTGCTGTCTCCGTTTTCGGCGGTGCGATGCCCGAATCGATCGTGTGTGCCACCGATCGCCTTGCTGCTCGCCTCGACGAGCTGCAGTTCGATCTCGGGGAAGGTCCCCGTTGGGAGGCGGCTCGCACCCGGCTGCCCGTTTTGGAGCCTCGAGTACGTGAGGCAGAGCATCCGCTGTGGCCGGTTTTTCACACCGCGCTGATGGAGACGACGGTCGAGGCGCTGTACGTTTTCCCGCTCACTCTCGGAGCGCTCGACGTCGGCATCGTCGAGCTGTACAGCACGACAGCAGGGGTACTGGATCGCGCGGACCGCGCCAAAGCGCTGGTCCTGGCCACCGAGACCGCCTGGAACCTGCTCGACCACTTGTTGCGGGTGCAGTCGGCCGAAGCAGGCGAAACGTCCGTGACGTCAACGGCATCCCAGGCCTCCACGGGGTCGCCCCTGTCGCGACGGGAAATTCATCAGGCCATCGGCATGGTGCTGGTGCAGATGAACGTCACACCGACGGATGCCCTGTTGCTGCTTCGCGCGCACGCCTTCGCCCACGGAATAACGGTGCGCGCCGTCGCGGGAGACGTGGTCGCAAGGCGGCTGCAATTCAGCCAGGAAACTGACTAGGTAAAAACTGACGAAATACCACAAAATGTCTTAGAATTTTTTCATGGTCACTATGACTCGCGCGTCACTGGTGAGCGCCGCCTTCGTGAGATTGACGGACACTCTGGTGAGCGAATATGACGTTCTCGACGTGCTGCATACCCTCGTCGAAGAATGCGTCGAGTTGCTCGACGCGACCGCGGCCGGCCTGCTGCTGGCCGATCCGAGCGGAGAATTGCAGGTCGTCGCCTCGACCAGTGAAGAGAGCTACCTGGTCGAAGTTATGCAGCAGCAGGCTGGAGCTGGACCGTGCGTCGACTGCTTCCTCACTGGAAAAGTCGTCACGATCGGCGATCTTAAAGATTCCGGCGACAAGTACCCCGACTTCACGGAAGCCGCGTTGTCCCAGGGCTTCCGTTCCGTGCATGCCATTCCGATGCGGGTACGCGATCGCACGATTGGCGCACTCAACCTCTTTCGCACCGATACCGGTGACGTCACGCCTGAAGACGCCGCCATCGGGCAGGCGATGGCCGATGTCGCAACCATCAGTATCCTGCAGGAACGCACCGTGCGCGAAGACCCCGTCGTCAACGAGCAGCTGCAACGAGCGCTGAACAGCCGCATCCTGATCGAACAGGCCAAGGGCGTCATCGCGCAGATCAGCACGGTTGACATGGACCAAGCCTTCAAGCGACTCCGAGCGGATGCACGCGCCCGCAACCAGACAATGCGGGAGAGCGCTGAGAACGTCATCAACCGGCGTATTCAACTCTGATTTCGCACGCGTGACCCCGCCGTTCGTCACAGCGCGGCCCGCACCGTCGGGTGGCGCGGAAGAATGTCGGTGGTCCCCCCTAGGGTGGAAGTATGAGCACCTGGAGCGATCACCTCGCCGTATTCGACCTTGAAACCACCGGAATCGACGTGGAAACCTGCCGCATCGTGTCGGCCACCGTCGCCGTTCTCGACGCGAGCGGCACCGCCGTGGAACGCATCGATTGGCTGGTTGATCCGGGCATTGACATTCCGGCCGGAGCGACCAGCGTTCACGGCATCACGACAGAGCAGGCCGTAGAACACGGTCGGGTCGCCGCGGAGGCTGTAGCCGAGATCGTCACAGCCCTGCGCGGGCATCTGAGCGACGGCCTGCCCATCGTGGCCTACAACGCCCCCTACGACCTCACCCTGCTCGATCGTGAAGCCGTGCGCTACGGCATCGCCCCGCTGGACTCCCCCAGTCCCGTCGTCGATCCCCTGGTCATCGACAAGGCCGTCGATAAGTATCGCAAGGGCAAGCGCACCCTCGAGGTCACCAGCGCGTTCTATGGTGTCTCACTGGACGATGCCCATGATGCCGGAGCCGATGCGATCGCCGCCGGTCGTGTCGCCCAGGCCATTCACCGGGCCCACGAGGGCGCTCTGCCCGCCACTCTCGACGAGATGCACGCGCTGCAGGTCACCTGGTACCGCCAGCAGGCCGAAAGCTTTCAGGAGTACATGCGGCGCGGTCGCGACCCAGAATTTCTAGCGGACACCGCCTGGCCCCAGCGCTGACGCAGATCGGAACAGACACAAAAAAGCGACCAGCCTGGGCTGGTCGCTTTTCTTGCAGTACCTAGTGCTTGCAGTACCTAGTGCTTGCAGTACCTAGTGCGTGCAGTACCTAGTGCGTGCAGTACCTGGTGCTATTTGCCGAAGCCCTTGTAGCGCGAGTTGAACTTCTCCACGCGGCCGGCGGAGTCCATGATGCGCTGCTTGCCCGTGTAGAACGGGTGCGACTCGGAGGAGATTTCCACGTCGATAACCGGGTACGTGGTTCCGTCTTCCCACTCGATGGTCTTCTTGCTGGAGACCGTCGAACGGGTCAGGAAGGTCGCGCCGGAGGCGAGGTCGCGGAACACGACCGCAGCGTACTCGGGGTGGATGTCAGACTTCATGAAGATTTCCTTTTGCACTTCTGGTGAACAGACTTGTAACTGGTCACAGTGCTGTTCGATTGTTGGGCCCCGCCGTCTGGGACGACGACAAGCTGGTTGGCCAGATGGCCAGCCACTAACTTTAGCAGAAAGAGCGCGTGATCGACGGCCCTCGCGCGGAGTCTAAGGTCAGACCGCACGCGCAGAGTAGCGGCCGTCGGTCTCGGACAGTTCGACCGCGAGGCCGAAAGTCTCGGTCAGGGCTTCGGCGGTCAACGCTTCGGCAATGGGCCCGGCGGAGACGACCTTGCCGCCCGACAGCAACAGCACGTGGGTAAATCCGAGCGGAATCTCTTCGACGTGGTGGGTGACCATGATGATGGCCGGGGAGTTGGGTTCCTGGGCAAAACCGCTGAGCAGCTGAAGAAGCGATTCCCGGGCGCCGAGATCGAGGCTCGCAGCGGGCTCGTCCAGCAAAAGAATTTCGGGGTCGGTCATGACCGAGCGGGCAATCTGCACCCGCTTCTGTTCGCCGTCACTCAGCGTGCCGAACTTGCGGTCAGCGAGGTGGTCGAGATTCCACTCCTGCAGCACGCGCTGGGCTCGTCGCTCGTCGATGGTTTCGTATTCCTCGTTCCACCGGCCGGTGACCGAATAGGCCGCCGTCATGACAACGTCGAGGACCTTTTCTTGGACCGGGACCTTGCGAGCCATGGCGGTCGAGGCGAACCCGATGCGGGGCCGCAGCTCGAAGACATCCGTTCCACCGAGCGTCTCATCGAGCACTTCGGCCTGACCGGTCGACGGGTGCATGAAAGCCGCGGCGATCTGCAGCAACGTGGTCTTGCCGGCTCCGTTCGGGCCGAGAATGACCCACCGTTGGTCGTCATCGACGCTCCAATTCACTGAGTCGAGGATGGTGGTGCCACCCCGGACGACCGAGACGTCGGTGAAATGCAGAACGTTGACCATACAGCCATGTTATCGGGCGGGGCCAGTGCAGAAAGACGCCGGGCCCGCCCCAATGGCGAGCCCGACCCCCCTACGGCCCGTCAGAGCAGCGAGGCGTAGATCTCCCGGGTGCGGGTGGCGATCTGGCTCCAGCCAAATTCCCGCTCGGCGCGCAGACGACCGGCGCGTCCCATTTCGGCGGCGCGGGCCGGGTCGCTCACAACTTCGGTGAGTGTTCGGGCGAGGTCGGCGACGAACTGATCGGGGTGCAGCGGGGTGCCCGTGCCGTCGGTGAGCTGCTCGATCGGTACCAGCCGCCCGGTCTGGCCGTCGGCGACGACCTCGGGGATACCGCCGGTTGCGGTACCGACGACTGCGAGTGAGCAGGCCATGGCTTCGAGGTTGACGATTCCGAGGGGTTCGTAGATGGACGGGCAAACGAAGACCGTGCCGTGGGTGAGTACCGCAGCAAGCTCGGGCTGGGCGAGGAGCCGGTTGATCCAGACCACACCGGACCGCTCGCGTTGCAGGGCCTCGACACCGGCCGACACTTCAGCCAGAATCCCCGGGGTGTCGGGCGCACCGGCGCACAGCACGAGCTGCACCTCGGGCGGCAGCTGGGCGGCGGCGCGCAAGAGGTAGGGCAGCCCTTTCTGCCGGGTGATGCGACCGACGAAGACAACGGATGGCCGGTCAGGGTCAATCCCCAGGCTCCGCACAAAATCTTCGTTCGGGGTCGGCTTCCAACGCTCGAGGTCGATGCCGTTGTAGACGGTGTGCACCCGTCTCGCATCGAGTGCCGGATAGCTACGCAGGATGTCGCGACGCATGCCGTCGCTGACGGCGATGACGGCATCCGCTGCTTCAAAGGCTGTTTTTTCGATCCAGCTCGACACTCGGTAGCCGCCGCCGAGCTGCTCCGCTTTCCACGGGCGCAGCGGTTCAAGACTGTGGGCGGTGACGACGTGCGGAATACCGTGCAGCATCTTCGCGAGGTGTCCGGCCGCATTGGCGTACCAGGTGTGAGAGTGCACCAGATCGGCTCCAGCGGCGTCCTGGGCCATTTGCAGGTCGACGCCGAGGGTGCTCAGTGTGGCGTTGGCGTCTACCAGCTGCGCGGGTACCGCATAGGCAAAGGTGTCGATATCCGAGCGCGGCGCGCCAAAGCACCGCACCGACACGGCAATGTCTTCACGGAGCGCTCGTACGAGCTCTGTGACGTGCACGCCCGCTCCCCCGTAGATCTCCGGGGGGTATTCCTTGGTCATCAGATCCACTCGCATGGAGCAAAGGTAGCGCAGCCGGGCCCGACCCACACCCCGCGGTGCTAGTCGACCTGCCTGGTTGGCCCTACTCTGTACACATGAAGGCCAAGAAGATCTTTGGAATCGTTCTCGCCGGTGGCGAGGGAAAACGGCTAATGCCGCTGACCGAGGACCGGGCCAAGCCCGCCGTCCCCTTTGGCGGGCATTACCGCCTGGTGGACTTTGCCCTGTCCAATCTGATCAATTCCGGCGTCACCCAGATCGTAGTGTTGACCCAGTACAAGTCACACAGCCTCGACCGCCACGTCTCCCAGACCTGGCACGTCTCCGGCGGGTTGTTCAACTCGTACATAGCCTCCGTGCCGGCGCAGCAGCGCCTTGGCAAACGCTGGTTCAGCGGATCGGCCGATGCCATTTTGCAGAGCCTGAACCTCATTCATGATGAAAAACCCGACATCGTCGTCGTCGTCGGTGCCGATCACGTCTACCGCATGGACTTCAGTCAGATGATCGACGCCCACATCGCGTCGGGATTGGCAGCCACGGTCGCCGCCATTCGCCAGCCGATCGGCCTGGCCGACCAGTTCGGGGTCATCGAAGTGGATGCCGCCACTCCCGATCGCATCCTGGACTTTCGCGAGAAGCCCAAGGATGCCGTCGGGCTCGCCGACGCCCCGCACGAAGTGTTCGCCTCGATGGGCAACTATGTCTTCAACACCGATGCCTTGATCGAGGCGGTGCTGCGCGATGGTGAGCGTACCGACTCGAGTCACGACATGGGCGGCGATATCATTCCCGATTTCGTTTCTCGCGGGGATGCCGGCGTGTACGATCTGCAGCGCAATGAGGTCCCCGGTTCCACCGATCGCGACCGGTACTACTGGCGCGATGTCGGAACCATTGATTCGTTCTTCGAAGCCCACCAGGACCTCATCTCGGCCCTTCCGGTATTCAACCTGTATAACCAGCAGTGGCCGATCTTCAGCATGCAGCTGAACTCTCCGCCGGCGAAATTCGTCCGTGACGGACGGGGCGCCCTCGGCACCACGATCGACTCGATCGTCTCCCTCGGCTGCGTCATCTCGGGTGCACACATCGAGCGCAGCGTTCTCGGGCCGTGGACCTCGATCGGTTCGGCCTGCGAAGTCGTCGACTCCATCGTGTTCGACCGCGTGCAGATCCGCCCGGGAGCGATCGTGCGCCGGGCAATCCTCGACAAGGAAGTCATCGTCGAGCCCGGTGCCACGGTCGGTGTCGATCGCGATCGTGACCTGGCACGCGGCTTCAGCGTGACCGAATCCGGCATCACCGTCGTCGGTAAGGGCGTGCTCGTTACTCCGTGATCCTTAGCTCCGCATCAACTTTTCTGGTCGTGCTCGACGCCGACTCCACCCTGATCCAGGACGAAGTGATCGAACTGCTGGCGGATGCCGCCGGCTCACGTGAACTCGTCGCCGACGTCACCGAGCGCGCGATGCGCGGCGAACTCGACTTCGCCGACAGCCTGCGCGAACGGGTTTTGACCCTGGCGGGGCTTCGGGACACCGTTTTCGCCGAGGTGGGGCGGCGCATCCGCCCGACCGAGGGAGTGCACGAACTGATCGCCGGCATTCACGCTGTCGGGGGCGTCGTGGGGGTGGTCTCCGGCGGTTTTCATGAGCTGCTCGACCCGCTCGCGGCCGACCTGGGCCTGGACCACTGGCGGGCCAACCGACTCGAAGTGGAAGGCGGCTACCTGACCGGGCGGGTGCTCGGCCCGATCATCGACGCCGAGGCAAAAGCCGTCGCCCTGCGTGAATGGGCCGCCCAGCGCCGCGTCATTCTGTCGCAGACGATCGCCGTCGGCGACGGCGCGAACGACCTGCGAATGATGGACGCGGCCGGACTCGCCGTCGCGTTCAATGCCAAGCCGCGGGTGAAGCGTGAGGCCGACCTCGTAATCGAGAACTGCAATCTCAGCCAGGTACTGCCGCTGCTCGGTCTGCGCGGCTGACACGACCGTCGCCATGCATGGGCTGGGCCTAGTGGCCCATGCCCAGGCCGCCATCCACAGGAATGACGGCACCCGAAATGTACGCGGCGTCATCGCCGGCCAGCCAGGTGACGACACGAGCGACTTCTAACGGAGTGGCAAAACGGCCGGCCGGGATATTGCGCTTGTAGTCAGCCTGCTGTGCTTCGGGCAGGGCGGCGGTCATGTCGGTCTCGATGAAACCGGGAGCGACGACGTTGGCCGTGATCCCACGGGCACCGAGCTCACGGGTAACCGAGCGGGCCAGGCCAACCAGGCCGCTCTTCGACGCCGAGTAGTTCACCTGCCCGGCAGAGCCATAGAGACCGACAACGCTCGAGATGAGAACGATGCGTCCGAAGCGAGCCTTCAGCATCCCCTTGCTGGCACGCTTGACGACGCGGAATGCGCCGCTGAGGTTGGTGTCGATGACCGAGGTGAAGTCATCCTCCGACATGCGCATGAGCAGGGTGTCGCGGGTGATCCCGGCGTTGGCCACGACGACCTCGACCGGGCCGTAGGTCGCTTCGATCTGGGTGAACGCGGCATCGATCGACGCGGCATCCGTTACGTCGGCACGTACGGTGAGGCTGCCGGCCGGTCCGTGCCCGGACCGCGAAGTGACGGCCACGCGGTGTCCCTGGGCGAGGAATTCTTCCGCGATGGCAAATCCGATGCCGCGGTTGCCGCCGGTGACGAGCACTGTTCGAGCCGTTGTCATGAAGTTCCAAGTCTGTTGATTGCTGTGATGTGGGGGTTGCAGGGTGCAACGCTACGAAATACCCGGCAGATTCAAGTTTAAGGCGTGCGACAATCCGGCCGTACAGACGTAGGCTTATTGAGGTGGATTTTCCCCCAGTGAAGAAACCGACGACGAACCCGATGGACCTATGAAGCAGCAGTCGATCACCTCGCTCCCCGCCTCCCCGGAGGTCGAACGACGCAACCGGATGATCAAATATTCCATTGCAATGGGCGTGCGTGTCATTTGCATTGTGCTGATGCTTTTTGTGCAGGGCTGGTGGCTGGTGATCTGCGCGCTCGGTGCCATTCTTCTTCCGTACTTCGCCGTCGTGGTCGCGAACGTGAAGATTGCGCCCCGCGGAGCCGAAGTATTGCGGCCTGGTGGCGTCGAGATCTATACCGGCACCGACACCCGTTCCTCCGACGACGAGGTCAAGTGAGTGCTCGCGCGGCTGCTTCACCCGGCCCCATGATCGGGCTGGGCGCGCCCCTGCAATCCTCAACCTGCTCGCGGGCCGACTGCCGCAATACGGGAACGTGGCGGCTGGACTGGCGCAACCCGCGCATCCACTCGAGCGATCGGGTCAAAACCTGGCTGGCCTGCGATGAGCACGTCGACTACCTGCGGGAATTTCTGGCCGCGCGCGATTTTCCCCTCACTGTGAGCCCGCTTGACACCTCACCAGAGCCCGCCGGAGATGCGCGATGACGGGCTGGAAGTTCGCCTTCAGCCGCCGCTGGGCCGGGTATCTCGCGCTCACCATACTCTTTGCGGCGGTGTGTTCCGGCCTCGGCGCGTGGCAGCTTGCCCGGCGCGACGAGGCCCTCACCGAACTGTTCAAGATCGACTCCAACTTCGACTCAAACCCGGTCCCGGTCACCGAGGCGCTGCCCGACCTGACCGCCTTTGACGAATCCCAAAAGTGGATGCCGGTTGAACTGAAAGGCACCTACGTCACCGCCGACGAGATGCTCGCGCGGAACCGCCCGCTCAACGTCAATCCGGGCTTTGAGGTGCTGACCCCGCTGCTGCTCACCGACGGCACCATCTTCATCGTCGACCGCGGCTGGCTGCCCACCGGGCAGGAACAGGACGCACCCGACACGGTGCCGGCTCCGCCGAGCGGAACGGTGACCGTTGTCGCCCGGCTCAAGGCCAGCGAACCCGACCTCCCAGGCCGTACCGCCAACGGCGACCAGGTCGCGACGATCAATCTCACCACCATTGCCGCGCGGCTCGACCAGCCCACCTATACCGGCGCTTATGGCCTGATGGACACCGAGAGCCCGGCCGCTACCGAGAAGCGCCCGGCCGCCGTCGTGAAGCCGATCCGCGACGAAGGCCCGCACCTCTCGTATGCGTTCCAGTGGTTCGTTTTCGGCCTCCTCGCCTTCATCGGCCTCGGTTGGGCGCTGCGCGAGGAATATCGCAGTGTGAACGCCGAAGATCCCGACGAACGCGAACGCGCCGATGAGCGTTCCCGCAAACGGGCGGCGAAACCGCGCAATGACGCCGAGATCGAGGATGAGCTGCTCGACCGGCAGCTGACCTAGAGCACTTCAGGCGACTGCACGGTCGTGCTGCCGGGTCTCGATCGGCTCATCGAGAAGTGCACGGTAGACCCGGATCAGAGACGCTGCCGAGCGAGTCCAGTCCAGCCGAAGCGCATGCTCGCGAGCGGCCTGGGCCAGTTCGCCCGCCCGCGTCGGGTCGGTTAGGATCTGCGCCATCGCATCGGCCCAAACCTGCGGATCGCGGGAGTCCAGAACGAGTCCGGTGATTCCGTCGACGACCGCCTCGCGCAATCCCCCGGCCGCCGAAGCAACGACCGGTACGCCGCTCGCGGCCGCTTCCAGTGCCACCAGACCGTAGGTCTCCGAGTGCGACGGTACGAGCACCAGCCGGGCACCGCGAAACAGTTCTGCCAGGTTCGCGTGGGACTGTGCACCGACAAATCGAATGTCGGACAGGCCGGCCCCTTCAGCGAGCTGGCGGAGCTCCTCAACGTAACCGGCATAGTCGACCGAGGCATCGCCGGCAATTACCAGCTCGGGTCGGCGGTCCTGTGGAAGCGCTGCGATGGCGTGAATGGCCAGATCAAGGCCTTTCAGCGGTTGTAGCCGTGCCGCGACGACGACGTAGCCATCGGTGGTCGCACTGGCCGGCGGCTGGCGAAGACGCGCTGGTGAAAACAGCCGGCTGTCCACTCCCGGGAGCACGATGCTGGTTCGGTTAGCCCGGCCCCCGAGCCGCCCGGAAATCGTAGCGGCCTCGGCCGCACTGATCGCGACCAGGGAATCCGATTCGCGAGCGAGCCAGGCCTCGCCGAGCATCCGTCCCGGCGATTCGGCTCGTTCGCCGGCCGACAGCGGGCTACCGTCCTCGGCGGCGATGCTGTGAAAGCTTTGCACGTGCGGAATGCCCCAGGTTCGCGCGACCGGCAGCGCGGCCATGCCGGAGAACCAGTGATGCGAGTGGATGATGTCGTACGGTTCGAGGGCGGCCAGTTCGGCCGAGAAATCACCGATGAACGCTTCGTGCTCGCCCTTGCTCACCGGAACGGCCGGGCCAGCATCGAGAAACTGCAGGGTCACGCGCGGCGCAAGCCGCTGCCGGTGGGGCTGCGCGGCGGACGACCGTCGGGTGAGGACAGTCACCGTGTGACCGAGCGCTCCGAGAGCCTCGGCCTGGTGACGCACCACCACGTTCATTCCGCCGGCGTCGCCCGCGCCCGGATCGGTACCCGGCGAGGTGTGCAGGCAGACCAGCGCGATGCGCAATGGTTTTTCGAGCGGGAACACGCACGGGTCCTTTTCTTCAGGCGAACCGGCACCACCCATGCCGAATCAGTGTGGGTGGTTAGGACAGCTCGATCAGGTCGAGGTAGTCCTTGTTCCAGTGGTCCTCCGTGCCCTCGGGCATGATCAGCACGCGCTCGGGGTTGAGAGCCTGTACGGCACCCTCATCGTGGCTGACCAGAACGACGGCGCCGGCATAGTGCGCGAGGGCGTCGAGGATCTCTTCGCGGCTGGCCGGGTCGAGGTTGTTAGTGGGCTCGTCGAGCAGCAGCACGTTGGCGCCGGAGACCACGATCATGGCCAGGGCCAGTCGGGTCTTCTCGCCACCGGACAGCACACCGGCGGGCTTGTTGGAGTCGTCACCGGTGAACAGGAACGAACCGAGTACCCGGCGGGCTTCCATCTCGGTGATGCTGGGCGAGGACGAGACCATGTTCTCCAGCACGCTGCGCTTGACGTCGATGGTCTCGTGTTCCTGCGCGTAGTAGCCGATGCGCAGGCCGTGGCCGGGTTCGATCGAGCCAGTATCGGACTCGTCGACACCGGCGAGCATGCGCAGCAGCGTGGTCTTGCCTGCACCGTTGAGGCCGAGGATGACCACCTTGGAGCCACGGTCGATCGCGAGGTCGACGGCCGTGAAGATCTCGAGCGAACCATAGCTTTTCGACAGGTCCTTGGCCATGAGCGGTGTACGACCACAGGGTGCCGGCTCTGGAAAGCGCAGCTTGGCGACGCGTTCGACGGCACGCACGGCGTCCAGCCCGGAAAGGAGCTTCTCGGCGCGCGCCACCATCTGGTGGGCGGCGGCGGCCTTGCTGGCCTTTGCGCCGAACTTAGCGGCCTGAAGTTGCAGGGTCGAGGCCTTCTTCTCCGCGTTGGAGCGTTCCTTCTTGCGACGGTCGGCATCCGCCGTGCGCTGGAGCAGGTAGTTCTTCCAGTTCATGTTGTAGATGTCGATCATCATGCGGTTGGCATCGAGGTAGAACACTCGGTTAACCGTTTCGCCGACGAGCTCGATGTCGTGGCTGATGATGATGCAGCCGCCCTTGTAGTTCTTGACGAATTCGCGCAGCCAGGCCACCGAGTCGGCGTCGAGGTGGTTGGTCGGTTCGTCGAGGATCATCATCTCGGCGGCCGAGAACAGAATGCGGGCGAGCTCAATACGACGACGCTGACCACCAGAGAGAGTGCTGAGGGCCTGGTCGAGAATGTGGTCCGGCAGTTTCAAGTTGCTGGCGATCGAGGCGGCTTCGGCCTCAGCGGAGTAGCCGCCCAGTCCGTTGAACTCGTCGGTCAGCCGACCATACTTCTTCATGGCGGCTGCGGCGATCTTGGGATCGGGGTCGGCCATGGCCATGCTGGACTCGTGCATGCCGAGGGCGATGGTACCGAGGCCACGGGCATCCAGAATTCGGGTGCGGGCGAGCATGGACGGGTCGCCGGCGCGCGGGTCCTGGGGCAGGTAGCCGATCTCCCCCGAGTGACTGATCGAACCCTTGGTCGGGTTTGTCTCCCCCGCGAGCGTCTTCGTCAGGGTCGTCTTTCCGGCGCCGTTACGGCCGACGAGGCCGATCTTGTCGCCGCTCGCGACGCGGAAGTTGACGCCCTCCATGAGCACGCGGGCTCCAACGCGGATTTCGAGATCTTGCACGTTGAGCACAGCAATAGTCCATTCGAAGTGTTTGTACAGGTGTGAAGTGTGAGTTGGCCGAAGCGGTCCAACTCACTAGTATATTTGCCTTCAGGCTGTGCTCGGCACACAGGTGCCTACAGCAGGGCAGCCAGGAGCGATTTTTCCAGCCAGTTCAGGTAGGCCTCGGTCGACCAGCCGAGCGACAGAACGAGCGAGCGATAAGTGTGCGGATGGGCCAGCGCCCACATCGTCGCCGCGGCTTCGTGATCGCTCAGCCCTCCTCGCAGGCCGCGCTTCTCACGCAGTGCTGCCGCCACCTCGCCGAAGCCGTGCAGCCGTGCAGCATCGCGCTTCTGCTCGAATTCCCCCACATCCGGATCGACCACGGCAGCTTCGCTGACGATGCGCAGAATGCCCGAGGTGCGCTCATTCACGAGTGCGCTCGACCGCGCCAGAATACGGATGACCTCGGTCGCGGTACGCGCTTCGGCAATGCGTTCCCGGGTCGTGCCCGACAACAGCGCCGGGGCCCCCGGCTCAGCGGCAACCCGGTCGAGAACCGCGGCCAGCAGTTCGGCCTTCGACCCCACCGAGTTGTAGATCGTCTGTACGACCACGCCCGCCTCCCCCGCAATAGCCGCCACAGACGTACCGACATAGCCGCGCTCGAGCATGAGGCGCCCGGCCGCCATGACGATCTCCGCCCGCGTACTGGCCGCCTGGGCCGCGCGCCGCCGTATCGCTCCGTTTTCCCCTGTATTCATCCAACTAGCATACCGTTCTAGTCACTAGATCTAGCTGCCAGTGAGGATGCTGTTTTGGGAATTCGTCGTATGGTCGAGCGGCCCGATACTCTTACCGCGCTCCGCACCGGGGACATCTCCCTCCGCCATGCCCGCCGGCTGCTCGACCAGCTCGGTTCCGTGCCGCGGCCCGCCCGCAGCCAGCATCGTCCATCGGGCAGGCAGTCGGGTGGTCATGCTCAGGGGCGCGTGATCTTGCGACCGAAGGCCGCGAACGCGCCAAGTTCGGCACCGATGGCGGCGAGCACGTGTGCCGAAATGCTGAGACCGAGGGCCAGCCCGCGGTCCTCGACGACCTCGCTGTGATCAGCGCCAAGCCACGGGTGCATGAGACGCAGCCGCAACAGGCATCAAGAGACTGGCGGCTACCGTTGCCTGAAGGAAGGACCCCGTCCTCGTCACCGTCACCTCGACCGCGCCCGCCGCATCCAATCTGAGCCACCTGCTTCGCAAGCACCCGGATCGAGCGCAGGCATTTCCGCTGAGTGTCGGAACAGCGCACGTTTTCTACCCTGAGGTGTCCGATGAACGTTGCACGGTGGCGCTGATCCTCGAAGTCGACCCCATCGGTCTGGTGCGCGACAAGCGCTTCCGGGGAAGCGACGCGGCCACACTCGCCCGTTACGTGAACGACCGTCCATATGCGTCCTCCTCCATGGTCGCCGTCGCGCTGGGCCAGGTCTTCCGTACGGCCATGAACGGGACGAGCGAGTCGTTTCCCGAGCTCGCAGCATCCGCTTTGCCCCTCGAGATCACCGTGGCGGCCGTGCCGGCCAGGGGCCGCGACACCGCCGGCCTCGTCACGCGACTGTTCGAACCGCTCGGCTGGTCCGTCACTGAGACGCCGATCCCGTTGGACCCGGCGTTCCCGGAGTGGGGCGATTCCGTCTACGTCGACCTCGTGCTGCGCGGTGAGGTCCGGCTCAGCGACGCGCTCCGGCACTTTTATGTGCTGCTGCCCGTGCTCGACGACGCCAAGCACTATTGGGTGTCGGACGATGAAATCGGCAAGCTCCTGCGCGCTGGCGTTGGCTGGCTGCCTCACCACCCCGAGCGCGAACTCATTACGCGCCGCTACCTGGCGCATCAGCCGTCGATGGTCAACGAGGCCACAGCACGGCTTTCCGCGGACACCCGGTTGAACGACCTCGACGACTTGCCTGCGCCCGACCTGGCAGAGCCGAGCGAGCAGTCCGGCTCGGCACCGCTGGCCCAGCAGCGCGCCGAGGCCGTGCCCACGGCCCTGCACGACGTCGGAGCGCACACGGTGGCCGATGTCGGATGCGGCGAAGGCGCCCTACTGCGGCGGCTCACAGCGGATGCTGCCTTCACGACGATCGTCGGTTGCGATGTCTCGGCGAGCGTTCTGGTCAAGGCTGCGCGAACGCTCAACCTGCGTGAGGCCAGTGATAGACAGCACGAGAGGGTGCACCTCGCGCAGTCGTCGGTGACGTACCAGGACGACCGCATCGCCGGCCTCGACGCGATCGTGCTGATGGAGGTGATCGAACACCTCGACCTGGAGCGGCTCCCGGCGCTCGAGTCGGCCGTGTTCGGAGCAGCCGCTCCCGGCGCGGTTATCGTGACAACGCCGAACGCCGACTTCAATGCCCGGTATGAGTCCTTGCCCGCCGGCTCGTTCCGGCACCGCGATCACCGATTCGAGTGGTCCAGGGCCGAATTCGCTGCCTGGGCGGCTGAAGTCGCGGCTCGCCGCGGCTACTCGGTCGAGTACCGCACGGTCGGCGACGTCGACGTCGACGTCGAACTCGGCTCCCCGACCCAGCTCGCCCTGTTCCGCAAGACCACCAACCTATGACACGCCTACCTCTTCCCAACCTGTCGCTCGTGGTGCTCGTCGGTGCCTCCGGCTCAGGAAAGTCGACCTTCGCCGCCACGCACTTCGGACAGTTCGAGACACTGTCGAGCGACTTCTTCCGCGGGCTCGTCTCCAACGACGAAAACGACCAGGCTGCGACGTCCGCAGCGTGCGAGGCGCTCCGGTTCGTCGCGGGAAAACGCCTCGACGCTGGGCTCCTGACCGTTATCGACGCCACCAACGTGCAAGCGGATGCTCGCCGCTCACTCGTAGCGCTCGCGCGAGCACACGACGTCCTACCGGTCGCCGTCGTGCTCGACATGCCGCAGAGCGTCTGCGTCGGGCGCAACGCCGCGCGCGCCGACCGCACGTTCGGGGCATCCGTCATCAAGCGTCAGCGCGATCAGCTTCGACGTTCCCTTAAACAGCTCGGCAAGGAGGGCTTCCAGCGGGTCCACATGCTATCCGGGCTGGACGAAATCGCGGCCGCGGAGTTCGTTCGGGAACCCCTTCTCAACGACCGTTCCGACGAAAGCGGCCCGTTCGAAGCCATTGGCGACGTGCACGGCTGCTGCAGTGAGCTCGAGGCGCTACTGGGCAAGCTCGGCTACGAGCTCATGCGCGATGACGAGGATCGCCCCATTGACGCCGTGCACCCTCAAGGGCGCCGCGCGATCTTCCTGGGCGACCTCATCGACCGCGGCCCCGATACCCCCGGAGTACTGCGACTCGCCATGGGCATGGTCGCGGCCGGCCACGCCCTGGCCGTGCCGGGCAACCACGAGGCGAAGCTCGTGCGCGCGCTAGACGGAAAGAAGGTGCAGACGAGCCACGGCCTCGCCGAGACGGCCGCGCTGTGGTCGGAATTCTAGACATCCTGGTTGCTCTTCGATGCCGAGCTGCTTCCTTGGTCGCTCAAAGCGGGGCCAATGATCCGAGAGCAGTACGCGAGCGTCGCAGCCGCGGCAACGAGCGCTCTGCCGGCCGCGTCGCGGGTTCTCCAGGCCGCCGTCGACCGGGGTGTCGACGTGACCGACCTGCTCGCCCGCACGCAGCACCGCGCGTCTAACGCCGAGGCCTACCGAGACTCCTACCGGCGTTACAGCCAGCCGGTGTCTGGGCTGGACGGCGTGCAGCTTGCCCCGTTCCAGCTGCTCGCCTCAGAAGGAGCAAGCCAACTGGGGCAGGATCACTCCTGGCACCTCGCTATCGCCGACCGTCTCGCCGCCGCAGACGAGGAGCTCATCCGTCGCACCCGGCACATCGACGTCGACCTGACCTCGGATGAATCGGAGGCCGCGGCCACGACCTGGTGGGAAGATCTGACCAATGCCGGTGGTGAAGGCATGGTGGTGAAGCCGGTCGCCGGCCTCGTTCGCGGAACGCGATCGCTCGCGCAGCCGGGCATCAAGGTGCACGGGGACGAATACCTGCGGATCATCTACGGACCTGATTACCTCGATCCAACCAACCTGGTGCGCCTGCGCGACCGGGATGTCGGGCACAAACGCTCAATGGCGCTCCGCGAGTACGCACTCGGCGTCGAAGCGGTCGAACGGTTTGTCGCCGATGAGCCGCTCTGGCGCGTGCACCAGGCCGTCTTTGGCGTGCTTGCTATGGAATCAGAACCGGTCGACCCCCGGCTCTAAACCAAAACCAAAGGCCCCACCAGCGTGTGCTGGGGGGCCTTCAGGACGAACACGTGCTACATGGCGAAGCCGAGGGCTCGCATCATGTCGCGACCGTCGTCGGTGATCTTCTCCGGACCCCACGGCGGCATCCAGACCCAGTTGATGCGAAACTGGTCGACGACACCATCGAGGGCCTCAGCCGTCTGCTCCTCGAGCACATCGGTCAGCGGGCAGCCGGCCGAGGTGAGGGTCATGTGGATGATGAGCGCGTTGTTCTCGTCGTCCCAGCCGAGGTCGTAAATGAGCCCGAGGTCGACGACGTTGATGCCGAGTTCCGGGTCCATGACGTCTTTGAGGGCCTCTTCGATTTCGTCGAAGCGAGCCGGACTGAGTGTTGAGGCCATAGGACTAGCCTACGTTCGACGGGACAAGAAAGCGATCGTAGCCCTCGTCCTCGAGGCGGTCGGCGAGCTCGGGGCCGCCCTGTTCGGCGATGCGTCCGTTGACGAACACGTGCACGAAGTCGGGGTGGATGTAGCGCAGGATGCGCGTGTAGTGCGTGATGAGCAGAAGTCCGAGGCCGGTGTTGGCCTTGGCGCGGTTGACGCCCTCGGAGACGATCTTGAGTGCGTCGACGTCGAGTCCGGAGTCGGTCTCGTCGAGCACGGCGAACTTGGGCTTGAGGAGTTCGAGCTGCAGGATCTCGTTGCGCTTCTTCTCGCCACCGGAGAAGCCCTCGTTGACGTTGCGCTCGGCGAAGGTCTTGTCCATGCGCAGGTTGGTCATCGACTGGCGAACATCCTTGATCCAGGTGCGGATCGGTGGGGCTTCACCCTCAATGGCCGTCTTGGCCGTACGCAGGAAGTTCGTGACGGTCACTCCGGGAATCTCAACCGGGTACTGCATGGCGAGGAAGAGACCGGCGCGGGCGCGGGCATCCACTGTCATTTTGAGTACTTCGGCGCCGTCGAGCAGGATGGAGCCGCTCTCGACGTGATACTTCGGGTGGCCGGCGATCGTGTAGGCGAGGGTGGACTTGCCGGAGCCGTTCGGGCCCATGATGGCGTGGATTTCGCCCTCGTTGATGGTGAGGTTGACGCCGCGCAGAATCTGCTTGGTGCCCTGGTCGGTCTCGACGCTGACGTGCAGGTCTTTGATTTCAAGAACAGACATGAATGTCTAATCCCTTTCTAAATTCTTTAAGTTGGTGGGGGCGGTACTGCCTGAGCAGGCCTATACCGCGACGGTGACGGACGGATCGACGAAGACGAACCCGTCGATGAGTTCAACGTTGTAAACCGGGACCGGATCATACGCCGGCAGGGACAGCGGCTTGCCCGTGGTGAGGGAGAACATCGAGCCGTGGGCCCAGCATTCGAGCGTCTGGCCTTCCACGAATCCCTCGGACAGGGAGATGTCACCGTGCGTGCAGGTATCACCGATGGCGAACACGTCGCCGGCGGCGTCACGCACGAGGGCGATAGCCACCCCGTCGATTTCGACCTTGACGGCCTGGTTTACTTCGAGCTCATCGAGAGCGCAGATCTTCGTTGCGGCCATGCTTACTTGTCGTCCGTTCCAATAAGTTCGGCTTCGATTGCGAGCTGCAACCGAGCTTCAAGTTCGGGGGAACCAATCTGCTGCACGACCTCGGTGAGGAATCCGCGCACGACCAGGCGCCGCGCTTCTTCCTCGGTGATGCCGCGAGACTGAAGGTAGAACAACTGCTCGTCGTCGAAACGTCCGGTGGCACTGGCGTGACCGGCTCCGACGATGTCGCCGGTTTCAATCTCTAGGTTGGGGATGGAATCGGCGCGGGTGCCCTCGCTGAGTACGAGGTTGCGGTTCTGCTCGTAGCTGTCGGTGCCAGCAGCCTTGTTGCCGATCAGCACATCACCGATCCAGACCGTGCGGGCGTCCTGGCCCTGCAACGCGCCCTTGTAGTTGACCCGGCTGCGGCTCTTCGGAGCGTCGTGGAAGACGTACACCTGCTGTTCCAGGTGCTGGCCGGCATCCGCGAAGTACAGGCCGAGGAGCAACGTGTCCGAGCCGGGTCCGGCGAGACGTACCGACGGGTTGACCCGCACGATACTGCCGCCGAGCGAGACGACGACGTGCTTGAGCCGCGCGTCACGACCGATGGATGCGAAATGGTTAGCCAGGTGCACCGCCGAGTCGTCCCATTCCTGCAGGGAAACGACCGTGAGGTTCGCGGACTCGCCGAGGATGATCTCAACGTTTTCGCTGAGCCGGGCGTCACCCGTGTTCGCCAGGATGACCGTGGCCTGGCTGAACGGCTTGGCCTCGATGATCGTGTGGGCGCCGCGGGCAGTGTTACCGAGGGCCGATCGGGTGACCGTGATCTCCTTGGCTTCCTCGCCGCTGACCGTGATGGCGAGGGCGTCATCGAAGACGCCCCAGGCGTTGGCTGCGGCGCGTTCTTCCGGCAGACCGGCAGTCCCGATGCGGGCATCCGTTCTGGGCACCCACTCAACCGAGATATCGGCCGACGGGGTTGACTCGATGAGGTAACGCGAGCCGTCGAGATCGCCGGCGGTGAGGTCGGTGAATTTAGCGACGGGCGAGTGCTTCCAGACGGCTTCGCGGCCGGTGACGGCCTGGAAGTCGGCAACGTTGACGCTTTTGAAACGGTCAGAACGGGTTTGCACCGGCACGTAGCCGAAACGTCCGTCGGAGTGTTCTTTGATTCCGTGCTGGCCGACCGGAAGAGTCGACGCGCTGGCAGCAGGTGTGGATGGTTCGGGCACAGTTTTTGAAGCGCTCTTCGAAAGCGCTGAAGCGGCGGACATTTAGCCGACGGATCCTTCCATGCCCATTTCAATGAGCTTGTTGAGTTCGAGGGCGTACTCCATCGGGAGCTCCCGGGCGATCGGTTCGATAAATCCGCGAACGATCATGGCCATGGCCTCGTCTTCGGGCATACCACGGCTCATCAGGTAGAACAGCTGCTCTTCGCTGACGCGGGAGACGGTGGCCTCGTGGCCGAGCTGCACGTCATCTACACGGATGTCGATGGACGGGTAGGTGTCGGAACGCGACTGGGTGTCGACCAAGAGAGCGTCGCAGCGCACGGTGTTGGCGGAGTGGTGCGCGGAGGCATCCACTCGAACCTCACCGCGGTACCCGCTGCGCCCGCCGCCACGGGCGATGGACTTGGAGACGATCGACGACTGCGTGTACGGAGCCATGTGGATCATCTTCGCGCCGGCATCCTGGTGCTGGCCGGGGCCGGCGAAGGCCACCGAGAGCGTCTCGCCCTTGGCGTGCTCGCCCATCAGGTAGATGGACGGGTACTTCATGGTGACCTTGGAACCGATGTTGCCGTCGATCCATTCCATCGTGGCGCCTTCGCCGGCCGTGGCCCGCTTGGTGACGAGGTTGTAGACGTTGTTCGACCAGTTCTGGATGGTCGTGTAGCGAACGCGAGCGTTCTTCTTCACGACGATCTCGACCACGGCGGAGTGCAGCGAGTCAGACTTGTAGATCGGGGCGGTGCAGCCCTCGATGTAGTGCACGTAACTGCCCTCGTCGGCAATGATGAGCGTGCGCTCGAACTGGCCCATGTTCTCCGTGTTGATGCGGAAGTAGGCCTGCAGCGGAATCTCGACGTGCACGCCGGGCGGCACGTAGACGAACGATCCCCCCGACCAGACGGCCGTGTTGAGCGCGGCGAACTTGTTGTCGCCGGAGGGGATGATGGTGCCGAAGTACTCTTCGAAGAACTCCGGGTGCTCCTTGAGCGCCGTGTCGGTGTCCATGAAGATGACGCCCTGGGCTTCGAGCTCCTCGTTGATCTGGTGGTAGACCACTTCAGACTCGTACTGCGCTGCAACGCCGGAGACGAGGCGCTGACGCTCAGCTTCTGGAATTCCGAGCTTCTCGTAGGTGTTCTTGATGTCGTCGGGCAGGTCTTCCCAGGTCTGGGCCTGCTTCTCCGTTGAGCGCACGAAGTACTTGATGTTGTCGAAATCGATCTCGGAAAGATCGGCGCCCCAGGTGGGCATGGGCTTGCGTTCGAACAGCTGCAGAGCCTTGAGCCGTCGCTGCAGCATCCAGTCCGGCTCGGATTTCAGGTTCGAGATGTCAGTGACAACCTCGGGGGAAATACCACGGCGAGCGGATGCTCCGGCCTTGTCTGAATCGGCCCACCCGAATTCGTAGGTGCCAATCCCCTCAAGGTCGGGACGGTCTAGCAGGACATCCGACATTATTACCTCTTCTCTACCCATCACAACCCGGATATTAGTCCGGTCATTCCCGCACGGCCGCCGTACTGATCAACTCGATGGAGCTGAATTCAGTGGAGACCACGAGGAACGGGTTGTGTGGACAGCTACGTTGCGTACCTAGAATATTCATGGAACTAAAGATTGATCTCCATGGAGTTCCCAATTCTACAGGTTGATCAGCAACATACGCGTTCTTGCGGTCGATTCACATTTGTACAGGGCACGATCAGAGGGCGCGCGTTCATAAGTTTGACAGAGAGAGCAGAACCGGTGAATCCGAAGTACCTACGGCTACCCAGTGTTATCGACGGACGGATTCGGGTGGTCGCCTGGCTGTCGCTCGTGACGGAAATTTTGATTGTGGGAACCGGCGGGGCCGTTCGTCTCACCGGCTCCGGGCTCGGCTGCCCCACCTGGCCGACCTGCGTAGCCGGCTCGATCGTGCCGACAGAGGAAATGGGGATACACGGGGTCATCGAGTTCGCTAACCGCTTGATGACCGGTCTGATCGGCATTATCGCCATCGCGGCCATTGTTCTGCTCTGGCGCTTGCGCACCCAGCGCAAGGATCTGTTCACTCTCGCAGTGATTCTCGCCGCCGGCGTTCTCGCCCAGGCACTCGTCGGCGGGGTCACCGTGCTGACCGGGCTGAACCCGTTCATTGTCGGTTTCCACTTCACGGTGTCGCTGATCATGGTATGTATTGCCACCGTTCTCGTGCACCGGGTCTACCTTGCTCCGGGGCCGCGTGCCCGTGTTGTTCCCGCTGGTTTTGCCAGGCTCGCCCACGCTACGAGTTTCGTCGTCGCACTCACCGTGCTGATGGGGGTACTGACCACAGCCTCCGGACCGCATTCCGGCGATGCGGACGCCGGACGTACCGGCTTCAACGCCGAGTTGCTCGAACACCTGCACGCCTGGCCGGGCTACGCGACGCTGGTTTTGACGGTCGTGCTGCTCGTGGCGTCCGTTCGCGGCAAGCTGCCGGTGCGCTCATTCGTCGTCACGCTCCTGATGATCGAGCTCGTGCAGATTGTGGTCGGGCTCCTGCAGGCCAACCTGGGACTACCGCCGCTGTTGGTCGGCCTGCACATGGTTCTGGCCTGCGTGCTCGCGGCCGCCATGACCCTGGTTGTGCTGAACCTCAAGGCTCCCAGAGAAGTCACGGCCGAGGTTCCGGAAACGGCACACGAGCAGGTTCGTAGCTAACAGATCACGACCCCGAAACGACAACTTCCGCGCCATGAATATGACTCTGCAGGGGTGAGAAGACAGCTTTAGCCCCCTCAACTGCTTTGATGGGGCCGAGCGTGTCGTCTCGCGCGGCTGATGGGGCCGAAGGTGGCAACTCGTAGGGCCTAGACCTCCAATTAGCAATTGCCGCGCGGCACTCCCCGGACGAGAGCCGCCGGTGTACTCTCCAGACATGCATGTCGCACCGGGAGCCAAATCAAAGCCGCCAGACGACGCGGCGCACCTTGCCCTGTACGGCCCTCCGGTATTCGGTTTTGTGCGTCAGCCGCGCCTGCAGGAACGCGGCTGGAGCTGGTACGGCAACCACGGCCGCACCCTCGAAGCGCAGGCACACTACTGGCTCGCTGACCCCTCCGGCAATTTCTGGTTCGAGGATTCCCCGTCCGGTCCGGTTGGCATCGCCGAACTGCGCGGCTTCGTCTTCACCGATGTGCCGGGCTCCACCAATCGCGGCGGCGACCCCATCCGAGATGCACTCAACCAGCACCTGCAGTACATCGTGATGAACTACGCCAAGAACCCGTACGACTTCGGGTCGCAGTTGTGGGCCGAACGGCACACGCATCAGCAGTCGGAGATTGAACTCGCCCTGGCACACCGGTCGAACCTGGTCATCGACGACACGGCGCTGGCAGCTATCACCGTGACGGCCTTCGACTTCACGGCAACGGCGATGGCCCTGGCCGGACGGGTGGTCACTGTCGTGATCCATTCGGCCGACGTCGGCAAGATCGATACCCGACTCACCCGCAGGGTCTAGCGCCACCTAGAACGGAAGCAGCGGATCCACTCCGACGGCCACGAACAGCAGCGTCAGGTAGGCGATGGATCCGTGGAAGACACGCATCGGTGACACATGCTCGTGCCGAATCGCGAGGCTGTACAGGCGATGCGTCTCGTAGATGAACCAGCCACCCGTGACCAGGGCCGTAAAGCTGTAGAGCAGGCCCATGTCGCCGATCGGAATCAGCAGAAGCGAGCAGGCGACCGTGGCCCACGCGTACAGGATGACCTGCAGGCCCACCTGCGCCCGACCACGCACGACGGAGAGCATCGGAACGCCAGCGGCCTGGTAGTCGGCTCGGTATTTCATAGATAGCGGCCAGTAGTGCGGCGGTGTCCACAGGAAGATGATCATGAACAGAATGACCGGGGGCCAGGACAGTTCACCGGTCACCGCCGCCCAGCCGATGAGCACGGGCATACAACCGGCCACACCGCCCCAGACGATGTTCTGCGGGGTACGACGCTTGAGAATGATCGTATAGAACACGACATAGAGCAGAATCGCGCCGAACGACAGCGCAGCGGCCAGCCAGTTGGTCAGCAGACCCAGCCACAAAATGGATGCCGCGCCCAACGCCCACGCAAAGATCAACGCCTCGCGGTCGCTGAGTTCTCCAGTAACCAGGGGGCGATTCTTGGTGCGCTTCATGAGACGGTCGATATCGCGATCGAGGTAACAGTTGAAGGCACCAGCGGACCCAGCGCTGAGCGACCCACCGACGAGCGTCGCGAGAATCAGCCAGAGACTGGGGATACCGCGCTCGGCGAGCAGCATCGTGGGCGCCGTCACCACCAGAAGCAACTCGACCACTCGCGGTTTAGTGAGAGAGATGTAGGCCTTGAGGGTGCGGTTCAGTGTGCGCGGTCCGCTCCGGACCGGGGTCTTCAGGGCGACGTCCATTAATCCTCTAACGCTAGGCAAGTCCTCTCATTCTAGGACACGCCCTGAGCAACGCTCCACCGAGGACCAATCCGGAATGTGTCGTCATGTCACGTCATTTCGAGCGTCCCCTGACATTCGTCCGTATACTTGTAGTGCTCCCCACAGTGAATCAGTAGTTCGGCGAGCCCCCGGGTGGGAGATGGCTGCACCAGTAGGCCAACTCGCTGGGGGTGATGTTTCGCCTGCAGTCCGCTTCAGATGGCGCGACCGGCCGGTGACACGACTGCCGACACTTGCACAACTATCAAAGGATGGGTTGAGCTCAACCCGCCTTCGCTTCAATGAAGGGTTACGTGACGTGGCAGCTTTCCAATGGGATTCCGTTGACGATCAGGCGGTTAACACCGCACGCATTCTGGCGGCCGACGCCGTGGAGAAGGTTGGGAATGGGCATCCGGGCACCGCGATGAGTCTCGCTCCCGCTGCCTACCTTTTGTTTCAGAAGATCATGCGCCGCGACCCGGCCGACAACGAGTGGATCGGTCGTGACCGGTTCATTCTCTCGGTCGGCCACAGCTCGCTGACGCAGTACGTGCAGTTATACCTCGGCGGCTACGGCCTCGAGTTGGAGGACCTCAAAGCCCTGCGCACCTGGGGTTCAAAAACCCCCGGCCACCCGGAATACGGCCACACCGACGGCGTTGAAATCACCACCGGCCCGCTCGGCCAGGGGCTGGCATCCGCTGTCGGTTTCGCCTACGCGTCGCGCTTCGAGCGCGGTCTGTTCGACCCGGATGCCGCCACCGGCGCCAGCCCGTTCGACCACTTCGTCTACGTCATCGCTGGCGACGGCGACCTCCAGGAAGGCATCACGAGCGAGGCATCCTCTCTCGCCGGCCACCAGCAGCTCGGCAACCTGATTGCCATCTACGACAGCAATCAGATCTCGATCGAGGACGACACGAACATCGCTTTCACCGAGGATGTCGCCGCACGCTACGCTGCCTACGACTGGCACGTGCAGACGGTGGACTGGAAGAAAACCGGCTCCTACGTCGAAGACGTCGCCGAGTTGAACGCGGCCATCACGGCCGCCCAGAACGAAACGGGTAAGCCCAGCCTGATTATCCTCAAGACCATCATCGGCTGGCCGAGCCCGAAGAAGCAGAACACCGGCAAGATCCACGGTTCAGCCCTCGGCGCCGAAGAACTCGCCGGCGTCAAGGCCGTTCTGGGATTCGACCCGGAAAAGACCTTCGATGTCGCCCCCGAGGTCATCGCCCACACCCGCCTGGCCCTGGAGCGCGGCGCGACCGCACACGCCGCATGGACCGTGCAGTTCGACGCCTGGGCCGCCGCCAACCCGGAGCGCAAGGTTCTGCTCGACCGGGTATTCTCCGGCGACCTGCCGGACGGCGTCGACGACGCCCTCCCGGTCTTCCCTGGCGGCACCGCAGTCTCCACCCGCGCGGCGTCGGGCAAGGTGCTCACCGCGCTCGGCGGTGTCATCCCCGAGCTGTGGGGCGGCTCGGCCGACCTCGCCGAATCGAACAACACCACCATCGGCGGCGCAGCCTCGTTCATTCCGAGCGAGCACTCCACCGGTGAATGGACCGGAAACTCCTACGGTCGGGTGTTGCACTTCGGCATTCGGGAGCACGCCATGGCCGCCATTCTCAACGGCATCGTGCTGCACGGCAACACCCGCCCGTTCGGCGGCACGTTCCTCATCTTCAGTGACTACATGCGCCCGGCCGTTCGTCTGGCCGCTCTCATGAAGGCGCCGTCGATCTTCGTCTGGACCCACGACTCCGTCGCGCTCGGCGAGGACGGCCCCACCCACCAGCCGATCGAACAGCTCGCGACCCTGCGTGCTATTCCGGGACTCGACGTGGTGCGCCCCGGCGACGCCAACGAGACCGCCTGGGCCTGGAAGACCATCCTGGAACGCCGGGGCGGCCCGGCCGGCATCGCCCTGACCCGCCAGAACATTCCCGTCTACGAGCGTGGCGAGGGCGCAGCATCCGCTGAAATCTTCGCCTCCGCGAAGAACGTCGCCCGGGGCGCATACGTGCTGGCCGAAGCAGCCGGCGGCACCCCCGACGTGATCCTGATCGGGACCGGCTCCGAAGTTCAGCTCGCCGTCGACGCCCGCGCCCAGCTCGCCGCCGAGGGCATCAACGCCCGCGTCGTCAGCGCTCCCTGCCTGGAATGGTTCGAAGAGCAGAGCAGCGAGTACCGCGAATCGGTACTGCCCGCCGCGATCACCGCCCGCGTCTCGGTCGAGGCCGGCCTCGCGCTGACCTGGCGTGGCTACGTCGGCGACGCCGGCCGCAGCATCTCGATTGATCACTTTGGGGCATCCGCTGACTACCAGACGCTGTTCCGCGAATTCGGCATCACAACCGAAGCCGTCGTCGCCGCCGCCAAGGAATCAATCAGCGCGGCCTGATGTTGCCCCTTACGTCTCCACTAAACCGCTACAGCATCGCTGCCTGAAGGCAGCAGTATTAGGAGAATTTGACAATGACTACCCCCTCCCCTCTCGCCCAGTTGTCCGCCGCCGGCGTCAGCATCTGGCTAGACGACCTCTCCCGTGAGCGCATCAACTCCGGCGGGCTGCAGGACCTGATCAAGAACAGCAACGTCGTCGGTGTCACCACGAACCCGACTATCTTTGCCGGCGCCCTCGCCAAGGGTGAGGCGTACACCGAGCAGGTTGCGACCCTGGCCGCTGCCGGTACGAACGTGACCGACGCGGTCTTCGCCATCACCACGGACGACGTTGCCGCCGCATGCGACATCTTCCGCCCGGTCTACGACTCGACCAACGGCCAGGATGGCCGCGTCTCGATCGAGGTCGAGCCGAGCCTCGCCCGCGATGCAACTGGCACGGTTGCTGAAGCCCAGCAGCTTTGGAAGAAGGTCAACCGCCCCAACGCGATGATCAAGATCCCCGCGACGGTTGAAGGACTGGAAGCCATCACGGCGACCATCGCTCTCGGCATCAGTGTCAACGTCACCCTGATCTTCAGCCTGGAGCGTCACCGCCAGGTCATCAACGCCTATCTGGCCGGACTCGAGCAGGCCAAGGCGGCTGGCATCGACCTCTCCACGATTCACTCGGTTGCGTCGTTCTTCGTGTCGCGCGTCGACTCCGAGATCAACGCCCGCCTCGAGGCGATCGGCACCCCCGAAGCCCTCGCCCTGAAGAGCAAGGCCGGCGTCGCCAACGCCCAGCTCGCCTACCAGGTCTACGAGCAGGCATTCAGCAGCGAGCGTGCGCTGGGCCTGATCAAGGCCGGCGCCACCAAGCAGCGCCCGCTCTGGGCGTCGACCGGCGTCAAGGATGCCAGCCTGCCCGACACCCTCTACGTGACCGAGCTGGTCGCCCCCGAGGTCGTCAACACCATGCCGGAGAAGACCATGCAGGCCGCCGCCGACCACGGCGTCATCCCGGCCGACTCGGTCACCGGCTCCTACGCCGCCGCGAACGCCGTCCTCGACGCGCTGGCGGCCCAGGGCGTCTCCTACGACGACGTCACCCGTCTGCTCGAAGAAGAAGGCCTGTCCAAGTTCGAGGTGTCCTGGAACGAACTGCTGGACACCGTGCAGACCGCTCTCACCGCCGCGTCGACCACCGTGGTCCCGACCAGCTCGGCAGTCTAATGAGCTTTCGCATCTCGGTGAGTGGCGCTGCAGCTGACGCCGTTCGCGTCACCGTGCCCACCCTGGTCACAGACCTGGTCGCCTCCGGCATCACCGCCCTCGACCCCTCCCTCTGGGGACCGGAAGCCGAAGCTGAGGCCGCGTTGCGTCTCGGCTGGACGGAGTCCGTCGCGGTGTCCCGCCCCCTCGTGGCCGAGATCGTGGAGCTGCGGGCAACTCTGCAGGCTCGCGGCGTCACCCAGATTGCCCTCGCCGGCATGGGGGGCTCGTCGCTCGCGCCCGAGGTCATCACCCGCACGGCCGGCGTGAACCTCACCGTGCTCGACGCGACTGACCCCGGTCAGGTGTTGTCCGCGCTGAAGGATAACCTGGCCGAAACGGCCCTGGTCGTCTCGTCCAAGAGCGGTTCGACCGTCGAGACCGACAGCCAGCGTCGCGTGTTCGAGCGTGCGTTCCGCGCCATCGGCATCGACCCGGCTGAACGCATCATCGTGGTGACCGATCCGGGGTCGCCGCTCGAGGCATCCGCTCGTGAAGCCGGCTACCGCGTCTTCAACGCCGACCCCACCGTCGGCGGACGTTACTCCGCGCTGACCGCCTTCGGCCTGGTGCCATCGGGCCTGACCGGTGTTGACGTCGGTGCGCTTCTCGACGAGGCCGAGTCCGTCGCGCTGGCTCTGGCCGTTGACTCGCCGGAGAACCCGGGACTCGTTCTGGGGGCGGCGATCGCCGCCACCAGCCCGCGCCGCGACAAGCTCGCGATCGTCTCGGACGGCACGCACATTGTGGGCTTCGCTGACTGGGTCGAACAGCTGATCGCGGAATCCACCGGCAAGCTCGGCACCGGCATCCTGCCGGTCGTGCTGGAACTGGATGCTCCGGAACTGACCGAAACGCTGCCCGACCTGCAGCTCGTGCGCGTTGTGGCTGACGCCGGCACCGAGCTGTTTAGCGAAACGGGCGACGAGATTCGCGTCAGCGGAACCCTCGGCGCGCAGTTTATGGTCTGGGAATACGCCACGGTCGTTGCCGGCCGTCTGCTGGGGATCAACCCGTTCGACCAGCCCGACGTGGAGTCGGCGAAGATCGCCACGCGTGGTCTGCTCGACGCCCGCCCCGCACCGGAGCCGGCCGCGTTCATCGCGGACGGCATCGAAGTGCGCGGCACGCCGCACGTCATCGGAGCGGCAAGCGATCTCGCCTCGGCGATCGACGCCCTGCTCGAAGAGCTCGGCCCCGACGGCTACGTCGCCGTCCAGGCCTACGTCGACCGTCTCGCGCTGCCGGAACTGGCCGAGATTCGCACCAGGCTCGCCACCCTGTCGAAGCGTCCGGTTACCTTCGGTTGGGGACCGCGCTTTCTGCACTCCACCGGGCAGTTCCATAAGGGCGGACCGGCAACGGCCGTCTACCTGCAAATTCTGGCCACGCCGGCCGAGGATCTCGACATTCCCGAGCGTCCGTTCACTTTCGGCGAACTCATCCAGGCGCAGGCCAGTGGCGACGCGAGCGTGCTCGCCGAGCACGGGCGTCCGGTGCTGACGTTGACCCTGACCCAGCCCAAGCAGAACATCAGCACGCTGTTCGACGCCCTAGGCTAACCAACCGGGGTTCCTCTCCGCCACCGGCCGCGAGGAACCCCACCCGCTTCTGCACCACCTGCGTTTTTCGTGTCCTCAATTTTCTGCACTGTCCCGTCAAAGGAGCTGCATGTCCCCGGTGGAAATCACCCCGGAGTTTAATCCGCTCAGGTCGCCGTCCGACTATCGTCTGAATCGAATCGCCGGGCCGTCCAGCCTCGTGATCTTCGGCGTCACCGGTGACCTGGCGCGCAAGAAACTCATGCCCGCGGTTTACGACCTCGCTAACCGAGGGCTGCTGCCCCCCGGCTTTGCCCTCGTCGGCTTCGCTCGCCGAGACTGGGACAACGAGGACTTCATGCAGGTTGTGCATGACGCCGTCAAGGAACACGCCCGCACCGAGTTCAACGAGGACGTTTGGGGGCAGCTGGCTGAGGGCATCCGCTTCGTGTCCGGCACCTTTGACGACGATGAGGCGTTCACCCGCCTCACCCAGACGATCGACGAGCTTGACCGGGAACGCGGAACGATGGGCAACCATGCGTTCTACCTGGCCATTCCGCCGAAGGCATTCCCCCAGGTCACCGAGCAGCTGCGCCGATCCGGTTTGGCCGAGCAAAAAAACGGTCAATGGCGTCGCGTGGTCATCGAGAAGCCGTTCGGCAGCGATCTGAAGACAGCGCGGCAGCTCAACGACGTCGTCGAGTCGGTCTTTCCGCCCGACTCCGTCTTTCGGATCGACCACTACCTCGGCAAAGAGACGGTGCAGAATATTCTGGCGCTGCGCTTCGCCAACGAAATGTTTGAACCGCTGTGGAACGCCAACCACGTCGAGCACGTGCAGATCACCATGGCCGAGGACATCGGTGTTGGCGGCCGCGCCGGCTACTACGACGGCATCGGTGCCGCGCGCGACGTTATTCAGAACCACCTTCTGCAGCTTCTTGCCCTGACGGCAATGGAAGAACCGATCTCGTTCGACGCCGCCGACCTGCGCGCCGAGAAGGAAAAGGTGCTCGCTTCGGTTCGGCTGCCCGCCGACCTCGGTCTGGGAACCGCGCGCGGCCAGTACGCCGGCGGTTGGCAGGGCGGTGAAAAGGTTGCCGGTTTTCTCGAAGAAGACGGTATGAACCCGGAATCGGTCACCGAGACCTACGCCGCGATGCGCCTGACCATCGACACGCGCCGCTGGGCGGGAGTGCCGTTCTACCTGCGCGCCGGCAAGCGTCTCGGCCGTCGCGTCACCGAAATCGCCGTGGTGTTCAAACGCGCCCCGCAGTACCTCTTTGCCCCCGGCCAGACGGCCGAACTAGGCCACAATGCCCTGGTGATTCGGGTGCAGCCCGACGAGGGTGTTACGATCCGGTTCGGATCGAAAGTGCCCGGCGTGGTTATGCAGGTACGGGATGTGACCATGGACTTCGGTTACGGCCACGCATTCACCGAGGCCAGCCCTGAGGCATATGAGCGGCTCATCCTCGACGTGCTGCTCGGCGACCCGCCGCTGTTCCCCCGTCACGAAGAGGTCGAACTGTCCTGGAAGATTCTCGACCCGATCGAGGAGTACTGGGCCACGCAGGGGCAGCCGGAGCAATACCGCCCTGGAACGTGGGGCCCCACATCCGCTGATGATCTACTGGCCCGCGATGGCCGCACCTGGAGGCGTCCATGATCGTCGATCTGCCCAACACCACGACCGCGAAGATCTCGAAGGCGCTCGTGCGTATTCGGGAAGAGGGTGGCGCTGTCGCCCTCGGCCGTGTGCTCACCCTGATCATTGCCTCGACTCTCGGGCACGAGGAGGAGGCCATCGAGGCCGCCAACGATGCCTCCCGCGAGCATCCGATGCGCGTCATCGTCGTGTCGACCCAGGAGCCCGGCTCCACCGCGGCCACACCCGACGCACGCGTGGACGCAGAAATTCGAGTGGGCGGTGATGCTGGCGCGAGCGAGGTCATCGTTCTGCGTGTGTACGGCGATGCCGCCAACGACCCGGAGAGCCTGGTCACCGGTCTGCTGCTCTCCGATGCTCCCGTCGTCGCCTGGTGGCCGGGTACCGCTCCGGCCGTTCCCGGCGACTCACCGCTCGGACGCATCGCCTACCGCAGAATAACGGATGCGTCGGCGCAGCCGGATCCGCAGGCAGCCCTGCATCACCTGTGCGGAAGCTACCGCCCCGGCGACACCGACTTCGCCTGGACCCGTCTGACCCTTTGGCGCGCCCAGCTGGCGGCCGTGCTGGACCAGCCCCCCTATGAACCGATCGTCGGTATTCGGGTCGCCGGTGCTGCCGCTTCGCCGTCGACCACGCTGTTGGCTGCCTGGCTGCAGATGCAGCTCCAGGTGCCCGTGGACTGCGAGCTGACCACCGGCCCTCTCGCCAATGGTGTGCACGGGGTTCATCTCACCCGCGCATCGGGAACGATCTCGCTCGAGCGTGAAGTGCCCGACATCGCCACGCTCAGCCAGCCGGGGCAACCGGTGCAGGATCTGACGCTCAAGCGTCGCAGCCTGCGCGACTGTCTGGCCGACGAACTGCGGCGGCTGGATCCCGACGACCTGTATGGTGAGGTCATCACGCGCGGACTGCCGCAACTCGATGACGTGGTGTCCCAAGGAACCGGAGTGTGACCGTGACAAATGATCGACGCGTGCTGGTGCACCAGAACAAGCAGGCGCTGGCCGGGTCGGTCGCTGCACGTTTCCTGACGAACATGGTCGATGTTCTGCAGGAGCAGGACGCGGCCAATGTTGTTCTGACCGGTGGTTCCGTTGGTATTGCCGTGTTGGCCGCCATCAATGAGTCGGCCGCACGCGACACCATTGACTGGTCCCGGGTTAATTTTTGGTGGGGAGATGAACGTTGGGTGCCCCGCACCGATCCCGAGCGTAACGAATTGCAGGCCCGGGATGCTCTCCTTGACCATATCGACGTTCCGAAGGAAAACATCCACGCGTTCGGTGCTTCGGACGACCCGATCGATGTCGGTGCCGGTAACGACGCCCTGGAAGCAGCGGCGGCCCGGTACACGGCAGAATTACTCTCCCACGCACCGGAGGGTGCCCGGTACCCGCGCTTCGACGTGACGTTTCTCGGGGTTGGCCCGGATGGCCACATTGCGTCGCTGTTCCCCCACCGATCAGGTATTCGGGAGCGTGAGGCGAGTGTCATCACCGTGCACGACTCCCCCAAGCCGCCCGCTGACCGCTTGTCGCTCACGAGACCGGTACTCAACTCCTCTGACCGGGTTTGGCTTGTTCTGGCCGGCTCAGACAAAGCCTCAGCGCTCGGGCTGGCGCTGGCGGGCGCGAGCCGTGACGAGGTCCCCGCTGCCGGCATCAAGGGTCGGTACCGAACGATGTTCTTCGTCGACAGTGACGCTGCCGCCCAGGTTCCTGAAAACCTCATCGCGCCCACGTACTAGGCGACCCGACGAAAAAGGACCGGCCCTCGATCTCTCGAGGGCCGGTCTTTGCTGTGTTACACGTCAGTTCGTGGGTGACAACTTGCCACGACGAACGCGCAGCTGGTTGAGGGCCTCCTCGAGGAGCGACTCTGCTTCCTCCTCGGTTCGACGTTCCTTGACATAGGCCAGATGCGTCTTGTAGGGCTCAAGCTTCACCACGGACGGAGGATTCTCTTTATCGCGGCCGGCGGGAAGCCCGGACGATGGGCAATCGATGGTGACCGGGATTTCCTCGTCGGGAAGGCTCGCGGCAAAGTACCGTACGGTCTCATTGCCGAGTGCGTCCCAGTAGGAAACCTTGATGCGATCCGCGTGAAAACCGCGGTCCTGCTCGCCCATGGGGCCTGCGCCGACACGCGAGCCACGAATTGCGCTTCCGCCTGATGCCATCTTGTTCCTCCGTATATCCGTGCAGTTGTGTGCTGCAGTCGAGCTCTTATTGCTGCTGCTGGTGCTGAGATGTGCTGGTGAATAACTGTGCCCAGAATTCTGGGTGACTTCGCTTCAGGGTAACTCCGCACAGGGCGAAAAGTTAAGCCCCTGTATCAAACTTGGTGATCAATCCAAGAACGACGATGCAGGAGATCCACAGCAGTCCCAGAATGACAGTAATGCGGTTGAGGTTGCGCTCGGCAACTCCCGATGCGCCGAGGTTGGAGGTTACGCCGCCACCGAACATGTCCGACAACCCACCGCCCCGCCCCTTGTGCAGCAAAATGAGCATGGTGAGCAGGAGGCTCGTTATACCGACGAGCACCTGCATGACGACCTGGAGAATCTCCACACGAAACCTTTCAAAACACGGTGGGCGCAACTCTGGCGCCTAGACAACGTAATTATACCTTCACGCCGGAGCGAGGCGGTTGCCAGCGGCAACCGCCTCGCTCCGGCGATGTCAGGAACGCGTCGGTTTAGACGCCGACGTGCTTGTGATACCGAATGATGCTGGAGAACTCCGGAATATCCAAACTGGCACCGCCAACCAGGGCACCGTCCACGTTGGGTTCCCGCATGAACGCGGCAATGTTACCGCTCTTGACCGAACCGCCATAGAGGATGCGGGTCTTGTCGGCTACGTCCTGGCCGAGAGTCTCGGTGAGAACGCCACGCAGCGCCGCGGCGACCTGTTCGGCCTGCTCCGGCGTGGCGGCCTGCCCGGACCCGATGGCCCACACCGGCTCATACGCGACGACGATGTCCGCCGCGTTGGTGACACCCGCGAGGGCGGCCCGCAGTTGGGCGACCGGAACGGCGCTCGGACCGTGCGTCGCGAGGTCTTCGGCACTCTCGCCAACGCAGATCAGCGGCACAAGGTTGTGCTTGAGCGCGGCGGTCACCTTTGCGGCGACCTGCTCATCGGTCTCATTGTGCAGGGTACGGCGTTCGGAATGCCCGATGATGACGTACTGGCATTCCAGCTGGGCCAGGAAAGCACCCGAGATCTCGCCGGTATACGCACCGGAATCCTGGGCCGACACGTCCTGCGCGCCAAAGGCCAGCGGAAGTTTGTCGGCCGATACCAGAGTCTGCACGCTGCGCAGATCGGTGAACGGGGGAAAAACTGCCACCTCGACCGCGGCAAAGTCGTGGTTGGCGTCTTTGAGGTTCCAGGCGAGTTTCTGCACGAAAGCGATGGCCTGAAGGTGGTCCAGATTCATCTTCCAGTTGCCCGCAATCAGCGGAGTACGCCGAGGGTTAATGTTCACTGCCATCCGAGGACCTCCAGTCCTGGTAGACGCTTGCCCTCGAGGAACTCGAGGCTCGCGCCACCGCCGGTAGAAATATGACCGAATTGGTCGTCGTTGAAACCGAGGATACGCACGGCAGCAGCCGAGTCGCCGCCACCAACCACGCTGAGGCCGGTGACCTCGGTGAGAGCGGCGGCTACCGTGCGGGTGCCCTCCGCGAACGGTGCGAGTTCAAATACGCCCATCGGGCCGTTCCAGAACACGGTGTGGGACGCACGAATGATTTCAGCAAAAGCCGCCGCCGTGTCTGGCCCGATATCCAGGCCGAGACCGGAAGCACCGAACGGGGTGTTCTCGATGCCGTCGGCCGGGGTGATCACGTGTTCGGCATCTGCACCGAACTTCGAGGCCACGACGACGTCCGTGGGGAGCACGATCTTGACGCCGAGGCGATCGGCCTCGGCCAGATATCCGCGCACCGTCTCGATCTGATCGCTTTCCAGCAGGCTTGCGCCAACCTTATGGCCCTGGGCGGCGAGGAAGGTGAAGAGCATGCCGCCGCCGATCAGCAGAGAATTCACGCGCGGAAGCAGGTGTCCGATGACGCCGAGCTTGTCGCTGACCTTGGAACCGCCGAGGATGACGGTGTACGGCGCTTCCGGCTTCTCGGTGAGACGATCAAGCACGTCGAGCTCGGTCGCAATGAGGAGGCCAGCCGCGCTCGGCAGCAGCGAGGCCAGATCGAAGACGCTGGCCTGCTTGCGGTGGACTACGCCGAAGCCATCCGAAACAAGGGCGTCACCGAGCAGCGCGAGCTGCTGGGCGAACGCGACGCGGTCGGCATCCACTTTGCTGGTTTCACCGGCGTTGAAGCGCAGGTTTTCCAGCACGACGATTTCGCCGTTTTCCAGTGCTGCGACAGCCGCGGTGGCCGAGGCGCCAACGGTGTCGGTGGCGAAGGCAACCGGGAGGTTGACCAGTTCGCTCAGCCGGGAGGCCACCGGCTCGAGGCTGTACTGAGGATCAACGGCCCCGTCGGGGCGCCCGAGGTGAGAGACAATCACCACGCGGGCGCCCTGAGCGACGAGGGCGTTGAGGGTGGGCAGTGACGCCCGCACTCGTCCGTCGTCGGTGATCTGCCCGCTTTTTAGCGGGACATTCAGGTCGAAGCGGACAATAACCCGCTTGCCGGTAAGCGAACCTAGCGAGTCAATCGTGCGTAACGTCACCGCGCGGCCGTTAGAGTCGCTCGGCGACGAACTCGGTGAGGTCAACGAGGCGGTTGGAGTAACCCCACTCGTTGTCGTACCAGGAAGCGACCTTGACCTGGTCGCCGATCACCTTGGTGAGGCCGGCGTCGAAGATCGAGGAGTGTGGGTCGCCGACGATGTCGCTCGACACGATCGGGTCCTCGGTGTAGCTGAGGATGCCCTTGAGGGAGCCCTCAGCTGCAGCCTTGTAGGCAGCGTTCACTTCTTCGACCGTGACCGGGCGTGATGCGGTGAGCGTGAGGTCGGTGATCGAGCCGGTCGGAACCGGAACGCGCAGCGCGTAACCGTCAAGCTTGCCGATACTCTCCGGGATGACCAGGCCGAGGGCCTTGGCGGCACCGGTCGAGGTCGGGATGATGTTCAGCGCAGCGGCACGGGCACGGCGGAGGTCGCTGTGCGGGCCATCCTGAAGGTTCTGGTCCGCGGTATAGGCGTGGATTGTGGTCATGAGGCCACGCTCGATGCCAAAGTTGTCGAGGAAGACCTTGACGAGCGGCGCGAGGCAGTTCGTCGTGCAGGACGCGTTCGAGATGATGTTGTGGATCGCGGCGTCGTAGGTGCTTTCATTCACACCGAGCACGAGCGTTGCAACATCGGCACCGGTCGCCGGGGCGGACACGATGACCTTCTTGGCGCCGGCCTCGATGTGCTTCTGGGCATCGACGGCCTTGGTGAAGCGTCCGGTGGACTCGATGACGATCTCTACGCCCAGGGCGGCCCAAGGCAGGTTGGCCGGGTCGCGCTCGGCGAGAACCTTGATGGGCTTGCCGTTGACGACGATGTTGTCACCGTCGACCTCGACAGTCGCGTTCAAACGGCCGGCGACGGAGTCGTACTTAAGCAGGTGAGCGAGCGACGCGGGGTCGCTGAGGTCGTTGACGGCGACGATTTCGATGTCGCTGCCCTTGGCGAGGGCTGCGCGGAAGTAATTACGGCCAATACGGCCGAATCCGTTGATGCCGATCTTTACGGACACAAATAACTCCTGTTAGAAAAGGGCGCCGAGTGGCGCGATGAAAAATAGTACTGGAGGAAAACAGCAGTGCCCCGCCCGCGCACCGAAATGCGGGGGTGGGGCACCGGCAGGCTATGAGAGTAGCAGCAGGCCGTTGGTCTTCTCGCGTGCCACGGTGAAACGCTCCTGAACGTTCGCCCAGTTGGCGATGTTCCAGAATGCCTTGACGTAGTCCGCCCGCACATTGCGGTAGTCGAGGTAGTAGGCGTGCTCCCAGACATCGAGCATGAGTACCGGAACGGTACCAGCAGCGAAGTTGGACTGCTGGTCGAAGAACTGCTGGATGATGAGGCGCTGGCCGATGGAGTCCCAGGCCAGAACTGCCCAGCCGGAACCCTGCACGCCCAGGGCGGCAGCGGTGAAGTGCGCCTGGAACTTGTCGAAGGAACCGAAGTTGTCATCGATCGCTGCGGCGAGCTCGCCAACCGGCTTGTCTCCGCCGTTCGGGGAGAGGTTGGTCCAGAAGATGGAGTGGTTGACGTGGCCGCCGAGGTTGAAGGCGAGGTCCTTCTCCAGCTTGTTCACGTTGGCGAGGCTGCCGCTGTCGCGGGCCTCGGCGAGCTGGGTCAGCGCGGTGTTTGCGCCGGTGACATACGCCTGGTGGTGCTTGCCGTGGTGAAGTTCCATGATGGTGCCGCTGATGCTGGGCTCGAGAGCGGCATAGTCATAGTCAAGGGTGGGCAGGGTGTATTCGGCCATTACTTATCTCCTTGTGAGTTGTGCCACCGCACCGGGTGCGGCAGCGTTGTAAGTGACTATTTAGTCTACCCGCGAGGCCTGCGCGGCACAGAATTCGTGACTTCGCGCGTCGCGATCGCGCGATTTACCGGGGTGAAACGTCATCGGGGTGAACCGGGTAGTCAACGTCGGTTCCTTCGACGCCGAGCTCGACCGCTTTCTTGTCGGCCATGGCCAGCAGGCGACGAATTCGACCGGCGACGGCATCTTTGGTCATGGGCGGGTCGGCGTGATGGCCGAGCTCGTCGAGGCTGGAGTCGCGAAAGTTGAGGCGCAGGTCTCCGGCGTAGCGCAGGTGCTTGGGAATATCTTCGCCGAGAATGTCCATGGCACGCTGCACCCGAGCGCAGGCGGCGACGGCCGCCTCGGCGGAACGACGCAGGTTGGCGTCGTCGAAGTTGACCAGGCGGTTGGCGGTGGCGCGCACTTCGCGACGCTGACGCAGGGTTTCCCAGTTGAGTACCGTGTTGGTCGCGCCCATGTGCACGAGCATGGCGCCAATGGCGTCACCGTCGCGGATCACGACGCGGTGCACTCCGCGCACTTCGCGTGCCTTGGCCGCGACGCCCAGCCGGCCGGCCGCTCCAACCAGTGCCATGGCCGCCTCGTTGCCAGGGCAGATCACCTCGAGGGCCGCAGAGCGCCCCGGATCGGTCAAGGTGCCGTGGGCGAGAAAGGCACCGCGCCAGACGGCTGCGATCTCTTCTCGCGAGCCCGTGGTCAGCCGGTTCGGCAGACCACGAATCGGTCGGCGACGGGCATCCAGCAGGCCGGTCTGGCGTGCGAGCGTCTCCCCGCCCTCGATCACCTGCACGAGGTAGTGGCTGGACTGACGGATGCCGGTGGCGGCAATGACCTGCAGGGCGCTGCGCACCCCGTACAACTCGGCGAGATCTTTGCGAACCCGGCGAGCCAGAATGGCGGTATCGAGTTCGGACTCGATCGCGATGCGGCTGCTGATCATGTGCAATCCGCCGGAGAATCGGAGAATCGTGGCCAATTCGGCCGCGCGCACGGTGGTCTTGGAGACCTCCACGCGCGAAAGTTCTTCTTTAACGTCGGCGGTGAGTGCCAATCGCTTTTCCATTCTGTTGATCAGTTGCGTTACGTCTGAGTGATAAAAGCCCGGGGAGCCGGATGCTGCGCCCGGGCTCGCTTATTCGCGTCCGAGGTCGCGGTGCTTGATATTGACCGCGACTCCGGGAAGTTGTTCGAGTCGAGAAGCCAGTTCTCTAGCCATCGCAACGGAGCGGTGCTTGCCCCCGGTGCAGCCGATGCCGATAGTGGCGTGACGTTTATTTTCCCGCTGGTATCCCGCCAGCACCGGCGCCATGGCGGCGGCGTAGTGGTCGATGAAATCGAGGGCACCAATTTGGGCAAGTACAAAGTCTCTCACCTCCGGGTCAATGCCGGTGTGCGCGCGCAACTCGGGGATCCAGAAGGGGTTCGGCAGGAATCGGGCATCCGCCACCAGATCGACGTCGGTCGGCAGCCCGTACTTGAAGCCGAAGCTCAAAATGGTCAGCTGCACACCCGCTCGCCCCTCGGCCGCAAACCGTTCGGTGATCGTCGTCGCGAGCTGGTGCACGTTGAGATCGGAGGTGTCAATGACGAGGTCACTCGACTCCCGAACGGCGAGCAGCCGGGAGCGCTCGGCCGCAATGCCGTCGAGCAGGGTGCCATCGCCCTGCAGCGGATGCGGGCGGCGCACGGATTCAAACCGGCGCACCAGCGCGTCGTCCCTGGCTTCCAGAAAGATGACCTGGACCTGGGTGTTGCTGCGGAGTTGTTGCACGGTTTCGAGGAAATCGCCGAACAAATCGCGGCCGCGAATGTCGACGACTGCGGCGATTTTGGGCAGATTCGTACCAGCCCGTTCGACCAGATCAACCAGGGGCCGCAGCATTTGCGGCGGAAGATTGTCGACGACGTACCAGTCCAGGTCTTCCAACGCGTTGGCTACGGTGGAGCGTCCCGCCCCGGACATTCCCGTGACGATCAGCACTTCCTGCTTGTCGGGGTCCGTAGTCATTCGTGGAAATCGCCTTAATGAGAAATTGGTGGATAGTCAAGCCTACCGAGCGCCGGACGGTTTCGGTTGCGTTCAGGCGTTCAAGTGTTTAGGAGCGCAGGTGCGCGTGGATGGACTCGGCCAGCACGGGGCCGATGCCGCGGACATCCGCTATTTCGGCCGCCGAAGCGACCTTGAGGCGCGCCACCGAGCCGAAATGTTGCAACAGAACTTTCACCCGGGCCGGCCCGAGCCCCGCGATTTCGCCGAGAATCGAGCTGATGTCTTTCTTGCGCCGAATGCGCTGGTGGGTGATTGCGAACCGGTGGGCTTCATCACGAATGCGCTGGATCAGAAACAGCGCGTCGCTGTTGCGCGGCAGGATTACCGGGTAGTCGGAATCGGGGAGCCAGATTTCTTCAAGCCGTTTGGCGATTCCGCACAGTTGAATTCCGGTGACGCCCGATTCGGCGAGGGCCCGTTTGGCGGCGGCAACCTGCGGCTGGCCTCCGTCGACGATGAGCAGGTTTGGCTGGTATTTGAATTTGGCACGCTTCTGTTCGACCTGAATAATGTCGGTCGTAGCGGCGTCAACGACCACGGCATCCGCTGCCAACGTTTCGGGCTTCAGGTAGGCCAGTCTTCTGGTGAGGATCTGGTAGATCGAGTCGGTGTCGTCGGTTGATTCGGGAATGTTGAAGCGGCGGTATTCGTCCTTGCGCGGAAGCCCGTCTTCGAAGACGACCATGGACGCGACGATGTTGGTGCCGCTGAGGTGCGATACGTCGTAGCATTCCATTCGCAGCGGGGCGGCTGGCATTTCGAGAGCGTCCTGGATGTCTTCGAGCGCTTTGGAGCGTGCCACGAAGTCCGAGCTGCGACGGGTTTTGTAGAGCATGAGCGCCTGCTTGGCGTTGTTGCCGGCTGTGACCAGCAGGGCAGCCTTTTCCCCGCGCTGCGCTGCCACGAGGCGTACCTTGCGACCGGCGAGGTCGGCCAGCCAGGTTTCGAGGGCTTCGGCATCGTCGGGCAGTTCGGGGAGTACGATTTCGCGCGGCGGCAGGGCGTCGTGGTTGTAAGCGGTCTGCATCATGGAATCGATGAGTTCGCTCCTGGTGACGTCGAGTTCTTTGTCGACCATCCAGCCACGCACACCACGGATGCGCCCGCCGCGCACGATGAACAGCTGCACGGCGGCCGCGAGTTCGTCCTGCTCGACCGCGAACAGGTCGATGTCGACGTTGTCGCGCAGCACGACGGCGCTCTTCTCGAGCACGGCGTTGAGCGCTCGCACCTGGTCGCGTCGTTTCGCAGCGATCTCATACTGCTGCGCCAAGGCGGCGTCCTTCATCTGCTGGGTGAGTTCGTTGATGAGCTTCTTGTCGTGGCTGCCCATGAAGCTGACGAACTCGTTGACGATCGTGCGGTGGTCCTCGATCGATACCAGTCCGGAGCAGGGGCCGAAGCACCGCCCGATCTGGCCGGCGAAGCACGGCTTGCCGCTCTGCATGGCCCGCTTGTAATTGGCGTTGTTGCAGGTACGGATGGGGAAGGCCTTGAGCATGAGCTCGATGGTCTCGTGAACGGCCCAGACCTTGGGGTACGGCCCGAAATAGCGGGCACCCTTGATGCCCTCGGTGCGGGTGACCAAGGCCCGCGGCGCCTCGTCGGCGAGGGTGACCGCGAGGTACGGGTAGGACTTGTCGTCCTTGAACTGCACGTTAAACGGCGGATCGAACTCGTTGATCCACATCCATTCGAGCTGCAGGGCCTCGACCTCGGTGCCGACGACAGTCCACTCGACGCCGGTGGCCGTGGTGACCATACGGCGGGTGCGTTCGTGCAGGCTGTGGAGCGGGGCGAAATAGTTGCTCAGCCGAGCCCGCAGGTTCTTGGCCTTACCGACATAAAGGATACGCCCGGTCGCGTCGCGAAAACGGTAGACCCCGGGGGTCGTGGGAATCTCGCCCGTTTTCGGGCGATAGCTCAGGGCATCAGACATGGCCGTGAGGCCGCCTAGCCGGCAGCCAGGACCTCCTTCAGGAAGGAACCGGTGAAGCTCTTCTTGACCGTGGCGAGGTGCTCCGGCGTACCGGTGGCGAGTACCTTACCGCCGCCGGAACCGCCCTCCGGGCCGAGGTCAATGACCCAGTCGGCAGACTTGATGACGTCGAGGTTGTGTTCGATGACGATGACGGTGTTGCCCTTGTCGACGAGGCTGTTGAGCACGAGCAGCAGTTTGCGCACGTCTTCGAAGTGCAGCCCGGTGGTGGGCTCATCGAGCACGTAGACGCTGCGGCCGTTGGAACGCCGCTGCAGCTCGGTCGCGAGCTTCACCCGCTGGGCTTCGCCGCCGGACAGGGTGGTGGCGCTCTGACCGAGGCGTACGTAGCCGAGTCCGACCTCGACCAGGGTCTTGAGGAAGCGATGGATCGACGAGATCGGTTCGAAGAAGTCGGCCGCCTCGCTGATCGGCATATCGAGTACCTCCGCGATATTCTTGCCCTTGTAGTGCACGGTGAGGGTGTCGCGGTTGTAACGGTCTCCCCCGCACACCTCGCACGCGACGTAAACGTCGGGCAGAAAGTTCATCTCGATCTTGATGGTGCCGTCCCCCGAGCAGGCTTCGCAGCGCCCGCCCTTGACGTTGAAGCTGAACCGGCCGGGGAGGTAACCGCGGGTCTTCGATTCGATGGTTTCCGAGAACAGGGTGCGGATCTTGTCGAACACACCGGTGTAGGTGGCCGGGTTGGAGCGTGGCGTGCGGCCGATGGGCGCCTGGTCGACGTGGATGACCTTGTCGAGCTGCTCGAGGCCGGTGACCCTGGTGTGCTTGCCCGGCAGCTTGCGGGCGCCGTTGAGCCGGTTGGCGAGCACCCGGTAGAGGATGTCATTGACGAGCGAAGATTTGCCCGAGCCGCTGACCCCGGTAACGGCAGTGAAGGTGCCGAGCGGGAAGGTCACCGACACTTTCTGCAGATTGTTGGCCTCGGCGCCGGTAACGCCGATCAGGCGTTCCGGGTCGATCGGGCGTCGGGTGGTCGGGATGGCGATGGACTTGCGCCCGGCCAGGTAGTCGCCGGTAAGGGACTTGGTGTTGGCCAGCAGGCCTTCGTAGGAGCCGGAGTGCACGACGTGCCCGCCATTAACGCCGGCGCCAGGGCCGATGTCAACGATCCAGTCGGCGGTTTTAATGGTGTCTTCGTCGTGCTCGACCACGATGAGCGTGTTGCCGAGGTCGCGCAGGGTCACGAGGGTCTCGATCAGGCGCCGGTTGTCGCGCTGGTGCAGGCCGATGCTGGGTTCATCGAGCACGTAGAGCACGCCGGTGAGCCCTGAGCCGATCTGCGTCGCCAAGCGGATGCGCTGCGCCTCACCGCCCGAGAGGGTCGCCGCGGCCCGGGACAGGTTGAGGTAGTTCAGGCCCACCCGAATCAGAAAGTCGAGGCGTGCCCGAATCTCGCGCAGCACCTGGGCGGCGATGGCGGCCTCCCGGTCGGTGAGGGTGAGCTTGTCCATGAACGCGCGAGCGTCGGTCAAACTGAGCGCACAGACATCCGCGATACTCGCTTCGTGAACGAGCACGGCGAGCACCTCGGGCTTGAGCCTGGTGCCGTTGCAGACGTGGCAGTCGACCTCACGCAGGTATTCGGACCAGCGCTGACGCTGGGTGTCGCTGTCGGCCTGCAGGTACTGGCGTTCAATGTAGGGCACAACACCCTCGAACCCGGAGGTGTAGCTCATCTCCCGGCCGTAGCGGTTTTTCCACTTGACCCGCACCTCGAAGTTGTCACCGCGCATGACGGCGTTCTGTACCTCGGTGGTGAGCTCACCCCAGGGCGTGTCAAGCGAGAAGTCGAGGTCGCGGGCGAGGCCGTCGAGTAGTTTCTCGTAGTACTGGAACAGGCCCTTGCCCTGGGTGGTCCAGGGCAGCACGACACCCTCGGCGATGCTCAGATCGGGGTCGCCGAGCAACAGGTCTTCATCGACGGACATGCGGGTTCCGAGCCCTGAACACTCCGGGCAGGCGCCGAACGGCGCGTTGAAGGAGAAGGTGCGCGGTTCAATTTCGGTGAGCTGAACCGGGTGGTTATTCGGGCAGGACAGCTTCTCGGAGTAGTTCTGCCAGGCCTTGTCGCCCTCTTCGTCGAGAAAATTGATCTGCACGAGCCCGTCGGTGAGTTTGAGGGCTGTTTCAAGCGAGTCGGTGAGGCGGGAAAGCAGCTCAGGGCCGGCGACGAGCCGGTCGACGATGACCGCGATATCGTGCTTCTGCTGCTTCTTGAGAATCGGCGGTTCGCTCAGCTGAATCTGGGTGCCATCGACAATCGCGCGGGAGTAGCCGCCGCCAGCCAGTTCCTGGAACAGGTCGACGAACTCGCCCTTCTTCTGCGAGACGACCGGGCTGACCACCTGGTAGCGAATGCCAGCCTTCAGTTCCATGAGCTGGTCGGCGATCTGCTGCACGGTCTGAGACTGGATGATCTCGCCGCAGATGGCGCAGTGCGGCACGCCAATGCGGGCCCAGAGCAGGCGCATGTAGTCATAGATTTCGGTGATGGTACCGACCGTGGACCGCGGGTTACGGTTGGTGGATTTCTGGTCGATCGACACGGCCGGGCTCAGGCCCTCGATGAAGTCGACGTCGGGCCGGTCGACCTGGCCGAGGAACTGCCGGGCGTAGGCCGAGAGTGACTCGACGTAGCGGCGCTGGCCCTCGGCGAAGATGGTGTCGAAGGCGAGCGACGACTTTCCCGACCCCGACAGTCCGGTGAAGACCACGAGCGAGTCGCGTGGAATCTCCAGATCCACGTTGTGGAGATTGTGCACGCGGGCTCCGCGCACACTGAGTTTCGGACCTGTTTCTACCTTGGTAATCGACACCCATCGAGTCTATGCAACGCCGCTGACAGTCTTGTACCGGCGACGCCTCTCACTTGCGGATTGCGCTCATGGCATGTGTTGTGCCGCCGCGAGGCCGTTGCACAGAGTCGTGACTTCGGCGACACCTGCAACGATTTCTTACCTCGGCTGGCCGGGTATGTATATACTCGGTAATTATTAGCAACGTCGAATTATCGGAGGTCTTATGTCCGTTCGCCAGAGTCTTCTCGCCATCCTGAACCAGGGGCCGTGCTACGGCTACCAGTTGCGGGCCGAGTTCGACCGTCGGACCGGGTCGACCTGGCCGCTGAACGTCGGCCAGATCTACAACACCCTGGACCGGCTCGAGCGGGACGGCCTGGTGCAGAAGGCCGACATTGACGCCGATGGTCAGAACTACGTTGAGATAACGGATGCCGGCCGCGCGGAGGTCGCCGAGTGGCTCGGCTCCCCCGTGGTGCGCACCATGGCGACCCGCGACGAGCTCGCGATCAAGCTTGCGATTGCGGTCACGCTGCCCGGCGTGGATATTGCCCAGGTGATTCAGGTGCAGCGCACCGCGACAATGCGCACCCTGCAGGAACTGACGCGCACCAAGAACGCGACCGCAGACCCGGAATCGTCGGAGCAGCTGGCCTGGCTGCTCGTGATCGATTCTCTCATCTTCGCGGCCGAGGCCGAGGCGCGCTGGCTCGATCACTCCGAAAGCCGGCTCACCCGGGCGCGAGCCGCCGGTCTCGCCGATCCCCTGCCGCTCAACACAGACGTTCCCAAGCGCGGACGACCGGCCAAGACAGTGCAGGCCAACGCATGACCGAGTCAGATATTCTTTTACACCTCGACGGTGTCTCGATGCAGTACGGCCGTGGCGAGACCGCGATCACGGCCCTGGCCGGCGTCGACCTGTCGGTGAGCCGCGGCGAGCTTGTGGCGGTGATGGGGGCATCCGGTTCGGGAAAGTCGACGCTGCTCACCGTGGCCGGCGGACTCACCCCACCGACGTCGGGCGAGGTCGTCGTGGAAGGGCACTGGCTCAGCCAGCTCTCGGCCCGCGAGCTCGCGACGCTGCGTCGCCGCAGCCTCGGCTTCGTCTTTCAGGACTTCAACCTGATTCCCTCGCTGACCGCGCTCGAAAACGTGAGCCTGCCGCTCGAACTCGACGGCTGGACCTCGAAGAAGGCGCACCGCCCGGCCCTCGACGCCCTCACTATCGTCGAGCTCGGTGACCGGGCCGGGCATTTTCCCTCTGACCTGTCCGGTGGCCAGCAGCAGCGCGTCGCCATTGCCCGCGCGGTCGTCGGCGGCCGGTCGTTGATTCTCGCCGATGAGCCCACCGGCGCCCTCGACAGCACGACCGGTGAACTCGTCTTGCGGATGCTGCGCTCCCGAGTCGACGCCGGTACCGGCGGCATTCTGGTCACCCACGATGCCCGCCACGCAGCGTGGGCGGACCGGATCGTCTTTCTACGCGACGGGCGCATCGTGGACGAGTCGCGGGCATCCGCTGTATCGAGCCTGTTGACCGGACTACAGGCATGAGTCGTGACGGGGGGTCGCTTGCGGGCAAACGCTCGGGCGGAACGCTCATTGCGTTTCGGATTGCTCGCCGCATGGCCGGGCAATCACGCGGTCGCAGCGCGTTGATCGCTCTGCTCGTGGCGATTCCGGTGCTCGGGATGGTCGGAATCACCACGGTAACCGCGAGCAATGTCGCGACCCCCGCCGAACGTGTCAAGCTCGAGCTCGGGTCGACCGAGGCGCGGGTCAGCATCGTCGCAGCGCCGGACGCGAAATTCACCCAAGACCCGCTGAACGACGGGCACTGGGGCTACCGCGACGAGGCGGCGCGTGCCGATGCCGCGCAGTCCATCGAGCCGCAGCCCGTCACGGCCGCTTCGCTGTTTACCGCCGACACCCGTTTGCTCTCCATTCGGTCGACCGCCGTCGTGGTGGAGACGAAAGACGGGCTCGGGTCGTTTCCGGCCGTGCAGGGACAGCCGTGGGACCCGTCCTTCGTCGGAAAATGGGAGGTGACGGCGGGAACACGACCGACCGCTGACGACGAGATCATGGTGACCGCTGCCGCCCTCGAACGGCTCGGAGCAAAGATCGGGTCGAAGGCCGTGATCACGGCACCTATCGCCGAATCATTCACCATTGTTGGCACGATTCACACCGCGAGTCTCGACGACGCTGCGGTGTCGTTCTACGGCATGCCCGCAGTCTTCGACGGCGTAATGCCCGACGATGACGACCTGCTAACTGAGTGGTACTTGCCCGACACCCCGCTCACCTGGAGCCAGATCGGCGAGCTCAACCCGCGCGGCGCCACCGTGCTGTCGCGCACCGTTCTGCTCGACCCGCCGCCGGTGGGCAGCTACATCTATAGCTATGGCGATACCTCGAACACCTCCATGAACTTGTTCATCGCCCTGCTCGGCGGATTCGCCCTGTTCGAGGTGGCCCTGCTCGCGGGCGCCTCCTTTACCGTCGGCGCCCGCACCCAGCAGCGCACTCTCGCGACCCTCGCGAGCGTCGGCGGCGACAAGCGGATGCTGTTTCGCGTCATGTCCTTCGGCGGCGTCATCCTCGGCGCCCTCGGAGCGGCACTGGGAACCGTACTCGGCCTCGCCGGCGCCTGGATCTTCATGCAGATTTCGGCGAATGGCAGCGCGGCCCGGTATCCGGGGTTTCACCTCGATCTGGTGTCGCTGCTCGTCATCGCGGTCTTCGCTGTGCTCGCCGGCTGGTGCGCTGCCGCGGTTCCGGCCCGGGCCGCCGGCCGGATCGACGTTTTGGCCGCCCTGCGTGGTGCCCAGCGCCCGCCGCGGGTCACGCGCCGCCGCCCGGTTGCTGGACTTGTTCTACTGGCCCTCGGTGCGGTCATCGCCGTCACCGGCGGAGTGGTCGAGCTCGCCGCCTACGCACCCGTTTACCAGATAGCACTGGCCAACTTCGGGATCGCCCTCATTGTCGCCGGCCCTGTGATCATGCAGATCGGGGCGGTCTTCATCGCTCCCCTGATTCTGCGGTGGGCTGCCCGCGTGGCATCCCGGTTCGGACCAGGCGCACGGCTTGCGACCCGCGATGTGGCGCGAAACCCCGGGCGGAGCGTACCGGCACTCGCGGCCATCATGAGCTGCGTCTTCGTGGCGACCTTTGCGATGAGTCTCATTTCAACGATGCAGGTGAATTCGACCAGTGGCTACACCTACAGCGCCCCGCAAGACACAGCATCGGTGAGTCTCATGATTACCCAGAATGAGCCGCCCTACGACCGAGTGTTGCAAACCACGGGGCCCGACGTCGTTGACGCCGTTGAGAGCAGTTTTCCGAGCGCTCAGGCCAGACTGCTAAGAAGTGCAGAGGACCCGCCGATGGGCTTCGGCGACGCGGCTGCCGACGGGACAACCTCGGATGCGCCCACCTTCGCCTACCCACGGATCGACGCCGACACGGTGTGTCCGAGTGATGCAACTCGAATGGATGCCAGCCATGAGGACACGCCTACCGACATCCGCTGCCCTACTCCGTACTTTCTCGACACGATGATGAACTCGAGTATGAACGACCACATCTGGGTGGGCGATCTGGCGGACTTCGCCGCGATTCTCGGCGAACCCGTGTCGGCGGAGTCCCGAGCAACGCTCACCGCTGGTGGAGGTGTCGCTACCTATGAGCAGTACGTCGTTGACGGAGAAATCCGTATCGACTGGGTCACGGAGCTCAACTCTGTTCTGGAGCCAGGTCGCAGCGTGTCACTGGCCGGGAGCGTGCAGCAGCCCGAGCATCCGCTGCCCTACGCCGTTTTCATGCTGACGTCCACGGCTGACGCGTCAAACCTGAACTACCGGCCGTCAATGGTCGTCAGCAGCATCGGCGCGAGCCCGACCCAGGCAGAATATGATCATGCCCAAGGTGCGCTCGCCGCCATTTCGCCGGGGTTCAACCTGCAAACGGAGACGGGCCCGGAGGCGTATGGCGCGACCTGGACCTGGACCCTGCTCGCCTTGACGGCAATCATCGCCCTGGTCACGGCGTCGATCACCATCGGACTCGCCCGCGCCGATGGGCACCGAGACAATGCCGTGCTCACCTCGCTTGGGGCATCACCGCGGGTGCGCCGGGCCTTCGGGTTCTGGCAGGCGGTGGTGATCGTGGGCCTCGGCAGCGTCATTGGGGTGCTGCTCGGTTTGGTGCCCTCACTCGCGCTGTCGCTGACCCGGGACACGGCGGGGCTCTCGCTGCTGCCGTTCACTCCCCCGTGGCTGCAAATTGCCCTGATCGTGGTGGCGCTCCCGGCGCTCGTGGCGGTCGGCGGTGCACTCACGGCCGGCAGTAACCGCACCCGCTTCAGCAACCGGGCCGCGTTCGACTGACCCGGCCGGCGGCATACGCTCTCGTGGCACTCGTTTGAGAAGTTGGCACGTGTTTGAACCAGTGCCAGCTTCCCAAACACGTGCCACGAGGGGTGTGCGACCGGCGGCTACTGCAGGTGGCCGGCCTTCTCCATCTGGCGGAGTTCGCGCTTGAGTTCAGAGAGCTCATCGCGCAGACGGGCGGCGAGCTCGAACTTGAGCTCTCCGGCGGCCTCGAGCATCTGTCCGTTAAGGTCGGCGATGATCGACTCCAGATCGTTGGCACCGTTGGCGGCTAGGCCGACCCGACGGTTGGGCGTCGACGTCTTGCGCCGGGCATCGCGGCCGGCCAGGAGCTCGGCGGTGTCGGCCTCCTCGCGAGCGAGCGCTTCAGTGATGTCGCCAATGCGTTTGCGCAGCGGGGTCGGGTCGATGCCGTGCAGGGTGTTGTACGCAACCTGCTTCTCTCGCCGACGGTCGGTCTCGTCGATCGCCTTCTCCATCGAGACGGTGAGCCGGTCGGCGTACATGTGCACCTCGCCGGACACGTTACGGGCGGCACGCCCGATCGTCTGAATAAGGGACGTCGCCGAGCGCAGGAAACCCTCCTTGTCGGCATCGAGAATGGCGACGAGCGACACTTCGGGCAGGTCGAGGCCCTCACGCAGCAGGTTGATGCCGACGAGTACGTCGTAAATGCCGGCGCGCAGTTCGGTGAGCAACTCGACCCGGCGCAGGGTGTCGACATCGGAGTGCAGGTAACGTACCCGCACGCCGGCCTCAGTGAGAAAGTCGGTAAGGTTCTCGGCCATCTTCTTGGTGAGCGTTGTGACCAGCACGCGCTCGTTGCGTTCGGTGCGCTTCTTGATCTCTTCGAGCAGGTCGTCGATCTGGCCCTTGCTCGGCTTCACGATGATCTGCGGGTCGATCAGGCCGGTCGGGCGGATGATCTGCTCGACAATACCGTCCGCAATGCCCATCTCGTACTTGCCGGGCGTCGCCGACAGGTACACCGTCTGGCCGACCCGATTCTTGAACTCATTGAACTTGAGCGGACGGTTATCGAGCGCGCTCGGCAGTCGAAAGCCGTGGTCGACCAGGGTGCGTTTGCGCGAGGAGTCGCCCTCATACATGGCACCGATCTGCGGCACGGTCACGTGCGACTCGTCGATGACCATGAGAAAGTCGTCGGGAAAATAGTCCAGCAGGCAGTGCGGGGCCTCCCCCGGTTCGCGCGCATCGATGTGGCGGGAGTAGTTCTCAATGCCGGAGCAGAATCCGATCTGCTCCATCATCTCGAGGTCGAAGGTGGTGCGCATACGCAGTCGCTGGGCTTCGAGCAGCTTGCCTTCACGTTCGAGCACTTCGAGGCGTTCGGCCAGTTCGATCTCGATGGTCCCGATCGCCCGACGCATAACGTCATCGCTCGCAACGTAGTGCGAGCCAGGAAACACCGAGACCGAGTCGAGCTTCTTGACGATATCGCCGGTGAGCGGATGCAGGCTGTACAGGCCTTCGATCTCGTCGCCGAACATCTCGATGCGAATGGCGAGCTCTTCGTACATCGGGATGATCTCGATGGTGTCGCCGCGCACCCGGAAATTGCCCCGCGAGAAATCGACATCGTTGCGCTTGTACTGCATGGCCACAAATTTGCGCACCAACCAGTCGCGGCTGACCTTCTGACCGACCTGCAGGGCGATCATGGCATCGAGATAGCCCTGCGGCGTACCGAGACCGTAGATGCACGACACCGTCGACACCACGATCACGTCCCGGCGGCTCAGCAACGAGTTGGTGGTGGAATGCCGCAATCGTTCGACTTCCTCGTTGATCGAAGAGTCCTTCTCGATAAAAGTGTCGGTCTGCGGAACGTAGGCCTCGGGCTGATAGTAGTCGTAATACGAGACGAAGTACTCGACCGCGTTGTTGGGCATGAGGTCGCGGAACTCATTGACCAGCTGCGCCGCGAGGGTCTTGTTGTGGGCCAGAACGAGCGTCGGGCGTTGCACCTGCTCGATCAGCCAGGCCGTCGTGGCGGACTTACCGGTACCGGTAGCACCAAGCAGCACGATGTCGGTTTCGCCGGCATTGATTCGGGCAGCCAGGTCGGCGATCGCCGCCGGCTGGTCGCCGCTCGGCGTGTACTCACTGACCACTTCAAACGGATTCACAGAGCGCGTGGGTTCCATGCTTCCATTCTACAAAGGGGGTCTGACACTCAGCTTTGCGCGCTCGACCCCTGCGAGCGGATGCCGGCGCTCGCCGCACTCTTGTCGGCCTCGGCAGTGAGCACGCCCTCCCAGAGCGCGTCAACCTGAATCAGTGTCGCGTCGAGGCGACCCGTGTTGTCGATCACGACGTCGGCCAGGGCCAGACGTTCTGCGTCACTGGCCTGCGCCGAGATGCGATGGATCGCGTCCTCGCGGGTCAGGCCGCGCAGGTCCACCATACGCTGGATTCTGGTGGCAGCATCCGCGTGCACGACGACGATCACGTCAAACGTGACCAGGCCGCCGGCCTTGGCTTCGGCCAGCAGCGGAACGTCGTAGACGACGATGGCGTGCGGGTCAGCCAGAGCGGCTTCGGCCACCCGATCGCGGGTGAGCTGTCGCACCGCCGGATGCGTGATGGCATTCAGCCGTTCTCGCCGCACCGGGTCGGTAAAGATGATGGCGCCAAGCGCCCGCCGGTTCAGGCTGCCGTCGGGCAGCAACAGGTCGGAGCCGAACTCTTCAGCAATCGCCGCCAGTGCCGGGGTGCCGCGTTCAACAACTTCGCGGGCGAGACGGTCGGCGTCGATCCCGACGGCGCCCAGCTCACTGAGCCGCTGTGCTACGGTGCTCTTGCCCGAGGCGATTCCGCCGGTCAGCCCAATCAGATACATCCCGTCAGACTATCTGGTTCGCCCGCGGACGGCTCAGGGAGCATCCGCTCAGTCGAGAGCCCGTTTGATCTCTGCCAGGAGCGCGTCCCGATTGAAGTCGGGTTTGTTCATTGTCACGACGGGCTGGGCCGGGTCGCTGTCGATCGTGTCCTGTTCATCGTCGGTGATCTTTCCCGCCGACAGGACCAGCACCGGAATGTACTGAGTACTGGCATAGTCCTGCAGCGCCCGCACAATCTTGAACCCGCCGAGGTGCTCCATCATGAGATTGATCAGAATCAGGTCGGGCGTCAACTTGAGCGCATCAGAGATGGCGGCCTCGCCCGACGACGAGGATTCGACGCGGTAAGCCGGCTCTTCCAAATACGAAGTGACCTGGTCGACGGTTTGGCGGTCTTCATCGACAATGAGGATGCACCGTGTATGTGCCCGGTCAGGGCGTAACCCAAGCAGGGTGAGCGAGTTCTGCAATTCGACCCGCTGAAGCGGCTTTTCGAGCACAGCCGCGGCACCGCGACTTAATGCCATACTCATGTCGGCCAATCCGGCAATGACCACGACGGGGATGGAGGCCAGTTCCGGAGAATCGTGGAGCTTCAGTAGAAACTTCCAGCCGTCCATTCCCGGCAGCTGCACGTCGAGGGTGATCAGGCTTAGCGGCACTCCCTGTGCGAGATCGAGCGCCTCCTCGCCGCTTGCCGCTGCAATCACCTGGAAGCCTTCTGCTTCCAGGAGCAACCGAACGAGCTTGGCGGATTTGGCGTCGTCCTCAACCACCAACGCCGTCGGGCTTCCGCTCGGGACGGTCAAACCCGCGACTGTCTGCGAGAGACCCTGACGGTCGACATTCGAGTCAGCATTGGCCGCCGCGATCAGATCCTGCGTGGCGTGTTGAAGCAGCGCGTCGCCATTGTCGTTCTCGGGCTCGCGGCCGGCGTCGGACTCTGCCCGTTCTGGTTCGAATGATGCATCGGAGTTCCCCGGGCGGATCTCTGCTCGCTCAGTATTGCTTTCCGCGGTCGGCGACGGTTGGGCCGTCGCTGCGGACAGGTCATGGCGCGGCAACCAGACACCGAAGGTTGCGCCTTCGCTCAGAGATCCCTCCACACCGACCGTGCCCTCTTGCAGCTCGGCCAGCAACTTCACCATGGCCAGGCCTACGCCGTTGCCGCTTGACTTCCACGCGGCGTCGAATTCCCCGTGTCGCAGGGGAAGGAACAAGGCAGGCAGATCCGCCTCGGAGATTCCGACCCCGGAGTCCGTCACTCGAATTTCCAGAAACTCCGCAAAACCGGACTCTGGCAAAGGTGATGACCAGTGTGGGCGATGTCCGTCGAGGAAGCCGACGGAACTGCGCGGCACGATCCGCGCCTGCACGGATACGTCCTCGCCCTTGCTGGCAATAACGGCATTGCCCAGCAGGACCGCCAGAATCTGTCCGGTGGTGTGGGTGTCGAGCGGAAAGTCACCCACCTGCTCAGTACCGTTGACAGCGACCGAAACTGCGGGGTCTCCGCTCTGATCGACCAACGCGGCGCTGGCGACCAGCAGGCCGTGCACGGCGACAAGTTCATAGTAGAAGTCGACGTTGCCGGTTTCAACCGTGGACATGCTGATGAGTTCTTTGAGCAAGGACAGCAGGTGGGCGGTGTCAGCGCAGATGCCGTCGACTCTGCGTTGCTGCACCTCGTTCAACAAACCGTCAACCCCGCTGCTCAGCGCCTTGGCCGAAGAAACGATCGCCTGCAGCGGTGTCAGCACCTCGACCTTCGCGCGAGTCAGATACTCGGCCCGGGCAACATTCGCCTGCTCCATGGCTAAATTCTTCTCGAGGAGGGCGCGCTCGAACTTTTTGCGATCGGTCACGTCTCTGGCTGCCGCGAAAACGCCCTGAACTCTGCGCTCACGATCCCGCAGAGTGGCCGCGTTGTACGAGACGACGGTTTCCGTGCCGTCAAAGGATCGCACCGTCAGCTCGTAATCAGTGATCCGGTCCTCCTTCAACACTCGAGCGATGGCGGTGTCGGCGCGCGTCGGATTGGTGAAGAAGTTGCGGCACGGAGCGCCGATGAGTTCGTCCCGGGTGCGCCCGGTCAGGGCCACCATCTGGTGATTGACGTCGGTGATGACGCCTTTGGTATCGGTGGTCATGAGCGCATCAATGTTTGATTCGATCAGCGATCGAGTGTAAAACTGCTGGTCGCGCAATCTTTCATTGAGCACCTCAACCGACAACGATGCACCAGAACCGTCGGTGAAGCTCTGACTTCCCGACGGTGCCACAGGGGTTTGAGAATCGTCTTCGACCCTGTTGCCAGCGCTGTCTGCGGGGTGAAAGGTGTTCATGGGGCTCTCCGATGGGGCTGTGAAGCTGTCGTGCACGTTCCCACCAGAAACAGGTTGTAACTAGGGAAATCCACATCCGTTCGACAATTTTGTTCGTCGTGATGCTGACAAAAAGAGGACGTTTCCTCACTATCAGGTATAGCACGAAGAGTTCCGTGGGTCGTGATCCTGACCAATTACCAACGGATATTGCGCGCGGTCGCGAGACCGCCATCCGCTTGCGAACGTCGTACGAAAAAACGGGCCGCACCCCGAAGGATGCGGCCCGCCCTGCGCCGTTTACTGCGCAACTGTGAAGCTGTGCTGCTAGTTGCCGCCGGAGAGCTTCTCGCGGAGGGCCGCGAGTGCTTCGTCGTCGGCGAGCGTGCCGGCGCCAGCCGACTCGCTCGAGAAGGCAGAGCCGGCCGGTGCGACGTCGCTGGGGGCAGCGATTTCGTCGTTCGCGGTCGAAACCTGCTTCTTGTGGGCTTCCCAGCGAGCCTGGGCTGCAGCGTAGTCCTGCTCCCACTTTTCGCGCTGCTCGTCAAAGCCTTCGCGCCACTCGTTGGTCTCGGAGTCGAAGCCTTCGGGGTACTTGTACTGGCCCTTGTCGTCGTACTCGGTGAGCATTCCGTAGAGCGCCGGGTCGAACTCGGTGCCGTCGGGGTCGACGCCATCGTTGGCCTGCTTGAGGCTGAGCGAGATGCGGCGACGCTCGAGGTCGATGTCGATGACCTTGACGAAGACCTCGTCGCCGACCGAGACAACCTGCTCGGCGAGCTCAACGTGCTTGCCGGACAGCTCGCTGATGTGCACGAGTCCCTCGATGCCCTCGGCAACGCGAACGAACGCGCCGAACGGAACGAGCTTGGTGACCTTACCCGGTGCAACCTGGCCGATGGCGTGGGTGCGGGCGAATACCTGCCACGGGTCTTCCTGCGTTGCCTTGAGCGACAGGGAGACACGCTCGCGGTCGAGGTCAACTTCGAGGATCTCGACGGTGACTTCCTGGCCAACTTCGACGACCTCGCTGGCGTGCTCAATGTGCTTCCAGCTGAGCTCGGAAACGTGGACCAGACCATCAACGCCGCCGAGGTCGACGAACGCACCGAAGTTGACGATCGAGGAGACAACGCCCTTGCGGACCTGTCCCTTCTGGAGGTTGTTGAGGAACGTGGTGCGGCTTTCGCTTTGCGTCTGCTCGAGCAGGGCGCGACGCGACAGCACAACGTTGTTGCGGTTCTTGTCGAGCTCGAGGATCTTCGCTTCGATTTCCTGGCCCAGGTACGGGGTCAGGTCGCGAACGCGACGAAGTTCGATGAGCGATGCCGGAAGGAAGCCGCGCAGGCCGATGTCGACGATGAGTCCACCCTTGACGACCTCGATGACCGAACCGGTGACAACACCGTCGGACTCCTTGATCTTCTCAACGTCGCCCCATGCACGCTCGTACTGAGCGCGCTTCTTGGACAGGATGAGGCGGCCTTCTTTGTCTTCCTTCTGAAGAACGAGGGCCTCGACCAGGTCGCCGACCTTGACGACCTCGGAGGGGTCAACGTCGTGCTTGATGGAAAGTTCGCGGGAGGGAATGACACCCTCGGTCTTGTACCCAACGTCGAGGAGAACCTCGTCGCGGTCGATCTTCACGACGGTGCCCTCGATGAGGTCTCCGTCGTTGAAGAATTTCAGAGTCTTTTCGACCGCGGCAAGAAAGTCTTCAGCAGATCCAATGTCGTTGATGGCGACCTGCTTGGGTGCCCGTTCGGTCGTTGCGATTGTCATGTAGTAGTTGCTCCAGGATGGACATAATCGGGCCACACGCAAAAATTCGTTCAGGTATTTTAGTTGTTCCGCGGTACAAAAACCCCGGGGAACGCTCCGCGCATGGCAGCGGATAGGGCGCCACAAATGTGACACTCTATCCTAGCTACCAGACTCCCCCGCAGGCAACTTGACCAGACTTCTCGCCTGACTACTCCAGCGGATGCCCTACTTCAGCAGGGCCGACCGCAGGGTATCGAGACCCACGCCGCCCAAATCAAGGGCAGTGCGGTGGAATTCCTTGATCGAGAAGGCATCACCCTGGCGCGCTTTCGCGGCATCGCGGAGTTGCTCCCAGATGCGCTGTCCGACTTTGTAGGACGGCGCCTGGCCCGGCCAGCCGAGGTAGCGGTTGACCTCGAATTTGACGAAGCTCTCGTTCATATTGACGTTCTGACCGAGAAATTCGAAGGCGTAGTCCGCGGTCCACGGGCCGGAACCGTCGGGCCGGGTCTTGCCCAGGTGCACGCCGATGTCGAGCACGACGCGAGCGGCGCGCATCCGCTGGCCGTCGAGCATGCCGAGACGGTCGGCCGGGTCGTCGAGGTAACCGAGCTGTTCCATGAGGCGTTCCGCGTAGAGGGCCCAGCCCTCGGCGTGGCCGCTGGTGCCGGCGAGCTGCCGACGCCAGGTGTTGAGCTTGGCCCGGTTATAGACGGCCTGGCCGATCTGCAGGTGGTGACCGGGGACACCCTCGTGGTACACCGTGGTGAGCTCGCGCCAGGTGTCGAATTCCGTCACACCGACGGGCACCGACCACCACATTCGTCCGGGCCGGGAGAAGTCGTCGGTGGGTCCGGTGTAGTAGATGCCGCCTTCCTGGGTGGGGGCGATCATGCACTCGATGGTCTTGATTTCGTCGGGGATGTCGAACTGGGTCTCGGCGAGGTCCGCGACGGCCTTGTCGCTGGTGCGCTGCATCCACTCCTGCAGGGCCTGGGTGCCGTGCAGTTTGCGGCTCGGGTCGGTGTCGAGGTAGGCGATGGCTTCGAGTACGCTCGCGCCGGGTTTGATCTGACCGGCGACCTTCTCTTGCTCGTCGACCATGCGGGCGAGTTCTTCGATGCCCCACTCGTAGGTTTCGTCGAGGTCGATCGTGGCACCGAGAAAACGGCGGGAGGCGAGGGTGTATAGCTCGCGGCCGATCGCGTCGTCGTCGGTGGCCTTGCCGTCGAGTTCGTCGCGGAAGAAGGTTGCCAGTTTGTCGTAGGCGGTGGCCGAGCGGCGAGCGCCGAGGCCGAGGTCTTTGGCGAGGGAAGCGGGCAGGGTGCCGCTATCGAGCGACGCGTTCGCTGAGAATTCGGCGAAGAAACCGTCATTGGCGGAATGGCGCTGGGCTTGGGCGAGCACCTCGCGTACCTGGCGGCGTGCCGGGGTCACCCCACGCTCGATGCCGAGCCGGAGCGTCTCGATGTACCCGTCGATGGCGGCCGGAAGGTTGCCCAACCTGCTTGAGATGTTGGCCCAGTCGTCGACGGTCTTGGTGGGCATGAGGTCGAAGATGTCGCGAATCTCCTGGGCCGGCGAGGCGATCACGTTGAGATCGCGCAGTTGCAGCTGCGCGTCTGAACTCTCGACGCCCAGCGACAACTCGCTCCGCAGGTCGGTCTTGGTGACCTCGTCGATGCTGTCAACCGGGCGGGCGGCATCCAGTTGGGCGATTGTCTTCTTTGCCTCGGCGACGAAGCGTTCATGGCCCGCCGGGGAGTAATCGCCGTAGCGGCCATCACCCTCGGTGCGGCCGATGTAGGTACCCACCGTTGGGTCAAGGTCGACGAGGGTGTCCACCCACTCTTCAGCGATCTGGTCGATGGCCGTGGGAGTGCGCAGAGTGTCATGTGTCATGCGTCGAGCCTAGAACACGACTGCTCGGCGTGAACCCCCCAATTGGGGAAACTGGCCGGTCACACCGCAGTGATTTAGTGGGCGGCGGCGTCCCAGTTGGGTCCACGGCCGACCTGAACCGTCAGCGGAACGAGCAGATCTGCGGCAGATTCCATGTTGTGGGTGACCACCTGGCTCAGGGAATCCCATTCGCCCGGGGCGACGTCGAAGATCAACTCGTCGTGAACCTGCAACAGCATGCGGGAGCCCATTGACGCATCCGTCAGGTCAGCGGCGATACCGTTCATGGCGATCTTCATGATGTCGGCCGCGGAACCCTGGATCGGAGCGTTGAGCGCCGCTCGTTCAGCGTTGTCGCGCAGTACCCGTTTGGGGCTGGCCAGGTCGGGGAACGGGCGGCGACGCCCGAAGATGGTCTCGGTGTAACCGTCGACCTTGGCCTGCTCGACCACGTTGCGAAGGTAGTCGCGCACCGCGCCGAACCGCTCGAAGTAGTCGGTCATGAGCTGCTTGGCCTCTTTGGTGTCGATGCGAAGCTGCTTGGACAGGCCAAAGGCGCTGAGCCCGTAGGCGAGCCCGTAGCTCATGGCCTTGACCTTGCTGCGCATTTCGGCGGACACGTCGGCGGGGTCCACGCCGAAGATTCGGGAACCCACGAACCGGTGCAGGTCTTCGCCAGCGTTGAAGGCTTCGATCAGCCCGGCATCTTCGGAGAGGTGTGCCATGATGCGCATTTCGATTTGCGAGTAGTCGGCGGTCAGCAGGCTCTCGCTGCCTTGGCCGGCCTGGAAGGCGGCACGGATGCGTCGACCCTCTTCGGTGCGCACCGGAATGTTCTGCAGGTTCGGGTCGTTCGACGAGATCCGGCCGGTGGTGGTGCCGATCTGCACGTAGGTCGTGTGGATGCGGCCGGTCGTATCGATGGCTTTGTCGAGGGTTTCCACGATCTGGCGCAGTTTGGTGGCGTCGCGGTGCTTGAGCAGCAGATCGAGGAACGGATGCGGGTTGCTGGCCTGCAGATCGGCGAGGGCGCCGGCATCCGTTGAATACCCGGTCTTGTTCGCGCGTGTCTTGGGCATCTCCAGCTGCTCGAACAGCACGTCTTGCAGCTGCTTGGGCGACCCGAGGTTGACCTCCCGGCCGATCTCGGCGTAGGCGGCGGCGGCGAGGCTCGCCGTGCTGGCACCCAGCTCGGCGGACAGCTCGGCGAGTTGCTCATGCGAGACGCTGACGCCGGCGAGCTCCATGTCGGCGAGGGCGAGCAGAGTGGGCAGTTCGATATCGATCAGCAGTTTCAGCGAACCGGGGTCGAGGGCCTTCTCGACGGCGGCGAAGACACGGAGGGTAAACCACGCCTGGGCAGGGGCACCGGCCTGTTGGGCCTCGTCGGGAACGAGCTGATTGGGGTCGGCGACGGGCAACGTTTCATCGAGGTAGCGCGACACGAGGTCGGCCAGGGTCTTATCGGGGCCGCCTGGGCGAATGAGCCAGGCGCCGACCAGGGTGTCGAAGGCCAGACCGTTGAAGGGCAGACCGCTGCGGCGCAGCGCCTTCATCTGGTGTTTGGCGTCGTTCATGACCTTCGGAGCCGCACTGGCAAGCCACGCTTCGAGCGGGGCATAATCCTTGCGGCCCGGCTGCCACGGCAGGTTGACGGTCTCGGTCGGGCTGGCCAGGCCGAAGCCGATGGCTTTGCCGTCTTGCACCTCAACGGTGAGACCGAGGCCCGCCGGGTGGGCCACGGTGGCACGGTCGAGCCAGGACTGCAGCTCTTCGTCGAGGAGGTCCTGCGCGATGGGGGCCTGAATGGCGGGCACCTCGTCGACGACAGCAACGGTTGCTTCAACGGCCGGGTCTTCCCCGGCGAGCTTGAGTACCCGGTCGAGGAGGGACTTGAATTCGAGGCGGGTGAAGATGTCCCGCACCGCGTCGGTGTCCATGGCGCCGCGTTCCAGCGCGGAGACGGCCATCGGAAGGTCCAGGTCGGTGACCAGGCGGTTGAGTCGGCGGTTGCGAATCGCGTTCTCTTTCTGCTCGCGCAGGTTGTTGCCGACGACGCCCTTGATCTCCTCGGCGTGTTCCAGGATGCCGTCGAGGCTGCCGTACAGGCCAAGCCACTTCACCGCGGTTTTCTCGCCGACCTTACTGATGCCGATCAGATTGTCGCTGGTTTCGCCGACGAGAGCGGCCACATCGGGGTATTGCTCGGGTTCGATGCCATAGCGTTCGCGCACCCGAGCCGGGTCGTAGCGCGTGAGGGCTGACACGCCCTGGCTGGCCGGGTAGAGGAGGGTGACGGTCTCGTTGACCAGCTGAATGGCATCCCGGTCGCCGGAGACGACGAGCACGTTGTAGCCGGCGGCGGTGCCTTCGACCGAGAGGGTGGCGAGAATATCGTCGGCCTCGAAGTCTTCCTTGGTGATGGTGGTGATGTTCATCGCGGCGAGGGCTTCCTGCAACAGCGGGATCTGCCCAAGGAATTCCGGCGGGGTCGCATTGCGCGTGCCCTTGTACTCGGGGTATTCCCTGGTACGAAAGGAGGCGCGGGAGATGTCGAACGCGACCGCGAGGTGGGTCGGCTTCTCGTTGCGCAGCAGGCTGAGCAGCATCGACAGAAAGCCGTGGATGGCGTTCGTATGCTGACCGGCGTGGGTCTGGAAGCTATCCACTGGCAGGGCGAAGAACGCCCGGAATGCCAGGGAATGGCCGTCGATGATCATCAGGGTAGGCTTTTCGGAGTCCAACACTCCCCTAGCCTACAAGCGTCTTCCTGCGCGGGCTCCCCCGACCAAAGGTGATCATGTTCAATACAACTGACGACGCACTCGCCTGGGTTCAGCAGCGCGGCGGCGGAGATCTGGCCGACAAGATGGGGCTGGAGTTCACCGAGTTCACCATAGACCGGGCCGTGGCGCGGATGCCGGTGGCCGGAAACACGCAGCCGGCCATGCTCATGCACGGCGGCGCCTACGTCGTGCTCGGCGAGTCCCTCGGGTCGATGGCAGCAAATCTGCACGCTGGACCGGGAAAGCTCGCCGTGGGAATTGAGATCAACGCCTCACACAACCGTTCAGCGACGTCAGGGTACGTCACCGGGGTGTGCACCCCGATTCACCTGGGCCGCACCCTCACCACGCACGAAATCGTAGTCACCGACGAGGCCGGCCGGCGCTGCTCGACGATTCGCATCACGAACATCATCAAGGACCTGCCGCCGCAGGCTTAGCCCGCGTCGGGCTCGACCAGACTGATGAACGCGCTGAGCTCGGCGACGCCGGTTGGTGTTACGGGCAGGTAGTCGGTGAGCGCCGGCGAATAGACCAAGTAGGCGGCCCATTTCGCGCGCGAAACGGCAACGTTCAGCCGGTTCTTCAAAATAAGAAATCCCAGGCCGCGCGGTACGTCATCGGCCGAACTGGCCGCGAGGGTGACAATCGCAATGGCGGCCTCCTGACCCTGGAACTTGTCGACCGTTCCCACCCTCACCGTGGAGTAGCCGGCAGCCGCTAGTGCCTCACGTACGAGAGCCAACTGGGCGTTGTACGGAGTCACGACGATCACGTCGGCTTCGGTCAGGGGGTCATCGACAAGATCCATGGTCGGGTCTGTCCACAGCCGGCCGAGTACGCCGCGCACGAGTGCCACGACGGCATCCGCCTCTTCGGCTGATGAAATGGAATTGCCGGTGTGCACGACCGGCACGGCGTGCACACCGGGCCGAATTCCTACAAGAAAGCGGGTCGACGTAGTCGGATCGGCACGCAACAGGCCGCCGTAGGACAGTCGGGAGACGGGCTCGGTGACCGCGGGGTGCATGCGGCGGCTCTCGGCGAGAAAGTAGCCCAGGTCGGCGGGAAGCACGTCGTGGCCGGCGGCGACCCAGCCCAGGGCAGACTGGTCGATCGGCTCGGGATGCCGGCCCTGGCTGACCTGCGGCAGTTGCTGCGGGTCACCGAGCAGCAGCAGATTGCGGGCGCCGACACTGGCCGCGATGGTGGAGGCGAGCGAGAATTGGCCGGCCTCATCGACGACGAGTAGATCGAGGCTGTGTCGTGGCACGCGGGCCGGATTGCTGAAGTCCCACGCGGTGCCGCCGACGACGAATCCCGTCGCGGTGTGATCCAGTGCGAACAGAAGTTGCCCGTCTTTCGGCAGCACGGTGTAGGCGGGTTCCGCCGCATCGGCGCCGGTCTTGGCGACTTTGCCGACGAGAGCCGGCTCGAGCCCGGCGCTGATGACGGCGTCGAGCAGGTTCTCCACCACCGCGTGGGACTGGGCGACAACGCCGATCTTCCAGCCGTGCCGCTGCACAAGTGCGGTGATGACGTATGCGCCGAGGTAGGTCTTGCCGGTGCCGGGTGGCCCCTGGATCGCTAGGTAGGAGTGATCCAGATCGAGCAGGGTCGCGATGACGGCATCGATGGTGCTGCCGCCGGCCCGAGTGGCGGCCAGGTGCCCGCTTTCGGTGCGCGGCGGTGTGCGACGCAGAATATCGACCATCGAGTCGCGCGGCCAGCCGGGCTGGGCGTCGACGATAGCTTTGGCCCACTCGTCGATAGCGGGTTTCTGCTGCAGGGGCCGTGGCGGTGCGGCGGGTGCCAGGGCACTCGGCCGGTCGCTATAGCGAGCCGTGTCCTTGAGCAGTGTCTCTTCAATCAGGATGCCGTCATCGCTGACGTCCAGCACTTTGACGGTGCGATGGGCGCGTGCGCCGTCCGCACTGTCGGGGTTGACAAACGGTCCGGGGTATTCGTAGAGCAGGTACGGGCCAGCCTGGTCGCCCGGTTTAATGCTGCTGCCCGGTGCCAGGCGACCGCGCAACCAGAGGTGGCGACGGTCGACGCGCTGCATACCTTCTCGGAACCAGTCGCGCTCTACGTCGACGCCTTCGACGACGAGGACGTCGCGGGTGTCCTGCCATTCATCGATCGGGTACTCGAGCCGAAAATAGTGCCCCCACCAAAAGCTCTTCTGCTCTCGCCGGTGGTAGTCCATTGCGGCGGCGGCAAAGGCGGCCGCGGTCTGGTCGATGCTGCGCGGGGTGTGCGGTGTCGTTGGCGCAGCGCGGGCGAGCAGGGCGTCGCGCACCGGTGACGGCTCCAGCGGGTCGGCATCCGCTTCGGCCGTGCCACCGGCCGAGCGGATGCCCGCTCCGCGCGCCAGCGTGAGCAACCAGTCGCGCAGGCGCAGCGTTGAGACGCAGTCGTAGCGGTTGTAGTCGGCGATGGAGGCGAGCATGCGTTGCGCCTCGACCTGGTCGCCGTGAGCGTGCAGGTCGCGGGCTGCGGCGTATTCGGTGATGGAGTCCGCCGCGTTGGTGACCTCGCCGCCGCGCAGTTCCGCGCCCATGTAGAGCGGTTCGAGCTTTTTGATCGAGTACGAGCGCGACCCGACGCGCATGGTTTTGCGCACGAGCGGGTACAGATCGACGAGCACGTTCTCGCGCAGCAGCCGGTCGATCTGGTCTTCGCCGACGCCGTGCCGGGCGGCGAGGCTGAGCAGGTGGGTGCGCTCGTAGGCGGCGTAGTGGTACACGTGGAGGCCAGGAAACTGGGCTCGACGCCTCCCGAGGTAGGCCAGAAAGTCGGTGAGCGCGGCCTTCTCCTCGGCCCAGGTGTGCGCCCAGAAAGGGTGAAAGGATTCGTCGGTCTGCACCAGGCCGAACAGGTAGTCCAGGCCCCACTGCGTGGTCGAGCCGTCAGGGGCGTCGCCTTCGGTCGCGTTTCCCTCTGAATAGAGCGGGTCGCCCTCGAAGTCGAAGAAGATGTCGCCCGGGTTCGATTCGGGCAGCACTGACAGCGCCCCTGGGTTGTACAGATCGACCGGCGGAGCTGTACCGGGGACCGCCTGAAGCTGTAGCCGCGCCTGCGTACGCAGGGCGGTGAGCGTCGAGTCCGACATGCCGTCGATGTCTTCGGTTAACGCCGCGAGATCGTCGATTGTGCCAATGCCGCCGGCCGCCAGCCGCGCCCGCTGCGACAGGCGCAGCCCGGCGACCAGCAAGGGATCGCGGTGCGCCTGCACCTCGGCCTCACAGGTAGTACAGCGTCCGCAGACCGTGTATCGCGGGTCTCCCCACGCTACCGGCTGGGTGTCGGCGAGTCGTTCCGTGATGATCTGCAGCAGGCGCTGCCTGCGTTTACGGTACACCGGGCGAATATCAGCGAGCGGATGCCCGCTCACGGACCCGTCACCGAGCAACAGTTCGACAGAGTCGGCCGTTGGTACGCCAATGCGGTCGAGCTGGTCGGCGTAGGCGGCGAGCTGCAGCAGCGCGGTCACTCGGGCGTGCCGGGCCAGTTTGGTGTCTTGTAGCAGCCAGGTGCCGTCATCCTGGCGCACGATGAAGTCAGCGAATCCGAGAAAGGCGATGTCTGCGGTCGGTGAGCCGAAGTGTGGGTCGAAGAACGTGGCCTGAAAGATGACCTCGGCGGTCGTGCCGAAAGCCAGCCGCGTTTGGTCGGCGGCAATCTCCAGAGCGGGGCGAGCCATCCGCTCTGGACGGGAAATTTCGACCACAGACTGGCCCAGCCGGTACCGCTCGAGCACCCGGTGCTCATGCTCGTCGCCCAGCCGCGAGGTGCGCTCCAACATCGCGTCGACCGGGTCGACCACAGCGTCGATGCGGCCGAGCTTCGCGTCGATGCGGCGCAGAAACGCAAACTCGCAGACGGATGCCGCGCTCAGGTCACTCGCGCTCGTCACCACGCTGCCGTCCAATAGGAACATGCGCCCGTCCTTCGTCTGTTCGAGCGTATCGGACACCTCCGACACGCCAGCCGATCAGATGCCCGGGTACAAAAAACGGCCCGGCAGGATCTGCCGCGCCGTTCTCTGAGACGTTTCTACTTCTTGGCGCTGAGCTGCTCGATAATCGCCTGCGACACGTCGTGCATGGTGAGGCGACGGTCCATCGAGGCCTTCTGGATCCAACGGAAGGCTTCAGGCTCGGTCAGGCCCATCTTCTCGTTGAGCAGGCCCTTGGCCCGGTCGACGAGCTTGCGGGTCTCGAACCGTTCGACCAGGTCGGCGACCTCGGCTTCGAGGGTGATGATCTGGCTGTAGCGCGAGAGGGCGATCTCGATCGCGGGCAGCAGGTCGTTCGGGGTGAACGGCTTGACGACGTAGGCCAGTGCGCCGGCTTCGGTGGCACGCTCGACCAGTTCCTTCTGGCTGAACGCGGTCAGCAGCACGACCGGTGCGATGTGCTCTTTGGACAAGCGTTCAGCAGCGCTGATGCCGTCGAGCTGGGGCATCTTGACGTCCATGATGACCAGGTCGGGGCGAAGCTCCCGCGCCAAGGCGACCGCTGTTTCTCCGTCACCGGCTTCGCCGACGACTTCAAAGCCGTTGTCGCGCAGAATCTCGACGATGTCGAGGCGGATGAGGGATTCATCCTCAGCGACGACAACGCGGCGCGGAGGGGTGGGGGTGCTGTCTTGGTCGGTCACGAGCAAAAGCCTACGGTATTCTGAACGAGTAGTTGTAAGCCGGTGTGGCGGAATGGCAGACGCGGAGCACTCAAAATGCTTTGTTCGCAAGGACGTGTGGGTTCGAGTCCCACCACCGGTACCAAATTCTCACAGCAAAATACCCGATCAGCGGGGTTTTTTGTTGTGTTCAAGCGCGCCCTGCACGTTCGTGCAGAATTAGGTCGATGCGCGGGCAGATGACACCGGCCAGTTTGTCTAGACACGAGAAGCCCCGCCCCAAACGTACGGGCGGGGCTTCTCGTGTTGACCGCTACTTCTTGACGTACGCCGGTGCGACCTCGTTGTGGGCGTCGCCCACGCGGTGCACGCGAATGTCGTTCGTCGACCCGACGATTCCGGGAGGGGAACCGGAGATGACGACGACCTTGTCACCGATTTCGGCGAGACCCTGACCGATGAGAATATCATCGACCTGACCGAACATCGCGTCGGTGTGGGTCACCGGCTCCACCAGGTACGTCTGAACGCCCCAGGTGAGGGCCAGACGACGACGGATGCCCGGCTCCGGCGTGAAGGCCAGCATCGGGATCTTCGACCGCAGGCGGGACATGCGGCGGGCCGAGTCGCCGGACTCGGTGAAGATGCAGAGGAACTTGGCATCGACGAACTCGGCCACCTCGATGGCGGCGAGGGTGATCGCACCGCCCTGGGTGCGCGGACGGTTGGTCAGCTTGCCGATGCGCTCGAGGCCGTGCACCTCGGTGGATTCCACGATGCGGGCCATGGTCTGTACCGTGACAACGGGGTATTCTCCGACGCTGGTCTCACCGCTGAGCATGACGGCATCAGCACCATCGAGCACGGCGTTGGCGACGTCGCTGGTCTCGGCGCGGGTGGGCACCGGGCTCAGAATCATGGATTCGAGCATCTGCGTGGCGACGATGACGGGCTTGGCCATGCGGCGAGCGATCTCCACGGCCTGCTTCTGCACGATCGGCACGGCCTCGAGCGGAAGCTCGACGCCGAGGTCGCCGCGGGCGACCATGATCGCGTCGAAGGCGTCGACGATCTCTTCGAGGTTGTCGACGGCCTGCGGCTTCTCGATCTTGGCGATCACCGGAACGCGGCGGCCCTCTTCGGCCATGATCTCGTGCACGCGGGTGATGTCATCGGCGCTGCGCACAAAAGAGAGGGCGATGAGGTCGGCTCCGAGACGGAGGCCCCAGCGCAGGTCGGCTTCGTCCTTCTCCGACAGGGCCGGCACGTTCACTGCTACGCCGGGCAGGTTGATGCCCTTGTTGTTGGAGACCGGGCCGGCGACGATCACGCGGGTGGTGACGACGACGCCATCCGTTTCGACGACCTGCACCTTCACCTTGCCATCGTCGATGAGCAGAAAGTCGCCGGGGTGCACGTCGTGCGGCAGACCCTTGAAGGTGGTGCCGGAGAGCTCTTTGGTGCCGAGCACGTCTTCGGTGGTGATCTTGAAAATGTCACCGACGGCGAGCTCGTACGGGCCGTCCTCGAACTTGCCGAGGCGAATCTTGGGGCCCTGCAGGTCGACCATGACGGCGACGGCACGCCCGGAGTCGTTGGCAGCCTTACGCACGTTGGCGTAGACGCTCTCGTGCACCTGGTAGTTGCCGTGGCTCAGGTTCATTCGGCAGACGTCAACGCCCGCGTCGATGAGCGCTCTGATCTGCTCGTAGCTGGCAGCCGCCGGCCCGAGGGTGGCGACGATTTTTGCGCGTCTCATTCTGGTGAATCTCCGATTTCCGCGCTTTGTGAGCGCATTACGACGTGGTGCAGGAAGAGTAAGGGTTTAGAGGGCGAAGGAGCGGTCCGTGGGCTTAACGGGAGATGGCAGTTGGGTCTGGCCTTCCAGGAACTGGTCGACCGCAGCGGCCGCAGCGCGTCCTTCGGCGATAGCCCAGACGATGAGTGACTGGCCGCGACCGGCATCGCCGGCGACGAAGACGCCCTCGTGGCTGGTCTGGTAGTTGCCGTCGCGTTCGACGTTGCCGCGACCGTCGAACGGAAGCTTTAGCTGGTGGCTGAGGTCGTCCGGCTCCGGGCCAGTGAAGCCCATCGCGAGCAGCACGAGATCGGCCGGAATCTCCATCTCGGTGCCGGCCTTGGGAACGCGGCGTCCGTCGAGGTATTCGGTCTCGGCGATGCGAATGGCACGTACCTCACCGAAATCGTTGGCCAGAAATTCAACCGTCGACGCGAGGTACTGGCGGGTGCCACCCTCTTCGTGGGCGCTGGAGACCTCGAACAGGGTCGGGGACATCGGCCACGGCTGGTTTTCCGGCCGAGTGGTGCCCGGCTGCTTGCCTATCGCCAAGTTGGTGACGGATGCTGCCAGTTGACGGTGTGCGGTCCCGATGCAGTCGGCCCCGGTGTCACCACCACCGAGCACGACGACGTGCTTACCCTCGGCGGTGATCTGCGCTTCGATGGCTCCGCCGGCGCCGATCTTGTTCTGCTGCACCAGGTATTCCATGGCGAAGTGCACGCCGGGCAGGTCGCGCCCCGGAATGGGCAGGTCGCGGGGAACCATGGCACCGGTCGCCACCACGACGGCGTCGTAGCGGGCGCGCAGGTCGTCCCAGGTGATGTCCGCGCCGATGTTGACGTTGGCGCGGAACCGGGTTCCCTCCGCCGTCATCTGCGCCAGACGCAGTTCGAGGTGCTTCTTCTCCATCTTGAAGTCGGGGATGCCGTAGCGGAGCAGGCCGCCGATGCGGTCGTCGCGTTCGAACACGGCAACGGTGTGGCCGGCGCGGGTCAGCTGCTGGGCTGCGGCCAGTCCGGCAGGACCGGATCCGACGACGGCGACGGTCTTACCGGTCAGGCGTCCGGGCGGCTGCGGTTGCACCCAGCCCTTGGCAAAGGCCTGGTCGATGATCGACACCTCGACCTGCTTGATGGTGACGGCGGGCTGGTTGATGCCGAGCACGCACGACGACTCACACGGGGCCGGGCAGAGACGACCAGTGAACTCCGGAAAGTTGTTCGTGGCGTGCAGGCGCTCGATGGCCGCACGGCCCTCATCGCGCCAGACCAGGTCGTTCCACTCCGGAATGAGGTTGCCGAGCGGGCAGCCCTGGTGACAGAACGGCACTCCGCAGTCCATGCAGCGGCCGGCCTGACGTTTGAGGACAGCGGCGTCACCCTGCTCGTAGACCTCTTTCCAGTCCATCAAACGGATGGCCACCGGACGGCGAGCAGGCAGCTCGCGGTCGGTGGTCTTCAGGAATCCCTTCGGATCAGCCATTGGTTACCTCCAGAATTCGATTCCAGACAACGAGTCCGTCGGGATCGAGTCCCTCGTCGACGGCCGTCTGCCTGGTCTCCAGTACGGCCGCGTAGTCGCGCGGCAGTACCTTGACAAATGTGTTCATGGTTTCTTCCAACTTCGACAGCATGCGCTTGGCGAGTGCTGAATCGGTCTGGTCCCGGTGTTGTTCGAGCAGGTCGCGCACGATCTCCCGGTCGACGCTCTCGAGAGCGAGCAACCTGAGCTCCCCCGAGGTCAGCGCGTCACGGTTGACCCGTTCGGCGGTCAGCCCGTAGACGTAAGCCGTACCGCCACTCATACCGGCGCCAAGGTTGCGTCCGGTCTCGCCGAGGATGAGGGCGAGGCCGCCGGTCATGTATTCGAGCGCGTGGTCGCCCACGCCCTCGACGACGGCGATCGCGCCGGAGTTGCGCACGAGGAATCGTTCCCCGACAATGCCGCGAATGAACATGCTGCCCTGCGTGGCGCCGTAGCCGATGACGTTTCCGGCGATGACGTTGTCTTCGGCCGGGAACTGGCTGGCCCGGTCGGGGCGCACGATGATCTGCCCGCCTGACAGGCCCTTGCCGACGTAGTCGTTGGATTCGCCCTCGAGGCGCAGGGTGATTCCGCTCGGCAGGAATGCCCCGAAGGACTGTCCGGCTGAGCCGGTGAGAGTGACCTCGATCGAGCCGGCCGGCAGACCGTTCTCGCCGTGGCGCAGGGTGACCTGGTTGCCGAGCATGGTACCGACGGCGCGTTCGGTGTTGCGAATCGGCAGGTCGATCCTGATTGTCCCGCCGTGTTCGAGCACGCTCTGGCTGCGCCGAATCAGTTCGTTGTCGAAGTGCTTGTCGAGTTCGTGCTCCTGAGCGCGCGCCCACTTGCGCGGTTCTGCCTCCGAGAAGTCCGGGCCGCTCAGGATGGGAGAGAGGTCAAGCCCCTGCGCCTTCCAGTGAGTGAGTGCACGGTTCACGTTCAGCACCTCGCGGTGGCCGATGGCCTCATCGAGGCTGCGGAAGCCGAGCTCAGCGAGGTACTCACGCACCTCCTGGGCGATGAACTCGAAGAAATTCACGACGTGGTCGGCCTGGCCTGCGAAACGTTTGCGCAGTTCCGGGTTCTGAGTGGCAACGCCGACCGGGCAGGTGTCGAGGTGGCAGACGCGCATCATGATGCAGCCCGACACAACAAGCGGAGCGGAGGCGAAGCCGAATTCCTCAGCACCGAGCAGGGCACCGATGAGTACGTCACGGCCGGTCTTCAGCTGGCCATCTACCTGCACCACCACGCGGTCACGCATGCCGTTGAGCATGAGCGTCTGCTGGGTTTCGGCGAGGCCGAGTTCCCACGGGGTTCCGGCGTGCTTGAGCGAGTTGACCGGGCTGGCACCCGTCCCGCCGTCGTGGCCGCTGATCAAGATCACGTCGGAGAGGGCTTTGGCAACACCGGCCGCGACGGCACCGATACCGGACTGGCTGACCAGTTTGGTGTGGATGCGTGCCTTGGGGTTGGCGCGTTTCAGGTCGAAGATGAGCTGCTTCAAGTCTTCGATCGAGTAGATGTCGTGGTGCGGCGGCGGCGAGATGAGGCCGACGCCGGCCGTGGCGTGCCGGGTGCGGGCGATCCACGGGTACACCTTGGTGGGAGGCAGCTGACCGCCCTCGCCGGGCTTGGCACCCTGGGCGAGTTTGATCTGGATGTCGTCGGCGTGGGTCAGGTACATGCTCGTCACACCGAACCGGCCCGAGGCGACCTGCTTGACGGCGCTGCGCCGGGCCGGGTCGAGCAGACGGTCGAGGTCTTCGCCGCCCTCACCGGTATTGGACTTGCCGCCCAGACGGTTCATGGCGATCGCGAGAGTCTCGTGCGCCTCCTGCGAAATGGAACCGTAGCTCATCGCGCCGGTCGAGAACCGTTTGACGATCTGCGACACCGATTCGACCTCGTCGAGCGGCACCGGAGTGCGCTGGCCCGGGCTGAGCGTGAACATACCGCGCAGGGTCATGAGCGATTCGGCCTGGTCGTCGACCATTTTCGTGTACTCGCGAAAGATGTCGTAGCGCTTGGTGCGAGTGGCGTGCTGCAGCCGGAAGATGGTCTCCGGGTTGAACAGATGCGGGGCACCATCGCGGCGCCACTGGTATTCGCCGCCGGTCGCGAGGCGCTCGTGCGCGGTCACCGCAGCATCCATTGGGTACGCGGAGGCGTGACGCGACAGGTTTTCGACACCGATCACGTCGATGCCGACGCCGCCGAGCTTGCTCGTGGTACCGGTGAAGTACTGGTCGACGAAGGACTGGGATAGGCCGACGGCTTCGAAGGTCTGGGCGCCGGCGTAGGAGGACACGGTGGAGATGCCCATCTTCGACATGATTTTGAGCACTCCCTTGCCGAGGGCCTTGATCACGTTGCGCACGGCCTTTTCGGGCGTGACGTTGGTGATGATGCCGCTTCGCACGAGGTCTTCGCAGGTTTCCATGGCGAGGTAGGGGTTCACGGCTGATGCGCCGTAGCCCATGAGCAGGGCAATGTGGTGCACTTCGCGCACGTCGCCGGCCTCGACCACGATGCCGACCTTCATGCGGTTTTCGGTGCGAATGAGGTGGTGGTGCACTGCGGCGATCATGAGCAGCGACGGGATCGGGGCGAGGTCCTTGTTGGAGTCGCGGTCGCTCAGCACGATGAACAGGGCGCCGGCCTCGATGGCCTCATCGACCAGGGCGCAGATCGCGGCGAGTCGCTTGGCCAGGGCGTCTGGGCCCTCTTCAAAGCGGTACAGGCCACGAATGGTCGTGGTGGTACGGCTGCCGACGGCCGGGTCGATGTGCTGGATCTTCGCCAATTCGTCGTTGTCGATGACCGGGAAGTCCAAAACGACCTGGCGGGCATGCTCCGGACCGGCGGAGAGCAGGTTGCGTTCCGGGCCGAGACCGAGCTTGAGGCTTGTGACGACTTCTTCACGAATCGAGTCGAGCGGCGGGTTGGTGACCTGCGCGAACTGCTGAGTGAAGTAGTCGAACATGAGGCGCGGGCGGTCGCTCAGCACCGCGATGGGCGTGTCGCTGCCCATGGCGCCGAGCGGTTCGGCTCCAGTGCGCGCCATCGGGGTGAGCAGAATGCGCACCTCTTCTTCGGTATAGCCGAAGGTGCGCTGGCGACGCACAACGGATGCCGGCGGGTGCACGATGTGCTCCCGCTCCGGCAGATCCTTGAGGTTGATGCGACCTTTTTGGAGCCATTCGCCCCACGGCTCACTGGCCGACAGTTCGGCCTTGATCTCCCGGTCGTCGATGATGCGGCCGGCCTTGGTGTCGACTAAAAACATCTGGCCGGGGCGCAGGCGGCCCTTGCGCACGACCCGGGCCGGGTCGATTCCGAGTACGCCGATTTCGCTCGCGAGCACGACGAGGCCGTCGTCGGTGATCAGGTAGCGTCCGGGGCGCAGGCCGTTGCGGTCGAGGGTGGCGCCGACGAGGGATCCGTCGGTGAAGACGATCGCGGCGGGGCCGTCCCACGGTTCCATGAGCATAGAGTGGTACTCGTAGAAGTCGCGACGTTCGTCGTCGAGGTCGGTCTGGTTTTCCCAGGCCTCCGGCACCATCATCATGATGGCGTGGGGCAGCGACCGCCCGGACAGGCTGAGCAGTTCGACGACCTCATCGAACGAGGCAGAGTCGCTGGCGCCAGGGGTGACAATCGGCAGCAGGGGGGCGAGGTCGCCGAGCAGCTCAGACTCGAGCTGGGACTGACGCGCGCGCATCCAGTTGCGGTTTCCCTGCACCGTGTTGATCTCACCGTTGTGGGCGATCATGCGGAACGGCTGGGCGAGCGGCCAGGACGGGAACGTGTTCGTGGAGTAACGCGAGTGCACGAGGGCGAGCGTTGAGACGAAACGTTCGTCGGACAGATCGGGGTAGAACGGTTCGAGCTGCAGGGTCGTGACCATGCCTTTGTAGACCAGGGTGCGGCAGGACAGCGACACGAAGTAGATCTCGAGCTCGCGTTCGGCGCGCTTGCGCAGCCGAAAGGTCTGCCGATCCAGCGCGATGTCGGAGAACGGAGCGCCGGCTTCGGTGGTGCGAGTGCTCTGCACGAACAGCTGTTGGATGGCGGGCATGTTCGCGCGGGCCTGGCTGCCGAGGTCTTCCGGGTGTACCGGAACCTCACGCCAGCCGAGGATGCTGAGGCTTTCCTCGTCCGCGATCAGGCTGATGGCGCGTTTGATGGCGGTGCGAGCGGTCGGATCGGTTGGCAGAAAAACGTTGCCGACGGCGTACTGCCCCACCGGGGGAAGCGCGATATCCGTGACGGCACGCAGGAAGGCATCCGGTATCTGGGTGATGATGCCGGCACCGTCACCGGTTCCGGCGTCGGAGCCGACGGCCCCGCGGTGTTCCAGGTTACGCAGGGCGTCGAGGGCCTGCGTGATGATGTCGTGCCCGGCGGTTCCTCGCAGGGTCGCCACCATGGCCAGGCCGCACGCGTCGCGTTCGGCCGCCGGATCGTACAAACCGGATGCTTCGGGCATGCTGCTGAAGCGGGAGTAGAGAGGTTTCTGCGCCATTGAGACCGTCCTCACGAAATGACTGGCAATAAGGGACGACGCTGGCCCGAAGGAGATGTGTGCGGAAAACCATAACGCTTGCCCGGTTCGGGTCAGGCCCGCATTCGGGCGGCGCTACGTGTGTGTTGGCTGGATGTCAGCGAACGAACTCTACAGACGCGAAGCGCTCGTGCTTGTGGCTGGAGCCTCGGGTGATTCGGTGCGTTCATCGGCATCATCGCTCTGATCCGCGGAGCTTTGATCAAGATCATCCGAATCGCTGTCCTCAAATTCTACCCCAGCGTCCGGACCAATCCATTCCCGACCGGGCACATAGGCGCTGGGCTCGAGGCCGGGGTGACGGTGACGCTGCACCAGAATAATGATCAGACCGACGGCAATGGCCGCCATGGCCGCCCAGACGTTAGTGCGGATTCCGAAGTAAATCTCGCTCGGGTCAATGCGAATCGATTCAAAAAAGCTGCGACCCAGTCCATACCAGATCAGGTAGGCACCCAGGGTTTGCCCGAAGCGCAGCCGAAACTTGCGTTCCAGATAGAGGATGACGGCAACACCGAGCAGGTTCCAAATGATTTCGTAGAGAAAAGTCGGGTGGAACAGCGTGCCGTCCGGCAGCCCCACCGGGAATGCCGGGTTGCTTGGGTCAATTTCCAGGCCCCACGGCAGGGTCGTCGGCAGCCCGAAAAGTTCGTGGTTGAACCAGTTGCCGAGCCGGCCGGTCGCCTGGGCGACGAGCAGCGCGGGTGCGACGGCGTCGGCGAAGGTCCAAAAACGGATACCGGCCAGGAGGCAGCCGATCCAGGCACCGACGGCACCACCGATCAGGGAGCCGAAGATCGCGTTGCCGCCCTCCCAGATATACAGGGTGCGGAGCAGATCGGCTCCCTCGAAGAAATAGTCGCCCGGGTGGGTGAGCACGTGGTAGATACGCGCACCGACGATGCCGAGCGGCACGGCCCAGAGGATGATGTCGAGTACGACTCCCGGCTCGGCGCCGCGCTTGGTGAGGCGGCGCGACGTGATGACCGTCGCGAGGATGATTCCGGCGAGGATGCACAGCGCGTAGGCGTGAATGCGGAACGGACCGAGGTCAAAGAAGCTCCACGCGGGGCTCGGGATGCTCGTGCTCAGAAGACTCAAAGACACCTGGGTACTACCTTTCATCGTGACTCACGCCACCTGGGGCGAATCGATCGCCTCGAACAATTTAGCGTAGAACGCGCCTGGATCTACCGAAGTGACAATTTACCGGGGCGGCGACGGCGGGCGAATATCGTTCGCGCCGGCGGCGAGTTCGAGCGCCAGGCGGGCAACGGCGGGTACTCCCCCGTCGGTGAGCGCTTTCACGAGCGCAGAGCCGACGATGGCGCCGTCGGCGTAGCCGAGAATCTCACGGACCTGCTCGGGGGTGGAGATGCCGAGGCCGACGCAGGCGCTCGTGCAGCCGGCGGCGCGCAGGCGTTCCACCAGGATACGAGCGGCGGCATCGACGCCCGCGCGAGCACCGGTGGTACCCATCGTTGAGACGGTATAGACAAATCCGCGGCTGGCTTCGATCGCCTGCACCAGGCGGGCATCGGACGAGGACGGCGCGGCCAGGAACACCCGGTCGAGTCCGGTGCGCTCGCTCGCGGCCATCCAGTCGGCGGCTTCATCGGGAATGAGGTCGGGGGTGATCAGACCCGCGCCCCCGGCGGCCCGGAGGTCATCGGCGAAACGCTCAGCTCCGTACTGAACGACCGGGTTCCAGTAGGTCATCACCAGAACGGGCGCGTCGACCTGCTCGGTGATGGCCCTGATCGCTTCAAAACCGTGGCGGAGTTTGAACCCGTTGGCCAGTGCCTGCTGGGTTGCCGCCTGAATGACCGGGCCATCCATCACGGGGTCGGAGTAGGGCAGGCCGAGTTCGATGATGTCGACGCCGTTGGCGACGAGGGCCACCGCCGCGTCGATGCTCTCGTTCAGGGTGGGGAAACCAACCGGCAGGTAGCCGATGAGGGCTCCCCCGCCCTCGGTCCGGCGGCGGGAAATGGTCTGTTCGACCGAGCTCACGATGCCGCTCGTCGTTCCATGTCGAAAAACGGGGGTGGTCATGACTGGTCAGCGCCTTCGTCGAGCAGATCGAAGTACCGGCCCGCTGTTTCCATGTCTTTGTCGCCGCGACCGCTGAGGTTGACCAGGATGGTCGCTTCAGGGCCGAGCGCACGGCCGAGTTCGAGGGTGCCGGCGAGGGCGTGCGACGACTCGATCGCGGGGATGATGCCCTCGGTGCGGCTGAGCAGGCGCAGGGCGCTCATCGCCTCGTCGTCGCTGATCGGCAGGTAGGTGGCCCGGCCGATGCTCGCGAGCCAGGCGTGCTCCGGTCCGACCCCCGGATAGTCGAGGCCGGCCGAGATAGAGTGGGAATCGATGGTTTGGCCGTCTTCGTCCTGCAGCAGCATGCTGCGGGCGCCGTGCAGTACTCCGGGACGCCCCTTGGTGATGGTGGCAGCGTGCCGCGGCGTGTCAATGCCGTCGCCGGCCGCCTCATAGCCGAACAGGGCGACATCCGGGTCGTCGAGGAAGGCATGAAAGATGCCCATGGCGTTGGAGCCGCCGCCGACACAGGCTGTGACAGCATCCGGCAGGCTGCCGGTCAGGTCGAGCACCTGCTGACGGGCTTCTTCACCGATGATCTTCTGAAAGTCACGCACCATGGCGGGGAACGGATGCGGGCCGGCCACGGTTCCGAAAATATAGTTGGTGGTCTCAACGTTGGTGACCCAGTCGCGCATGGCGTCGTTGATGGCATCCTTCAGGGTGCGCGAGCCGGTCTTGACCGGAACGACCTCAGCACCGAGCAGGCGCATCCGGGCCACGTTGAGGGCCTGGCGTTCGGTGTCGACCTCGCCCATGTAGACGACGCACTCCAGCCCGAAGAGGGCGGCGACGGTGGCCGTGGCCACGCCGTGCTGGCCGGCCCCGGTTTCCGCGATGACGCGGGTCTTGCCGATGCGCTTGGTGAGCAGGGCCTGGCCCAGGGCGTTGTTGATCTTGTGCGAGCCGGTGTGATTGAGATCTTCGCGTTTGAGGATGATGCGGGCGCCGCCGGCGTACTCGGCGAAGCGCGGAACCTCGGTGATGATCGAGGGGCGACCGGCGTAGTTGACGTGCAACTCCATCAGGGCCGCGGCGAAGGCGGGATCGTTCTTGGCGAGTTCGTATTCCGCCGTGAGTTCATCGAGCGCCGCCACGAGGGATTCGGGCACGAACCGGCCGCCGAAGCCGCCGAAATACGGGCCGGACTGCGCACGCAAGGATTCTTTTCGCAAAGACATTTAAACCGCCAAAAACTCGGAGAGGGTTCGGATGGGGTCGCTCGTGACGAGCGCTTCGCCGACCAAGACGACGTCGGCGCCGGCTGCACGGTAGTGCGCGACGTCGGCGGCAGTCTTGACGGCAGATTCGGCGACTCGGATGACGCCGGACGGAATTTTGTCGGCCAGAGTTTCGAAGAGGTTCTGGTCGAGTTCAAAAGTGGACAGGTCGCGGGCGTTGACCCCGACCAGGCTCGCACCGATGTCGAGTGCGCGGCTCACTTCGTCGCCGCTGTGCGTTTCGACCAGGGCGGTCATGCCGAGCTCACGAATGAGATCGTGGAGGGAGACGAGGGTGGCCTGATCGAGCGCGGCCACGATCAGCAGCACAAGGTCGGCGCCGGCTGCGCGCGCTTCGAACACCTGATATGGGGTTCCGATGAAGTCCTTGCGGAGGATAGGAATGCTCACCGCAGCCCGCACCTGTACGAGGTCGGTCAGTGAGCCGTGAAAGCGGCGACCCTCGGTTAGCACGCTGATAGCGCTCGCCCCGCCGGTCTCATAGGAGACAGCAAGTGCTGCCGGGTCGGTAATGGCCGCCAGGGAACCGCGGCTGGGGCTGGCCCGCTTGATTTCCGCGAGAATCTTGACGCGATCAGCCGGGGCCAAAGCCGCCAGCGCGTCGAGTGCGGGCGCGTGGGCGCGCGCCGCCGTCTCGACGGTCGCCAGCGGGCGAGTCAGGAGGCGTTGTTCGGCATCGGATACCGAGCCGGCGAGAAGTTCTTGAAGCACCAGGTCTCTTTGCAGCCGGTCAGTGGCCGGGCGACGTGGCATTGACGCCGTAGCCGACCTTGCTGAGTACGTAGCCGACGATGACGCCGGCGATGAGCAGCCCGAAGGACGCCCAGACGAGCCAGACCAGCTCGAAGAAGAAGGCTGTGGTGCCGATGGTGAAAGCGGCCAGCATGATGATGACCGCGGTCCAGGCCGCCGGGGAGTGGCCGTGTCCGGGATCTGACAGATCGATGCTCATGGTTCTCCTCGTAAATACGTTAACTACTGCGTGCGTTGACCAGCGGGTCAAGTCTAGCGGAGCGACGGCCCGCCTTCAGCGAGCGGTCGGGTCTTCACCGCGACTGAGATCGTCCCAGTCGCCGACCGAGTCGCTCGCGGCGGTCGGTGCGGGCGGCGAGTCGCCGACGAAGGGCGCAGCCGGCACGGAACCGTCGGCTGAGGCGACCGATTCAAAACGCACGGCCTGGTACTTGCGGGTCGGGCCAGGCCAGCGCGCGCTGGTCAGGATCACCATCACCCCGGTGGCGGCCATGAGTACCGCCGCCGCCATGGCGACGTATGGCCACGGCGTGACAACTGTGCCGAGCACGCTCAGCTGAATGGATTCATGTCCGGCGATGCCCGTCGCTGCGGTGACCGCAGCGGCACTGGCTCGCGATGGGTCGTCGACCGCGAGGAACGCGGCGAGAAACACCGACACCCCGAGCAATACCTCGAGGGCGCCGAGCACGATGCGAATGAGCCGACCGGCAATGGTGAGGGCACCGGCCAGGGCGAAACCGCAGAGCGCGAGTGCCGTCAGCGCCGGCGCGGCGATGGCTCCGTCGATCTGCAGCACCTGGGTGCCAGCGTCGGGAAGTCCCACTTCCGCGTGGACCCAGACCTGGGTCCAGGCCAGCAATGCCAGTGCGCTCGCACCCAGAATGGTGAGGATGAGAATGAGTTTGAGCCGACGGGGCGACATCCGTTTGGCTGTTTCTGTCGGGGTATCGGGCACCATTAGAAAACCCTCCGCATCGCGTTGGCCACGGCGACCGCACGCAATGGTGCGGCGGCCTTGTTCTGGGATTCCTGGTACTCGGAGGCCGGGTCGGAATCGGTGACGACGCCGCCACCCGCCTGCACGCGGGCGATGCCGTCCTTGATCGTCGCGGTGCGAATGGCGATGGCGAGGTCGGCGTCACCGGCAAAGCCGAAGTAGCCGACCACTCCCCCATACACGCCGCGCTGGGCCGGTTCGAGGGCGTCGATGATCTCCAGAGCCCGCGGTTTCGGAGCGCCCGACAAGGTTCCAGCCGGGAACGTGGCGCGGAAGACGTCGATCGCGGTTTTGCCGGGCACCAGGTTGCCCTCGACCGAGGAGACCAGGTGCATGATGTGACTGAAGCGTTCGATGCGCATGAACTCGGTCACTTCAACGGATCCGGCGGTGCAGACCTTGAGCAGGTCGTTGCGGGCCAGGTCGACGAGCATGAGGTGCTCTGCACGTTCCTTGGGGTCACCGGCGAGTTCGATCGCGTAGTCGGCGTCGGCATCCGGTGTGGTGCCGCGCGGCTTCGAGCCGGCGATCGGATGGGTGAAGACACGTTGGTCTTGAACCTTGACGAGGGCTTCGGGTGAGGACCCAACGATCCAGTACGGGTCTCCGCTCGGTGTTTCCAGGCTCAGCAGGTACATGTACGGGCTCGGATTGAGGCTGCGCAGCACCCGGTAGACGTCGATTGGGTGCGCGGTGCAGACCTGGTCGAAGCGCTGGGAGATGACGACCTGAAAAACATCGCCATCGACGATGTGCTGCTTGCCGATGTTGACGGCGGCGAGAAAGTCTTCGCGCGTGGTGCGATTGCTCGGCGCGCTCGGTGCCTGCAGGTCGACCTCGGCTAGCCAGGCTTCCCCGGGGGCGGCGAGGCGCTTTTGCAGGGAATCCAGGCGAGCCGTCGCATCCGCCCACAGTGTGTCTGGCGTGTCGGTGCCGTCGTTCAGGACGTTGGCGATGAGCTGCACGGTGCCGTACTTGTGGTCGAGTACGACGAGGTCGGCGACGAAGCTGAAGGACTGACCGGGTACGTCGTAGTCGGCCGGCGGCTGATGCGGCAGGCGTTCAATCTGACGGATCGCCTCCCACCCGATGAAACCGACGAGGCCACCGGTCAGCGGCGGGTGTTCGGGCAACCGCGGCGTCTGCCAGCGGTCGAACAGATAGGCCAGGGCTGCCAGCGGGCCCAGCTCTGCGGCGGAGCCCAAGGCCCGGTCGGCGGAGAGGCCGTAGTCGATCCACCGGGTGTTGTCGCCCTCCTGGGTGAGCACGCCGAACGACGACACCCCCACGAAGGAGAAGCGCGACCAGATGCCGCCCTGTTCGGCGGACTCGAGCAGAAAACTGCCCGGCAGACCGTTGGCCAGCTTGCGGTATATGCCGACCGGGGTCTCACCGTCGGCGAAGAGCTCCCGAATGACCGGAATGACCCGATGCGCGTCACGGAGGGCATCGAACTGGCCCCGGGTTGTGGAGCCGGCGGTGCGGGCGCCCGTTGCGGCCGGGGTGGTGGCTGTCATTCCGTGGGCCTTTCCATGGAGCTGGCACCGAGGTCGCGCCCGTCGAAACAGGTGCGCGAGCCGGTGTGGCAGGCCGCCCCAACCTGGTCGACCTGCACGAGCAGGGTGTCATTGTCGCAATCGAAGGCGGCCGAGTGTACGTACTGGGCGTGGCCCGACGTGTCGCCCTTTCGCCAGAATTCCTGCCGGCTGCGCGACCAGAAGGTGACGCGCCCTTCGGTGAGGGTGCGGCGCAGCGCCTCGCGGTTCATCCAGCCGAGCATGAGCACCTCGTGGGTGTCCCACTGCTGAATGACGGCGGGCAGCAGGCCGGATTCGTTGAAGACGGCGGCGTCAAGCTGGGTAGTGAGTTCGGCGCTCATCAGCGCACCAGCATTCCGGCGTCGGACAGCTCGCGCTTCACGTCGCCTACGGTCAGTTGTGCATTGTGAAAAACGGATGCCGCCAGCACGGCGTCCGCGCCGGCGCGGATAGCGGGGGGAAAGTCTTCGACCCGGCCGGCGCCACCGGAGGCGATCACCGGAACCCGACTGTTGGCCCGCATGAGCGCGATCAGTTCGGTGTCGAAGCCGGCCTTGGTGCCGTCGGCGTCGATCGAGTTGACCAGGAGCTCCCCCGCGCCCAGCTCGATCGCCTGCCGAGCCCAGGCCACGGCATCCAGGTCGGTCTCGGTGCGACCGCCGTGGGTGGTGACGATGAAGCCGCTCTCGGTGCGATGGGAGCGCTTCACATCGAGGCTCAACACGAGTACCTGGGCGCCGAACCGGTCGGCGATCTCATTGATCAGGGCCGGTCGGGCGATCGCGGCGCTGTTGACGCCGACCTTATCTGCACCGCTCGCCTGCAGGCGCGAGACGTCTTCGACGCTGCGAATACCGCCGCCGACGGTGAGCGGAATGAACACCTGCTCGGCCGTGGCTCGCACCACGTCGTAGGTGGTCGCGCGGTTGTCGACCGTGGCCGTGACATCGAGAAAGGTGAGCTCGTCAGCGCCCTGCTCGTAGTACCGGCGCGCGAGTTCGACCGGGTCGCCGGCATCGCGCAGGTTCTGAAAGTTAACACCCTTGACGACACGACCGTTGGCCACGTCGAGGCAGGGAATGACGCGCACACTCAGGGTCATGCTGGTTATCCTCTCGCGGGGTTCTTAGAGGCGGGCGTTGTGAATGGTGGTGACCAGAATGGCCCGGGCGCCGAGGGCGTAGAGGGCATCCATCACGTTGTTCATGTCGAGGCGGGCGATCATGACGCGCACGGCGGCCCACTCCGGGTCGTGCAGCGAGGACACCGTCGGCGATTCGATGCCCGGAGCAAGCGCTGCCGCAGCGTCGAGCAGGGCGACCGGAATGTCGTAGTCCAGCAGCACATACTGGCGGGCCACGAGTACGCCCTGCAGGCGGCGCAACAGGGTATCGATGCCGGCCTTGTCGTTGGTGGAGCTGATCAAGACAGCGGTGGACTCGAGAATGACCGGTCCGAAGATTTCGAGGCCCGCCTTGCGGAGGGTCGTGCCGGTGGAGACGACGTCGGCGACGGCATCCGCTACGCCGAGCTGAACGGCCGATTCGACGGCGCCATCGAGTTCCACGAGGTCGACGGTCACTGAGTGGGTGGCGAGGAAGCGTTCAACCAGGCCGGGGTAGCTCGTGGCGACACGCAGACCGTGGAGGTGCTTCAGCTCGGTGAAGCGGCCAGCCGGACCGGCGAAACGAAAGGTGGAATCGCCGAAGTCGAGACTGGCGATCTCCACGGCTTTGGAGTGCGAGTCGAGCAGCAGGTCGCGGCCGGTGATACCGACGTCGAGGGCGCCGGATCCCACGTAGGTGGCGATGTCACGGGGGCGCAGGTAGAAGAACTCGACCCCGTTGCGGGGGTCGGCGGTAACGAGGTCGCGCGGGTCGCGACGGCCGGTGTAGCCGGCTTCGGCGAGCATCTGCGCGGCGGTTTCAGACAACGAGCCCTTGTTGGGCACGGCAATTCTCAGCATGGGGGTACTTTCTCGGTTTTGGATCACGCGACTATTCACTGATTTCGAGCCAGCTGGTGCGCTGGCGCGGGTCACAGATGTCGGTAGATGTCGGCCGGAGAGAGCCCTTTGGCGATCATCATGACCTGCAGGTGGTACAGCAACTGGGAGATCTCAGCGGAGGTTTCGTCGTCGCTCTGAAACTCGGCGGCCATCCAGACTTCAGCGGCTTCCTCAACAATTTTCTTGCCAATGGCGTGCACGCCGGCGTCGAGTTCGCGTACGGTACCGGAGCCCTCTGGACGGGTGGCGGCCTTGTCGCTCAGTTCTACGAAAAGGTCATCAAATGTTTTCACGACTCTAGGTTACCCGCACCGTGACGGTGGCTGGCCGCGCTCTGGCGCAGCAGGGCGATCTGGGCGGCCGGATTCTCGGCCCCGAACACGCTGGAACCGGCCACGAAGGTGTCGGCGCCGGCCGCGGCTGCGATCTCGATGGTCTGCGCGGTGATGCCGCCGTCGACCTGCAGCCAGACGTCGAGGCCGCTGTTCTGCACCGTTGTTCGCAGCTGGGCAAGCTTCGGCATGGTTTCGTGCATGAACCTCTGGCCGCCGAAACCGGGCTCGACGGTCATGACGAGCACCTGGTCGAATTCGGGGAGCAGGTCGAGGTAGGGCGTCACATCGGTGCCGGGCTTCAGCGCGAGACCGGCGCGGGCGCCGATCTCGCGCAATTTTCTCGCCAGCGCGACCGGTTCTGTCGTGGCCTCGGCATGAAAGGTGACCGAGTAGGCGCCGGCCTCGGCGTAGCCGGGCGCCCAACGCTCGGGGTCGTCGATCATCAGGTGGATGTCGAGCGGCAGCGGCGAGACCTGCTGCAGGCGTTGCACCATACCGAGTCCGAACGTGAGGTTCGGCACGAAGTGGTTGTCCATGATGTCGACGTGCACCAGATCGGCCGAGCGGATGCGACCCAGCTCGCTCTCGAAATTGGCGAAGTCGGCGGCGAGGATGCTCGGATTGATGCGGGTAGCCATCCACTCAGCTTATCGCTGTGCGATCGGGCTAGGACTGTGCGGCAATCGCGGCGCCCGATGGCTGGGGGCGCACCCACGGGCGTGACCGCGCACGATCTGGGTGGTCGCTACGGTAACGGGCCTAGCGCGCACCCGTTTCGGGGGTGCTCATCCGCTGGACGCAACGAGCCCAAAAGACGTGGGGCTAGGGGGCGCGCTGCAGCAGGGTGATGAACATCGCGTCGGTGCCATGGCGATGCGGCCAGAGCTGCACGCTGCCGGTGTCGGCGGGCAGGTCGAGGTTGGCGGCGCTGAAGGACTGCACGACGGCCGCGGTATCGAGCGCGGTCACGCTGCCGCCGGCCTTGCGCACGGCGAGGGCAACGATCGCCCGGGTCTCGGCGGTGTGCGGCGAGCAGGTGACATAGGCCAGGATACCGCCGGGCTTGAGCGCGAGCAGAGCCGCGTCGAGGAGCCCGGACTGCAGGCCGGCCAAGTCGGCGACGTCCTTGGGCTGCTTGCGCCAGCGGGCCTCCGGTCGGCGGCGCAGTGCACCGAGGCCGGTGCAGGGGGCATCGAGCAGGATGCGATCGAAGGTGTCGGCATGAGTCTGACCGATGGTGGTGCCGTCGATCTCCCAGACCGGAACGGTCTCCGGCAGAGCCTGCAGGGCAGTGCGCACGAGCGTTGCCCGCGCAGGAACGAGCTCGTTCGCCACGAGTTCGGCTCCCCCGGCGCGCGCCTCGGAGGCGAGCAGGGCGGCCTTACCCCCGGGGCCGGCGCACAGGTCGAGCCAACGCTCCCCCGCAACGATCGGCTTGGCCCGGCTGAGCGCCAAGGCAGCGATCTGCGATCCTTCGTCTTGCACCCGAACGCGACCCTCCGTGGCGGTCACCAAGTGGTACGGGTCTCCGGAATCCAGCACGAAACCGACCGGGGAGAATTCGTCGGCGAGGCCCAGTCGTTCACGGTCGGCGTCGGTGGCGAGGCCGGGCAGTGCGACCATGTTGACCTTGGCGGCCATGTTGTCGGCAGCGAGCAGGTCGGCGAGCTCGTCTTCGTGGCCTTCAGCTTTGAGCGCCTGGCGGAAGGCGCGCACGATCCAGGCCGGGTGCGAGTATTCGGCGGCGAGCCGGTCGTCGACGTTGACCGCCCCTTCGAGCACGCGCTCGCGCCATTCCTCGGCACTCGACCGGGCGATGGTGCGCAGCACCCCGTTGGTGAAGCCGGTCGCGGAGCGGGAGCCGACCTGTTTGGCGAGCGAGACGGATTCGTTGACCGCGGCGTGGGTCGCGACGCGGGTGGCGAGCAGCTGGTGGGCGCCGAGACGCAGCACGTCGAGAATGGCGGGGTCGATGGCGCTCACCGGCCGGTTCGCGGCGAGGGCAATGACGCGATCGTAGAACCCCTGCATGCGCAGGGTGCCGTAGGTGAGCTCGGTCGCGAGGGCGGCATCCGCTGTGCCCAGGGCAGCGCGCTGAATGCGGGTCGGCAGTAGCAGGTTGGCGTAGGCGTCGGACTCGCGAACGGCGGCTATCACCTCGTAGGCGATGCGGCGGGCCGGCTGCACGTAGTCGGCCGGGGCCTGGCGAGAGCGGGCCGGCGTCGTGCCGGCCCGATCCATACGCGCGCGATCATCGCTCATGAAGCCGTCACCGATTCTGCTCCCACTCCGCGCCACCAGTCGTTTGCTGTCATTGCTGTCTTTCCGGCCGGTTGCACGCGCAGCAGAACCAGCGGTTCGGTCTGCGTGCCCACGAGCACTGTTTTATCGAGCTGCAGAATGGTTCCGGCAGGCAGATGGGGTTCGAGGGCGCTCGGCGCGACCTCGAGGAGTTTCAGAACGGCGCCGTTCACGGTGGTGAATGCGCCCGGTTCGGGTGTCACGCCACGAATGTGACTGTAGACGGACGCTGCCGGCCGGCCGAAATCGATACGCGCGTCCTCCCGCACCAGTTTGGGCGCGAGAGTCACCTCACCGGTCTGCGGGACGGCAACGGCGGTGCCGGCGGCGAGCTCGTCGACGACTCGCAGCAGCAGGTCCGCTCCGCTATGGCTCAGTTCCTCCAGAAGTATTCCCGATGTGGAATGTGCTCCGACGGGGCGGGAGAAGCTGCCGAACACGGCACCGGCGTCGAGTTCGGGCACGAGCTGGAACACGGCAGCACCGGTGAGTTCATCGCCGGCCAGGACGGCACGCTGCACCGGCGATGCACCGCGCCAGCGCGGCAGGATTGAGAAGTGCAGATTGATCCAGCCGAGGCGGGGAACGGAGAGCAGCGGCTCGCGCACGATTCCGCCGTAGGCGACGATGACGCCGAGGTCGGGCTGCAGGGCGCTGATGATATCGGTCGCCTCCGCATCGAGCCGGTTGGTCTTCAGCATCGGGTAGCCCCGTTCGGTCGCAGCCTGCGCGACCGGCGACGGGGTAAGGGTGCGTTTGCGGCCGAGGGGGGCATCCGCTCGGGTGATCACGGAGACGATCTCATGATCGGTCCCGGCCAGGACAGTGAGGCTGGGGACGGCGACCTCCGGCGTGCCAGCAAAGACGAGTTTCATTTAGAGCAGCTCCGGGTCGTCGAATCGAACTCTAAGTGTAGGTGCCGGTGGGAACGAGCCGGACTTCGGCTTGCGACGCCTGGCCGCGTTGCGCACGACCGCCGCCTTGAGCGCGTGGGCGACCTCATCGCCTCGGGCGTAGCCGAACCGCACGACCGCCCGCACCAGCGGCGGCTCGGTGTCCACCGGACCGAGCACGTCGAGGCCGGCGACCGCAGCCAGATCGGCCAGGGCAGCGTCGACGTCAGCGGCGGTTCCCGTCACGGACGCAACCCGCACCGCCGGCGGAAAGCGCAGCTGACGACGGTCGGCCAGCTCGCTCACGGCGAACGTGTCGGGCCGCCAGGAGTTGAGTGCCCGGGCCAGGGCGCCGCCGACTCCGGTGAGCAGTACGGGCGCGCCGGGTGCGGCGAGGGCGGCGGCGTTGGCCCACCAGCGAAGGCAGTCCTCACCGACGCGAAGGGATTCGCGGGCCAGCATGCGTTCGCCGTCGAGAATGAGGATGGCCCGGTAGCCGCCGGTCGGCACCGGTTCGGCGCCGCGGGTGGCGATGATGAGGGCCGGCTGCGGGCCGATGGTCTGCACGGTGTGCTCGCCGTCGGCGACGATCACTCGCGCCCCCGGGAAGGCGCGGCCGAGTTCTTCGGCGGTGCGGCCGGTACCGAGCGTGACGACGCGCAGTTTGGTGCCCTCGCAGTGCAGGCAGGTCCAGCCGGCGGCCAGGGCGCCGCACCACCGGCAGGACGGCACGGCGGAAGCCGATTTGAGGCCGAGCGGTCCCTGGCAGTGCGTGCAACGGGCGGCCTTCTTGCAGCTCTGGCACGCGAGCATGGGCGCGTATCCGGGGCTGGCGACCTGCACCAGCACGGGGCCGTGTTGGAGCGCTTCGCGGGCGGCCTGCCAGGCGGCCGAGGGGATGCGGGCCGCACGAGCCTGCTGATCGGGCTCGGACTGAAAATCGGTCGGAATGATGCGCGGGTGCCGGTCGGCGGCGGGACTCACCTCGCTGACGTAGCCGAGCTCGACCAGGCGCTGGGTCTCGACACTGCGGGAGTGGCCGAGCAGCACGAGGGCGCAGTCGGCGTCCTGCTGGCGCACGAGGGCGGCGTCGCGAGTGTTGACGTAGGGGCTGAGCGGCTCGGTGTAGAGCGGGTCGCCGTCGTCCCAGAGAGCGATCAGGCCGAGGTCGTGCGCCGGGGCATACACGGCAGACCGGTTGCCGAGGATGATTCGCGGCGCGGATTCGAGGCAAGCCAGGAAGGCACGGTACCGGTCGGGGTTGGGCTGGCGGGCGTCGACCCGGCTCAGCGGAAGGTCGGGGGCAAGCTGGGCGAGGGCGGCCTGCACCTGGTCCTGGTCGCGAAAGTCGGGAACGCACAGAATGGCGCTCTGCCCGGTGCCGAGGGTGGCGACGGCGAGTTCGGCGAGAGTTTTCGCCCAGCGTCCGATGGAAGTGCCGTCCTCGAGCTGGGTGAGTTCGGGGATCGCAGCGACGGCGACCCGGTGGCGCTCCACGATGGCGGTGTCGAGGCGGCCGGTCGGGTAGCCGACGAAAGCCGGGTTGGCCAGGGCGATAAGGACGGGTGACGGTGCCGGAATGGCGGTCTCGACGGGCTCAGACATCGCGGCCAACCAGGCCTTTTCGACTCGCACCTGGCGGGGCGGAACAGCGAGACGGATGATGTCGCTCGCGTTCCCCGCCGCCCGATCCGCTAGGCGGCGGGCCAGTTTCCAGACGTCAGGCGTGAGCACGACGGCCGTGGACACGACCGAGTCGAGCTCACTGAGGGCGCCGCGGTAGGCGCCATCCGCTTCAAAATCGACAACCCCTCGCGGGGCGCGCGGATCGAATACCTCGATCACGTAGGCGTCGACGACGCGACCGCCGGAACGAAACGGCACCTTCACGCGCACGCCAGCGGCCACCTGCCCGACCAGTTCGGCGGGTATGCCGTAGTCGAACAGGTGGTCCAGTTGCGGCAGGGGGGAATCGATCAGCACCCGTGCGACGAGGCCGGTGTGCGTCATGACTGTGCCGGTTTCAGAGGCCGGCGGCGCTTCGCAGGTCGTCGACCTTGTCGAGCCGCTCCCAGGTGAAGTCGGGCAGCTCCCGGCCGAAGTGACCGTAGGTGGCGGTCTGCGCGTAGATGGGCCGCAGCAGGTCGAGTGAGTGGATGATCGCTGCCGGACGCAGGTCGAACACGTCCCGGATCGCCGCCGTGGTCTCCCGGTCGGGCAGCACCCCGGTGCCGAAAGTCTCCACGTACAGACCGACCGGGGACGCCTTGCCGATCGCGTACGCGACCTGCACCTCGAGGCGTTCGGCCAGGCCCGCCGCAACAGCGTTCTTAGCAACCCAGCGCATGGCGTACGCGGCCGAACGGTCGACCTTGGACGGGTCCTTGCCGCTGAACGCACCGCCGCCGTGGCGGCTCGATCCGCCGTAGGTGTCAATGATGATCTTGCGCCCGGTGAGGCCGGCGTCACCCTGCGGGCCCCCGATTTCAAAGCGGCCGGTGGGGTTGATGAGCGTTGCCAGCGCGGAGGAGTCAAGGTCGATGCGCTCGAGCACCGGGCGAATAACAAGTTCTTCAACCTCGGCGCGCAGCCGCTGTGTGGTCACGGACGGCGCGTGCTGCGTCGATACCACGACGGTTTCGACGGTGCGGGGAATGATGCCGTCGTAGCCGATGGTGACCTGGGTCTTGCCGTCGGGGCGTAGGTAGTCGAGTTCGCCGCTCTTGCGCACGAAGGCGAGGCGCTCGGCCAGGCGGTGCGCGATCCAGATCGGGATCGGCATGAGTTCGGGCGTCTCGCGGGTGGCGTACCCGAACATGATGCCCTGGTCGCCCGCGCCCTGCCGGTCGAAGTCGTCGAGGCTGGACTGCTCACGCGTTTCGAAGGCGTTGTCGACGCCCTGAGCGATGTCGGGCGACTGGCCGCCGATGGAGATTTCGACGCCGCAGGATCGGCCGTCAAACCAGACGTCGGACGAGTCGTAGCCGATATCGGTGATGCACTTGCGCACGATCGACGGAATCTCGACGTACGCCTCAGTGCTGACCTCGCCGGCTACGTGCACGAGGCCGGTGGTGACGAGGGTCTCAACAGCGACGCGGCTGTGCGGGTCGTCCGTGAGGAGGGCATCGAGGATACTGTCGGAGATCTGGTCGCAGATCTTGTCGGGGTGACCCTCGGTGACTGATTCCGAGGTGAAGAGGCGAAGATCGCTCATCTGGCCCGTCTCTGTAGAAGTTGAATGCCGGTCGCAGCTGAGGCTAACCGATCAGGTCAAGTATGCAATTGGCCACCGACATCTTGCTGCCGGAGACCTCACTCACTATAACTCCGTGGCGATCGAGCACCGTCACGGTGTTACGTTCCGTGCCGAAACCTGCGTCCTGCCCCACCCGGTTCACGACCAGGTAATCGCAGCCCTTGCGGGTGATTTTGTCGCGACCGAGGGCCAGCAGCCGGTCGGCATCCGTTTCGGTTTCGGCGGCAAAGCCGATGATCAGTTGACCCGGCCGGCTGGCAGTAGAGAGCTCAGCCAGAATGTCGGGGTTCTTGACCAGTTCCAGCGTGAGGGTGTCCCCCACGTCTTCCTTTTTGATCTTGCCGACCTGCACGGACCGGGGCCGATAATCGGCGACCGCGGCGGCCATGATGATGACGTCGGCCGTTCCGGCGGCGCGCGTCATGGCCTCGTGCATCTCAAGGGCACTGCCCACGAGAACGGTCGTGATGCTGGTCGGAACGGCCACCTCGAGGTTGGCGGCGACCAGTGTGACCAAGGCCCCGCGGGCCAGGGCCGCCTGGGCGAGCGCGACGCCCTGCTTACCGCTCGAGCGGTTGCCGAGGAACCGCACCGGGTCGAGCGGTTCCCGCGTGCCGCCGGCGCTGATCAGTACTCGGCGACCGGCGAGATCCGGCACAGCGGATGCCGCAGCCTCACCAGCAGACATCGCCCGGTCGAGCACGGCCAGCGCCACCGCGACGATGGTGTCCGGCTCTTCCATGCGGCCGGCGCCGGAGTCGGTGCCGGTGAGCCGACCGACGCCGGGGCCAACGATGGTGATACCGCGCGAGCGCAGCACGGCCACATTCGCGACCGTGGCGGGGTTATTCCACATCTCGGTGTGCATGGCCGGTGCGATCACGAGCGGCGCGGTGCTGGCCAGGATGGTGTTACCGAGCAGGTCGTCGGCGAGGCCGGCGGCGAGTTTGGCGATGCTGTTGGCCGTTGCCGGTGCGACGACGATGAGGGCGGCGCCCTGGCCGATGGCCACGTGGCGTACCTCGGCGACGCCCTCATAGAGGTCCGTGTGCACCGGGTTACGCGAGATGGCCTCGAGGGTGGGCTTGCCGACGAAGCGCAGTGCCGCCGGGGTGGCGACCACGTGCACCGAGTCGCCGTTCAACACAAAAGCGCGCACAATGTTGACGGCCTTGTACGCTGCGATGCCGCCGGTGATACCGACGACAATCGTGCGAGGTGTCTTCATCCTGCGCGCTTAGTGGTGAGTGCTCTAGGCCTCGACGATCGGGCGGGAAACGAGCTTGTCGTCGTTGATCTCGCGCAGGGCCACCGAGAGCGGCTTGTCTTCGACGGTCGAGTCGACGAGTGGTCCGACGTTGTCGAACAGGCTGCCTTCGTGCAGGTCGGCGTAGTAGTCGTTGATCTGACGCGCACGCTTGGACGCGAAAATCACGAGGGCATACTTCGAGTCGACCTTGGAGAGCAGGTCGTCGATGGGCGGGTCAATGATGCCAGTGGGCTTGTTCGCCATTGGTGTCACACTCCTAATAGAGCACGGCCTGAGGCCAGTGCGAATCTGTTGTTAAACGAAAACATGAGCGGTATACGTGCCCGGAGACACGCAAGAATTCAGCAGGAACGGGCGCTACGACATGCTGGATGCAGCGCGGATCCCCATCAAGTCTACGACCTCACGGGCGGCGTCGCCGACATCGTGGTTGATCACGCGGTAATCGAACTCGCCCTGGGCCGCCAATTCCAGCTTGGCGGTCTCGAGTCGACGGGCCTGTTCGGCGGCATCTTCGGTGCCGCGGCCGATCAGGCGGCGCACCAATTCGTCCCAGCTCGGCGGCAGCAGGAACACCAGCCGGGCTTCGGGCATGGCACGGCGCACGGCGCGAGCCCCCTGCAGGTCGATCTCGAGCAGCACGCTGTTGCCGGCTGCGATGGCCGTATCAACCGGGCCGCGGGGTGTGCCGTAGCGGTAGGCGTTGTGCACCTTGGCCCACTCGAGCAGTTCGCCGCCCGCGACCATGCGGTCGAATTCGTCGTCGGAGACGAAGTAGTAGCTGACCCCCTCGGTCTCCCCCGGGCGCGGTGCGCGCGTCGTGGCCGAGACGGAGAGCAGCACGTCGGGGTAGTTCTCCCGGATATAGCCGGCGACGGTGCCCTTGCCGACCGCGGTGGGGCCGGCGAGAACGATGAGTTTGGAGTCGGCTACGCCGTGCCGGAGCGTGGGCCGTTCGGAGAGAAAGTCCCGCAGCCGGTCGCGCTGGTGCCGGCCCAGGCCGCCGAGCCGCTTAGACGGCGAGATTTCGAGCCGATGGATGATGCGCTGCATCTTGGTCACACCGATGGCCGGAATGCTCACGAGCAGCTCGGTCACTCGCAGCCGCCCCTCGACCCCGATCGGGTCCTTGATCGCGGTGGCGAGCACCTCGAGGGCGGTTCGTTCGCCCGAAGCAACCTCGGCTTTGACCTTGGCGCGGGCTCGCCTGGCAGCGACGGCGGCGCGCGACGCAGCCACCCGGTCGACTTCGGGCGGGGTGGGACGGTTTTCAGCCACGAACGGCACCTACTTCGGTTACTCGGCGCTCAATGGCTTCTTCGATCCGGTGGGGTCCGGCCGAGAGCACACTGCGCGATTCACTCACGATAACCCCTCCGGCGTATTCACCATATATCAAGGTCAGATCCATAATATTCCCTCCCTGGTGACCAAAACCGGGTGCGAGCACGGGAGTTCGAAATTCGGTCGGCGCCCGCTGCACGTCGATGCCGAAGGCGGCCAGGTCGAGAGTGGCTCCGAGCACGACGCCGATCGACCCGAGACCGGTCGCCAGACCAGCGGATGCCGCACTAGGGCCGGCCCGTGCGTTCCGCGCTCCCACGTCGTCGAGAATGGCCCGGGCGACGCTCGATCCCTGGAACGGACCGTCGGCCACGATGGCCCGCTGAACGTCCGCGGCCTCGGGGTTGGAGGTCGCGGCCAGCAGAAACACACCCTTGCCGTTCGATGCGGCGAGGGTGAGTGGTGAGTCGAGCGAACCGACACCCATGTACGCGGCGAGGGTGAGAGCATCCACTTCGAGCGGGGAACCGGGCGTGAACCAGGCCTGCGCGTAGGCTTCGACGCTCGTGCCGAGGTCGCCGCGTTTGGCGTCGCCGATCACGAGCAGGCCGGCCGACCGGGCGTCGGCCAGCACGCGTTCGAGCGCCAGGAAGCCCGCCGAACCAAAGCGTTCGAAGAAGGCGACCTGCGGTTTGACGATACCCACCCGGCCGGCCGCAGCCGCGACGACGGCACGACCGAACGATTCGACGCCGGCCGCGGTGTCGGGCAGGTTCCACTCACCGAGCAACCAGGAATGCGGGTCGATGCCCACGCAGAGCTGGCCGTAAGTGGCAAACATCCGCTCAAGCCGGTCACCAAAGGAAACCGGGCTCACAGCACGGCCGCTGTTCACAGCAGAGCGGTTCGGGCCGTGGCGTATTCCTGAAGCGAGGTCACCTCGAACCCGTCGCGAATCGAGTCGATCGAGGCTACTGCGGCGCTGAGTTCGGCGATCGTGGTGAACAGCGGCAGGTCGCCGGCCACTGCAGCGGCACGAATCTCGTAGCCGTCGGCGCGGGCCGTGCTGCCACCGGGGGTGTTGATGACGATCTGGATCTCTTCGCGGCGAATGAGCTCGACGATGGAGACGTCGTCCTCGCCGGTTTTCTCACTGAACTTGGTCACGACACGGGCGCGGATGCCGTTTCGCTGCAACACCTCGGCGGTGCCGATGGTTGCGGTGATCTCGTAGCCAAGCTGCTGCAGGCGCAGCATCGGCAGGATGATCGCTCGCTTGTCGCGGTCGGAGACCGACACGAACACGGTGCCGGAGAGCGGGATTCCGCCGTAGGCGGCGAGCTGGCTTTTGGCGAACGCCCGCGGGAAGTCGCGGTCGATGCCCATGACCTCGCCGGTGGAACGCATCTCCGGGCCGAGGATGGAGTCGACCACGAGGCCCTCGGGGGTGCGGAACCGGTTGAACGGCAGCACGGCTTCCTTCACGGCGACCGGCGCTTCGATCGGCACGCGGGAGCCGTCGATGAGCGGCAGCTTGCCCTCCGCCTTCAGCTCGGCGATGGTCGTGCCGACCATGATGAGCGCGGCGGCCTTGGCGAGGGTGATGCCCAGTGCCTTCGCGACGAAAGGCACCGTGCGCGAGGCGCGCGGGTTGGCTTCCAGCACGTAGAGCACTCCGGCGCCGATGGCGAACTGCACGTTGAGCAGGCCTTTCACGCCGATACCGCGGGCGATGCCGAGGGTCGCTTCGCGCACACGGTCGATTTCGGCGCGCCCGAGGGTGACCGGCGGCAGGGTGCAGCTCGAGTCGCCGGAGTGGATGCCGGCTTCTTCGATGTGCTCCATGACGCCGCCGATGTACAGTTCGTGGCCGTCGTAGATGGCGTCGACGTCGATCTCGATGGCATCGTCGAGAAAACGGTCGACCAGAAGCGGATGCCCCGCCCCGATGATTCCCTGTCCGGCCATGCGCTGAAAGTAGTCCGCCAGCGATGGGGAATCGTAGACGATCTCCATGCCGCGTCCGCCGAGCACGTAGCTCGGGCGAACGAGCACCGGGTAGCCGATTTCTTCGGCCACCACCACGGCGCCGGCAAAGTCGATCGCTGTTCCGTTGCGGGGGGCGAGCAAGCCGGCGTCGTCGAGGATCTTCGAGAACAGGCCGCGCTCTTCAGCCAGGTCGATGGCGTCGGGCGTGGTGCCAAGAATGGGGATGCCGGCCGCCTCGAGTCCGCGGGCCAGGCTCAGCGCGGTCTGGCCGCCGAGCTGCACGACCACGCCGACGAGTTCGCCGCTCTGGCTTTCGGCGTAGATGACCTCGAGCACGTCTTCAAGGGTGAGCGGTTCGAAGTACAGTCGGTCGCTGGTGTCGTAGTCGGTGGAGACCGTCTCCGGGTTGCAGTTGATCATGATGGTCTCATATCCGGCGTCCGACAGGGCGAAGGAGGCGTGTACACAGGAGTAGTCGAATTCGACGCCTTGCCCGATGCGGTTCGGTCCGGACCCGAGGATAACGACCTTGCGGCGGTCGCTGGCGACAACCTCGGTCTCGGTGTCATAGCTCGAGTAGTGGTACGGCGTGAGGGCCGGGAACTCCCCCGCGCAGGTGTCGACGGTCTTGAACACGGGGCGCACACCGAGAATGTGCCGCACCGTGCGCACATCCGCTTCGCCAAAGCCGCGCAGTTCGCCGATCTGCGCGTCGGAGAAGCCGTGGTCCTTGGCGAGGATCATGACGTCGCGGTCGAGTCGGTCGGCGGCTTTGACCTGCTCGGCGATCTCGTTGATCAGCACGATCTGGTCGATGAACCACGGGTCGATCTTGGTCGCAGCAAAGACCTCGTCGATTGTCGCGCCGCGGCGCAGGGCCTGCTGCACGGTGACGATGCGGCCGTCGGTGGGAATCTCGGCGGCGGCGAGCAGTTCCTCGACAGAGCGGGCCTCCGCGCCCCAGTGAAAGCTCGAGCCGCGCTTTTCGAGCGAGCGCAGTGCCTTCTGCAGGGCGGAGGCGAAACTGCGACCGATGGCCATCGCCTCGCCGACCGACTTCATGGTCGTGGTCAGCCGCTGGTCAGCGGCCGGGAACTTCTCGAACGCAAACCGCGGAACCTTCACCACGACGTAGTCGAGCGTGGGTTCGAAGCTCGCCGGGGTGACTCCGGTGATGTCGTTGGGGATCTCATCCAGGCGGTAGCCGATGGCGAGTTTGGCGGCGATCTTGGCGATCGGGAAGCCGGTCGCCTTGCTGGCCAGGGCGGAGGAACGCGACACCCGCGGGTTCATCTCGATCACGATGACGCGGCCATCGACCGGGTTGATCGCGAACTGGATGTTGCAGCCGCCGGTGTCGACGCCGACGGCGCGGATGATGTCGATCGAGATGTCGCGCAGGTGCTGGAATTCACGGTCGGTCAGGGTGAGCGCCGGGGCGACGGTGATCGAGTCGCCGGTGTGCACGCCGACCGGGTCGACGTTTTCGATGGAACAGACGACGACCGTGTTGTCGGCCGTGTCGCGCATCATCTCGAGTTCGTACTCTTTCCAGCCCAAAATGGATTCTTCGAGCAGCACCTCGGTGGTCGGGCTGTGGTGCAGGCCGTCAGTGACGATGCGGCGCAGTTCCACCTCGGTGTAAGCGAAGCCGCTTCCGAGGCCGCCCATGGTGAAGGAGGGGCGTACAACGAGCGGGTAGCCGAGGTCATCGGCGTAGCCGATCGCTTCCTCGACGGTGCGGGCAATGTACGAGCGGGCCACGTCGGCGCCAGCGTCGAGCACGAGCTGCTTGAAGATCATGCGGTCTTCGCCCTTGTTGATAGCGTCGAAGCTCGCGCCGATCAGCTCCACGTTGTACTTCTGAAGGATTCCGCGCTCGTGCAGCTGGATGGCCGCGTTGAGGGCGGTCTGCCCACCCAGGGTGGGCAAAATCGCATCCGGTCGTTCCTTCGCGATAATCGTCTCAAGAATCTCGGCGGTGATCGGTTCGATGTAGGTGGCATCGGCAAAATCGGGGTCGGTCATGATGGTGGCCGGGTTCGAGTTGACCAGGATGACGCGTACGCCTTCCTCGCGCAGAACGCGGCAGGCCTGGGTGCCGGAATAGTCGAACTCGCAGGCCTGGCCGATGACGATCGGGCCGCTGCCGATGACAAGAACGCTGTTGATATCGTCGCGCTTGGGCATTATTTGGTTTCTCCTGCATTGGCGCTCTGCGAAGCCAGCACAACGTCTCTGAATCGATCGAAAAGGTGGTTGGCGTCGTGCGGGCCGGCGGCGGCCTCCGGGTGGTACTGCACCGAGAAGGCGTTGATGTCGAGGCAGCGGATGCCTTCGACGACCTGGTCGTTGAGGCTGTAGTGGCTCACTTCAACCCGTCCGAAGCCGGCGCGGGAGTCGTGGATGCCCTCGATGGGCATGTCGACGGCGAAACCGTGGTTCTGCGAGGTGATCTCGACCCGCCCGGTGGTCTTGTCGAGCACCGGCTGGTTGATTCCCCGGTGGCCGAACGGCAACTTGTAGGTGCGAAAGCCGAGCGCGCGGCCGAGCAGCTGGTTGCCGAAGCAGATGCCGAAGTATGGGATGCCCGCGCGCAGCACCTCCTGCAGCAGGGTGACATGGGCGTCGGAGGCGGCCGGGTCGCCGGGTCCGTTCGAGAAGAACAGGGCTGAGGGCTTCAGCGACAAAACGTGCTCTGCGGTCACCGACTGCGGCAGCACGAGCACTTCGAAGCCCCGCTCGGCCAGGTAGGTGAGCGTGCTGGTCTTCACGCCGAGATCGAGCACCGCGACGGAGCCGATGCGTTCTCCGACGGCGGGGATGGAGAAGGGTTCGACGGTCGAGACCTCGAGCGACAAGTTGCGGCCGCGCATGGCCGCGCCCGAGCGCACCCGTTCGAGCTGTTCGCTCTCGGACAGGCCGAACAGATCACCGGAAAAGATACCGCTCCTCATGGCACCCGCGGAGCGGATGTGACGGGTGATCGCCCGGGTGTCGATACCGCTGATCCCGACCACGCCCTGCTCTTCGAGATCATCGTCGAGGGTGCGAGTGGCGCGAAAATTAGAGGCGATACGCGCGGGTTCCCGCACGATGAAGCCGGCCACCCAGATCTGACGGGACTCCATGTCCTCATCATTCATGCCGGTGTTGCCGATGTGCGGGGCGGTCATGAGCACGATCTGCCCGGCGTAGGACGGGTCGGTCAGGGTCTCCTGGTAGCCGGTCATGCCGGTGGCGAAGACGATCTCGCCGAGGGTCTGCCCCTCACTGCCGTAGCTGCGGCCCACGAAGCGGCGACCGTCTTCGAGCACGAATACGGCTGGGCCGGGCTTGTCCGTCACGGAGAAGGTGGCGTTCAGCGCAACGGATGCTGCGGGCTGGCCCGATCCGGCCACGCCCGAGACGGACTGCTCGGGGGTTGCCTGTTCGGCTGATTCGGTGGAATCTGCCTGGTCTGGTGCGGTGGAGTCGGGCACGTCAGGCCTCACTTTCGTCTTGATGGGCCGGATCTGTGCGCGCGGCGGTAATGGTTCGGATCGAGTCGACGAGGCGAGCGCGATCATTCGGATCGATGATGCGAAAGAAGCTGTCGACGGCACGGCGGTCGTCGGTGCTGGCGGCCGAGTTTAGTCGCCAGCTCAGACGAACGAGTCCGTCAGTTTCGACGGCACGGTCGATGGCGACCTGGGCGGCGCCGATCGCGTCGATGGCTGCGGCCGAGACGAACACCGGCTGGTTGCCGTCGAGATCCAGCACCACGCCGGTCTCGGACACGGTCAGGGCGGCGCGGGCGCGAAAGCCCAGGCCACGGATGGCGAGGCGTTCGAGCGGTGCGTCGCGGGGCGTGGTCGCCACGTAGTAGGCCTCGGCCCTGGCCAGCTCGACTGCGGCGCTGCCTGGCATCGGGTAGCCGGCACTGAGCCCGGCGTCTCGCCGGCTGCGCTTTCGCCAGCTGCGCCACATGAGCACGAGGACGCCGAGCAGGACGAGCGCTGTGATGATGGCGGGGATGGACCTATCCATGAGTGAGTACTCCGCTCGCGTGACCGGCTATCTCGAGGCTGCTGCGCACTGCTCCATCGAGCACCGTGGCGTAGCCGCGGTGGAACGTTGCGCGCACCTCGCCCGGCAGGGTCATTGACAGGTACGGGGAGTTTGTACTCGTGCCGGCGAGGTCGGCGCGGCCGAACACTCGGGTGGCCGCAGCGTCGTACAGGGTCAGTTCGGCCGGCGACCCGACCGCGATCGGGTTGCCCTGACCAGTGACGCGCCCGATGTGAGCGGGCGCACGGGAAAGCACACGTTCGATGTCGACCCAGTCGAGCAGCCCGGTCGCGACGACAGCGGCGTGCACGACCGACAGCGCTGATTCCAGCCCGATCATGCCGTTGGCGGCGGCGTCCCACTCGCAGTCCTTGCTTTCGGCGGGGTGCGGGGCGTGGTCGGTGGCGACGATGTCGATGGTGCCGTCGGCGAGTCCGGCGCGCAGGGCTTCGACGTCTTCGCGGCTGCGCAGCGGAGGGTTCACCTTGAACCGGGCGTCGTAGCCGCGCACGAGATCTTCGGTGAGCAGCAGGTGGTGCGGCGTGACCTCGGCGCTCACGTTGATGCCGCGGGCCTTGGCCCAGCGGATCACGTCGACCGAGCCGGCCGTGGAGACGTGGCAGACGTGCAGGCGTGACCCGACGTGTTCGGCCAGCAGAACGTCGCGGGCGATGATCGACTCTTCGGCGACGGCCGGCCAGCCGACCAGGCCGAGTTCGCCGGAGAGGGCGCCCTCGTTCATCTGGGCTTTTTCGGTGAGGCGCGGTTCCTGCGAGTGCTGGGCGATGACGCCGTCGAACGCCTTCACGTATTCGAGGGCGCGACGCATGAGCAGCGGGTCAGAGACGCAGAAGCCGTCGTCGGAGAACACCCGCACGCGGGCGCGACTGGAGGCCATGGCGCCGAGTTCGGCGAGTTGTTTGCCGGCCAGGCCCACGGTGACGGCGCCGATCGGCTGCACGTCGACGTAGCCGGCGGTTTCGCCGAGGGCGAGCACCTGCTCGACCACCCCGGCGGTGTCCTGTGCCGGCAGGGTGTTGGCCATGGCGAACACGCTCGTGAAGCCGCCGCGGGCGGCAGCGCGGCTGCCGCTCAGCACGGTTTCGCTGTGCTCGTAGCCGGGTTCGCGCAGGTGGGCGTGCAGGTCGACCAGACCGGGCAGCGCGATGAGCCCGTCGGCGTCGATCACGCTCGCGCCGCTCGGGGAGAGGCCGGACCCCAGCTCGACGATGCGTGCACCATCAAGACGGATATCCGTGCCCGTGCCGTCCGGCAGGGTCGCCCCGCGAATCAGCCAGCGCTGTTGCAAACCGTCAATCGACATTCTTTGATTCCTTCCGGTCACCGGATAAGAGCAAGTAGAGTGCGGCCATCCGCACGGAGACACCGTTCGTGACCTGTTCGAGCACGGTGGAATTAGCGGAGTCGGCCGCCGCCGAAGAGATCTCCAAACCACGATTCATCGGGCCCGGGTGCATAACAATGCTAGCCGGACCGAGCCGACCGAATCGCGCGTCGTCGAGGCCCCACACCCGGGAGTACTCGCGGCTGCTTGGGAAGAAGGCCGCGCTCATCCGTTCGGTCTGGATGCGCAGCATCATGACCACGTCGGGGCCGGCGTCGATCGCGTCGTCGAGGTCGAAGCTGAACCGGGCAGGCCAGAGCGAGGTGTCGCTCGGCAGGAGGGTGGGCGGGGCCACGAAGGTGACCTCGGCGCCGAGGGTGGTGAGGAGCCACAGGTTGGAGCGGGCGACCCGGGAGTGCAGCACGTCGCCGACGATGGTGACAGTCACCCCGTCTAGGCCCTTGCCGCGCGAGGCCGGGCCATGATTGCGGCGGCGAATGGTGAACGCGTCGAGCAGGGCCTGGGTGGGATGCTCGTGGGTGCCGTCGCCGGCGTTGATGATGCCGGCGTCGATCCAGCCGCTCGCGGCGAGTACCGCCGGGCCGCCGGAGGCCGGGTGGCGGATGACGACTCCGTCGGCACCGATCGCGGCGAGGGTTTGCGCGGTGTCCTTCAGGCTTTCACCCTTCGACACGCTCGATCCCTTGGCGCTGAAGTTGATCACGTCGGCGCTCAGGCGCTTTGCGGCGGCTTCAAAGGAGATGCGGGTGCGGGTGGAGTCCTCGAAGAACAGGTTGACGACGGTCTTGCCACGCAAAGTCGGGAGTTTCTTGACCTCCCGCTGGGCGACATCCGCCATGTCTTCGGCAATGTCGAGCAGGTTGATCGCTTCGTCCCGGGAAAGGTCCTTGGTAGACAGCAGGTGCCTCATCGGTTGCTCCCGCCGTCGATCGAGACGAATTCGTCGCCGTCGATCTCTTCGAGGTGCACGTTGATGCGCTCGTCGGTGGCCGTCGGCAGGTTGCGACCCACGAAGTCGGCCCGAATTGGCAGCTCGCGGTGGCCACGATCGACGAGAACCGCCAGACGCACGATGGTGGGGCGGCCGTGATCACCGAGCGCGTCGAGGGCGCTGCGGATGGTGCGGCCCGAGTACAGCACATCGTCGACGAGGACGACGGTGGCACCGTTGATGCTGCCTGGCACTTCGGTTCGGGACGGCGTGCGGGTGCGGCCGTGGGCGAGGTCGTCGCGGTAGAGCGTGACATCAAGCGATCCGACTCGCACGGCCGTTGCCGCGGGTTCGATGCTCTGGATGATCTCGGCAATGCGGCGAGCGAGAATAACCCCGCGTGTCGGGATACCGAGGATGACGAGGTTTTCCGGGCCCCGATTGGACTCCAGAATCTCGTGGGAAATTCGAGTCAACGCGCGGGTGATGTCAGCCTGAGTGAGCACAATGTGCGCCAAATGCCGACCTCCTTCCCCGTCTCACAGGACGGATCATTAAAGGATGTCTGAATAGGTTCAGCTTAGTCGTTGGCACGCCCTTGTGGGCGCACCAACGACTTCCGGTGCACCGCGCTAGAAGGCAGCGGCGACGAAGGCCTGGAATTCGGCCAGGTCGGTGTTGCTGCCGGTGTAGTGCACGCCGTCGACGAGCACGGTGGGCGTGCCAGCAACCGACGGAATGTCGGCTCCATCGATCTTGGTCAGCGCGGCCTCGGTGTTCTGCTGGGACCAGCCCTCGTAATCCCCGGATTCGAGGCAGTCAGCGATGCTGATCGAGCCTGGCGCGAGGTCGGCGAGTTGGCTATTGCTGCGCCCGGCGGTCTGTTCGGAGGGCTGGTTGGCAAACAGAGCCGACAGAAAGGCGAGGGTCTCGTCGGGGTTCAGGGTGGCCTGGCAGGTCAGTGCCGCTGAGGCGCGGCTGGAGTAGTTCGTGCCCTGTGACCGCGAGTCGAGAAAGGTGAGTGAGTGCACTCGAAGCGTGATGTCGCCGCTCGCCACTCCAGCAGCGAGAAGTTCCCCGTTGGTCTGCTCGAACTGGGCACAGAACGGGCACATGGGGTCGACGTACTCGTCGATGATGACCGCGCCGGTGCCGAATTCGAGATAACCAGCGTCGAAGTTTGCGGCGCCGAGCTGACCGGTCGGCAGCGGCGCGGGCGACTCGGGAGCCGCCGACGACGTGGGCGAGCCCCCATCGAAGGAGCTGGAATTGGAGTCAATGGCGACCAGGAACGCCCCGATAGCGGAGGCAAAGACGATCAACAACACCAGCAGAACGCTTGTCACGGCGACCATGAAGTATCCGATGATGAGACCGGCCAGGGCGAAGCCACGGCCCAGCTCGCCCCGTGCGCGAATCTGCCCGAGCGCAATGTGTCCCGTGATGATGGCCACAAGGCCGATGAAGAACGACGACACGAACGACACGATGGCCAGGGTGTTGGTCTTCGGTGCACTCACGAACGGCGGGGGCACGAACGGCCCGGCTGGCACGCCCGTCGGCGGCACGGGTTGATACGGATTCGTCGGATTCGGCTGATCGCGGGGAGCGTCTGTTCCGGTGTTATCCATGTGCGTGTCCTTCGCTGGCTTCGAGTCGAACCCGGCAGGAGCCGAGTCTGTTGGGTCGTCAGGCCGACGGTGCGGTTTGGGCGATCTTGCCGAGCAGTCCGTTCACAAAGCCGGCCGAGTCATCCGTTGAGAGAATCTTGGCGGCTTCGACGGCTTCATCGATGGCGACGGCGTGCGGTACGGCATCGTTGTAGAGAATCTCCCAGATTCCGATGCGCAGAATGGCGCGATCGATGTTGGGCATGCGCGCAAGCGACCAGCCTTGCGAGTAGGTCTCGATCAGTTCGTCGATCTCTTCCCGGTGGTCGACGACGCCGTCGACGAGCTCACGGGCGTAGAGCCACGAGGCCAGTCGAGCCGGCTCGCTCGCTGCACGCTCAGCCTCCGTTGCCAGCGACTCCGGAATGCTGATCTGACGCACATCGGCCGCGTACAGAATGTCAATGGCGCGCTTGCGAGCCTTGGTACGTGCGCTCATTCGTTGACGCGACCAAGGTAGTCGCCGGTGCGGGTATCGACCTTGACTTTGGTGCCCTGTTCGAGGAACAGCGGAACCTGAATCTGGTAGCCGGTCTCGACGGTGGCGGGCTTCGTGCCGCCGGTCGAGCGGTCGCCCTGCAGGCCCGGCTCGGTGTAGGTGATTTCCAGGGTGACGGATGCCGGCAGCTCGACATACAGCGGGTTGCCGTTGTGCAGCGCCACGGTCACCGCCTGGTTTTCGAGCATGAAGTTGCTCGCATCGCCGACAACAGCGGCGGACACGGTGATCTGGTCGTAGTCGGCGACGTCCATGAAGACGTAGGCGTCGCCATCGTTGTAAAGGTACTGAAAGTCGCGACGATCGACGTTTTCGGTCTCGATCTTGGCGCCGGCGTTGAAGGTACGGTCAACGGTTTTACCGGAGACGACGTTCTTCATCTTGGTGCGAACGAAGGCGCCACCCTTGCCCGGCTTGACGTGCTGAAACTCGACGACGGCCCAAAGCTGGCCATCCATGTTGAGTACGACGCCGTTTCTGATATCAGCGGTAGAAGCCATGGGAGGGGTGTTCCGTTCAATTGATAAGGTACGCGGGTGCAAATGGCACCTTGTCGATTCTACGTGCCCTAGCCTCAGGCTCCAAAGGCAATCCGGTGCCGGAGCGTCACGGTGCGGTGACGAAGTCCAGTGCCAGCCGGTAGGAGTCGAAGCCGAGACCGGCGATGACACCGGTCGCAATGGCGCTCACGACGCTCGTGTGGCGAAACGTCTCGCGAGCGTGCGGGTTGGAGATGTGCACCTCGATCAGCAGCAGGCCCGCCTTGGTGACCAGGGACGCAGCATCCCGCAGCGCATAGCTGTAGTGCGTGAACGCTGCCGGATTCAGGATCACCGGCATCCGCTCGTCGACGGCTTCGTACAGCCAGTGAATGAGTTCGGCCTCGTCGTCGGTCTGCCGCAGATCGATGCTCACGCCTTCGCGAGCGGATGCGACGAGCAGCTCGCGCAGGTCGTCCAGGTTCGCCGACCCGTAGACATCGGGCTCGCGACTGCCGAGGCGCCCGAGGTTCGGACCGTTCAGAACCAGCACTGTACTCATCCACTCAGCCTAGGCCGTGGTACCCGTGCCAGCGGGCCGCCCTCAGGGAGCAAGAATTGCGATGCCGTCATCGTGTGCCACGAACAGGCCGGAGATGCGCATGAGCTTGCCGAAGGACTCGGTCAGTTCCATCGCCCAGGCCTGGTCGGGGGCGGTGAGGGCCGCCGATCCCGGCCGTTCCAGCGTCACGATCAGGCTGCCTCCCGGAGCGTCCCGTGCCACGATCTCGTTGATCCGCACGGCGAATGGGCGAACGGAACCAGGTTCCGGACGTACCGGAATTCCGTCGATCGGAATCAGCAGCGAGAGCTGCTGCCCGTGGACGTCGAGCACCATGAGCCAGATCTGCGGCTGGATCGCGTGGCCGATCAGGTCGAAAACCCGGGCTCTGGCCTGCTCCAGGGTGAACACGGGCGGGGAGTCTTCAATTTTCATTGACAGTGTCATGGGCCCAGAATGAATCACAGTTGCCGGGGCGAAAGGTTATCCCCAGAAAATTGCTGAACTCACTCGGCTGTGAATATCTTCCGGCGACGGTGCCAGCAGGGGCTCGACTCCCGCCGCAGGTCAGTACGCCTCGAGCCGGTGAGCGGCCCACACCACCGTGACCGTGAGGTTCTCACCTCCGGGACAGGCACCGCACATGGACGTACCTGTGCCGGCGGTCAGATTCGGCCGAGAAGTTCGGCGCGTTTCGCTTCGTATTCTGCTTCGGAGAGGAGCCCCTCATCGCCAAGCTTGGCCAATCACTGAATCTGCTCGACCGCATCGGGCGATAAAGGCACCGGGCGAGGATCGGTCTTTCGCGCGAGCCACAGGACTAGGGTTCTGCGTAGTAACGGAACGAAAACGTCCGCTCAAGATTGTGAAGGGTGTGCGGGGCGCCGTGGGCACGCCGGAACAGCTCGCCACCGTCCTGATCCGGCGCACGCTCTGGTCAGTGCGAGGGCGCTCCTCGAGCCCACCTCGCCCGGTCCATCTCGGTCGTGTTTGTGGCACTGACCTAGGGTGGACGCATGGACGCCGACATTAACTTCTACTTCGACCCGGTCTGCCCCTTCGCCTGGATGACCAGCAAATGGGTGCGCCAGGTGCAGGCGCAGCGCGACTACACCGTGGACTGGCGGTTCATCTCGTTGCGCCTGATCAACGCCAAGGTCGACTACGACGCGCACTTCCCTCCCGAGTACGAAGCTGGCCACACCGCCGGACTCCGGCTCCTGCGGGTAGCCGCCCGGGCGCGAGCGGAGCACGGCCGCGAGGCGATGGCACCGCTGTACGCCGCCTTCGGGACCCACATCTTCGACACCGCCCCCAGCCCGGCCAACCACCAGGCCGAGGTCGACCTGCGTGAGCTCCGCGGGACGCGTGAGTTCGCGGAACCGATCCTCGCCGAGGCGGGCCTGCCACTCGAGCTGGCGGACGCTCTCGACGACGAATCATGGGACGGGGAGATCCAGCAGGAGACGGACGAGGCACTCTCGCTGACGGGAAAAGACGTGGGCACGCCCATCATCCACTTCGAGCCGCCCGCCGGTGTGGCCTTCTTCGGGCCGGTGATCAGCCGACTGCCACACGAGGACTCGGCGGTCGAGTTGTGGGACCACGTAGTCGCTCTGGCCCGCTTCCCGGGTTTTGCCGAACTTAAACGGAGCCTACGCGAACGGCCACAGCTAGCCGCGTTCGGAATCGACAGAGACGCAGTCGGAGAACAAGAAGACTGGCACGGCGGCAGCCGGCGGCAGAAGAAGTGACCCCCGTCGTTAGGGTAAATGCATGAGTGAGACAAGCACCCTCAGCCACCAAGAATCCATCCTCGTCGACGCATCGGCTACGTTTCTCTACGACCTTCTCTCCGACATCACCCGCACCGGCGAGTGGAGTCCGGTCTGTAAGTCGTGCTGGTGGGACGACGAGGCCGAGGCTGGTCGGGTTGGTGCCTGGTTTACCGGGCGCAACGAGCTCCCGCAGCGGACCTGGCAGACCCGGTCCGAGGTGGTGACGGCAGAGCGCGGTCGCGAGTTCGCCTGGGTGGTGGGCGGCAGCTTCGTGCGCTGGGGCTTCAGCTTCGCCGCTGCGGAGACCGGGACGAGACTCACCGAGTCTTGGGAGTTCCTGCCGGACGGGATCGCCATGTTCGAGGAGAAGTTCGGCGACGAGGCGAACGCTCAGATCGCCGACCGCACCCAGCAGGCCCTCGATGGCATCCCCAAAACCCTCGCCGCGATCAAGCGGATCGTCGAGGTCTCCGCCGATGCAGAAGACCAGGCCCCGTCATGACTGGGCCGCTCGCGCTTATTCCTTCATGCTGTCTGTGCTTCCACCACGTGCGATGCTGACCCAGCACCCGTTCTAGATGACGGCGTTGGTCAGGACGGCGCCACGAGATAATCACCCTGTCTAGTGTGGATGTATGAGCCATTCGATAGTGCCGACGACCACGTATCTTCAGAAGCTTCAGGCCGACACTGCGCGGAGGATGCAGACCTCTGTGGCGGTGCCGTCGCGGTTCGCCGGGGCCCCGAAAGAACTGGTACGGGTCGTCGAAGCCCACGCCGAGGCGCTTGCCGAGGATCTGAGAGCCGTCGTTCACAGTCTGCACGCCGACCCGGAGACCGCCTTTCAGGAGCATCGAAGCGCCGCCTATTTGGTGGAGCTGCTCGGTCGCCACGGGATAGCCGCACAGCTCGGCGTGAACGGGATTGATACCGCAATTCGCGCCGAAATCGGGTCGGGCGACGGCCCGGCCATCGCGATTCTCAGCGAATACGATGCTTTGCCTGACGTCGGGCACGGCTGCGGCCACAATGTGATCGCCGCGGCCGGAGTCGGTGCTTTCCTCGCGCTGTCGAACACACTCACTGAGAATCCCGACGCATTCACGGGCCGGGTGGTATTGCTCGGCACCCCCGCTGAGGAAGGCTTCTCCGGCAAGGAGGTCATGGCCAGGCACGGTGCCTTCGACGGCCTCGACGCCGCGATCATGGTGCACCCCTACGGCTACGACCTCGCCGACCAGGTGTGGCTCGGCCGGCGGGTGCTCACCGTGACGTTTACGGGCGTCGCGGCGCACGCATCCGCTCAACCTTTTATGGGACGCAACGCCCTCGACGCGGCAACCCTGGCGTATCAGGCCGTTGGCCTGCTGCGTCAGCAGCTGCCGCCGGTGGACCGCGTGCACGCCGTGATCAGCGAGGGGGGAACTCGGCCGAGCATAATTCCTGAGCGGGCGGTGCTCGAGCTCTACGCCCGCTCTAAATTCGCCGAGACCCTCAAGGACCTCAGCGAACGGTTGAACGGCATCGCCCGAGGTGCGGCCTTGATGACCGGAACCAGCGTCGAGGTCGACTGGGACGAACACGCCCCCACCCTGCCGGTGCGAACAAACGACGCGCTCACCGAACGGTGGGTCGCCGCCCAACAGCGCCGCGGCCGCCAGCCGCTGCCGCTCGGCGTGGTGTCGGAAACCATCGCAGCGTCGACCGACTTCGGCAATGTCAGCCATCGCATCCCCGGTATCCACCCACTGATCAAGATCGCGGCACCAGACGTTGCCCTGCACACCCGAGAATTCGCGGCGGCCTCAGCAACGGATGCAGCCGAGGTCGGTGCCCTTGACGGAGCCTGCGGGCTCGCGCTCACCGCCCTCGATTTTCTCTGCGACGCCGAGCTGCGCCAGAGCGTGGCCGAGGAGTTCGCGGAGCAGGGCGGCGCGATCGACGTGCCGCACTTCTTCGACTGATTCCTCATTCACCGATCGACCCGAAGCAAGGTAGGCCCCATGTCTTCACAACCGTCCCTCACCCGGCGTAGCGCCCTGATCGATCGTTTTCTCGGCGGAATCGAACGCGTCGGCAACAAACTGCCAGACCCGTTCATGCTCTTCCTCCTGCTCTTTGGCATCACGGCGGTCGCGTCGACCGCGATGGCGTGGGCGAATGTCACGGTGCAACTGCCCGGAACCGACGAAGTCACGGTGGTCAAGGGCTTCTTCACTGCGGAGGGGCTCACCTGGTTCACCCAGAATATCGGGGTCAACTACCTGGGCTTCCCGCCGCTCGCGACGGTGCTGCCCATCCTGCTCGCGGTCGGTGTGGCCGAGAAGTCGGGCCTGCTCGCGGCGCTGATCCGCAAGACCTTCGGATCGGCGCCGCGCTGGTCACTGCCCTATGCCGTGGCGTTCGTGGGGGTCGTTGGATCGATCATGTCTGATGCGGCCTTCGTGGTCATCCCCCCGCTGGCCGCCCTGGTATTCAAGGCAGCCGGGCGGCACCCGGTGGCTGGGCTGCTCGGCGGGTTCGCCGCCGTGGGCGCCGGCTATTCGACCTCGCTGTTCGTGACGAGCCTCGACGCGCTGTTCGCCGGAATCACCACGTCTGTCACGCAGAACCTGCCCAACGCCGGTTCCGCCGTTACCCCGGTGTCGAACTATTTCTTCAATGTGGTTTCCTCGCTCGTGCTCATCGCCGTCGCCGGCTTCATTATCGACAAGATCCTGGAACCGCGTCTGGGTCGGCAGGGGATTGCGCGCCAGGAGATCGTCGTCGACGACGACGACGCCGCCGTGTTGGTTCCCGCCGCGATGAACGCCCGGCTCACGGACGCCGAGAACCGTGGCCTGTTCTGGTCGTTCGTGGCTGGTGCCGTGGTCGCTGCGGTGATTCTGGTCGGCGTGCTCCTGCCGGAATCTCCGTGGCGCAACGAAGACGGCGAGTTTCTGCCGCGCTCGCCCCTGCTGAGTTCGATCGTGTTCATCGTCTTCGCCATGTTCGTGATACCGGGTCTGGTATACGGCAAGATCACCGGTACCATCGCTAGGGGCAGTGACGTGCCCCGCGTGATGGGGCAAGCTATCAAGGACATGAGCGGATTCCTAGTGCTCGCGTTCATCCTCGGCCAGTTCATTGCCCTGTTCAATTTTTCCGGAATCGGGAGTTGGCTTGCCGTGGCGGGAGCCAGCGGCCTTGAGTCCATCGGTCTCACCGGATTTCCGGCCGTGGTTAGCTTCGTGCTGCTCGCCTCGCTACTGAACCTCTTCATCATTTCAGGCTCGGCGATGTGGACGCTGATGGCCGCCGTTTTCGTGCCGCTGTTCGTGCTCCTTGGCTACGAACCCGCGTTTATCCAGGGCGCCTTCCGGGTGGGAGATTCGGCCACCCAGGTGCTGACACCGCTCAACCCGTACATGATCGTGCTACTCACGATGCTGCGCAAGTACGAGCCGCGGGCGGGGCTCGGCACTATGATCGCCCGCATGCTGCCCTTCGCGGTTACGTTCTGGCTCGCCTGGGTGGGGGTGCTGAGTGTGTTCTACTTCTTCGACCTGCCGATGGGTCCCGGCAATGGGATCCTCATTCCCTAATGGAAGTCGCCGTTAGGCCGCGCGGAATAGTGCGCGACATCACCCTCTTATCTTCAGTGCAACCGAAAGGATTTTCATGACTTCCAGCCTGTCCACGATCTATGCCCTGCACGAGAACCCCGAGTGGTTTCCACCGTTCGCCCGGGCGTTTGACGCAGAGGGTATGGAGGTAAAGGAATGGCTGCTCACCGACGGGGTTCTCGACCTGGATTCGGTGCCGCCGGAGGGAATCTTCTGGTCGCGCATCAGCGCATCCGCTCACACCCGCGACCACGGAATGTCGAAAGACTACGCGCGCGCCGTACTGGCCTGGCTCGAGGCCCACGGCCGCCGCACGGTGAATGGCCGGCGCGTACTCGAGCTTGAGATGAGTAAGGTCGAGCAGTTGGTCGCGCTCAAGGCCGCCGGAATTGACACCCCGCGCACCGTAGCGGCGGTGGGCCGTGAGCAAATTCTCGCCGCAGCGCAGGGCTTTGCCGCCCCGTTCATGACCAAGCACAATCAAGGCGGTAAGGGCTTGGGGGTGCGCAAGTTCGACAGCCAGGACGAGCTCGCCGAGTATGTTGCCTCCGACGAGTTCGAGGAGCCGCAGGACGGCATCACACTCATACAGGAATACATCCAGGCCAAGGAACCCTTCATCACCCGGGTCGAGATCGTCGGCGGAGAGTTCATCTACGCGGTCAAGGCCGATACCGCGCGGGGCGGCTTCCAACTCTGCCCAGCGGATGCCTGCGCCATCGACCCGATCACGCGCGAGTTGATCATGCCTCCCGGCGCCACCATCGCACCCGTAGCCGGTCAGCAACTGTTCAGTGTGCGCGATGACTTCGACCACTCAATCATCGACAAATACCTCGAGTTTGCACGGCGGAACGGGTTGGAAGTCTGCGGTATCGAGTTCATCGAGGCCGAAGACGGTCGAGTGCTCACTTACGACGTGAATACCAACACGAACTACAACGCGCTCGTCGAGGCCGAGGCCCCTCGTTCGGCTCCACGCGCCCTGGCACGGTACCTCAAAAAGCTCGTAGCCTAAAATACCTGGCGCCGGCGCCGGGACCAGCTCACGAACGGATAAACCTGTACGTTGGCCCAAGGCGGTTCACGTGGTAGTTGGAACCGCCGATATAACGGTGGTGTCAACCAGGATGGTCTCATCCAACTCTGCCAGCGCGACCTCATTTCAGACTGCTTGATACATGGCCTGCTCCCTGCATGTTGTGTGTGGGGCTGACCCGCAGGTGCACCAAGTGCAGGCGGCTTACCCGGCGCGGTTCCATAACCGGGAACACACCCACAGCGCGCACCCGAGGACGTGAACATGACCTCGGGTGTGCGCCGTAGTGCTCAGTCAGATGTCGCTGGCAGTCTCAAACACTGAGACCTGCGGGGCGCTGGCTAGCAATGAGCCCAGTTCGGTCGCACCCGCGCCCGAGCGCCACTGACGATAGGCCGCGTCAGCGTCGGCCGACGCCCACCGCTCCAGCAAAATCATGTGGGCGGGATCGTCGCAATCAAGCAACACGTCAACACCCAGACACCCCTTAAATGCTCGGGTCCCAGTAAGGATGTCTCGCAGCATGGCCGGCGCAGCGAGAACGGCTTCCGATTTCAGGCGAAGGTCAAGAAGAACTGTCAGGGCCATGAAAACTCCAATTCATATAAAAGTGAAAGGTTGGACGTGGTGCTTAGAAGTTGAGGATCTGGTAGCCCTCGACCACGAGAGAACGGATACTTGCTTCGCCCTTGTACTCAGCCAACAGCGGCCACCCGCCAGCGTCGACAGCGTCGGTAACCCCGTGGGATGCGACGCAGAATGCACACGCGCCCCGGATGTTGTCGTGCAGGGCGACGGCGAGGGGATTCATCTTGTGCTTGGGGTCTGAGATGGCGGCGAGGGATTCAACGCCCGACCCGTCGAAAACGACGACGACGTCATCACCGGCGTCCTTAAATTCTAGGGCAGTCTTGAGACCGCGATAGACGCGTGAACTGTCGGAGCCGATGGGCTCATAAATGACGACGGCGATCTTGGAATCAGACATAAATATTTACCTCCTAGTTAGACCGATCTGGCCACTACTGAGTATACCGATCAGTCTGGTAATATCAAGGCATGCATTCGTCGACCATCACCCCGATAGTGAGCGCCAAGGCGCGCCTACTCGCGTCGGCAGGCCACCTATTCCACGAACACGGCATCAATGCAACGGGAATCGATCTCGTTGTGCGTAACGCGGGCGTCGCCAAAGCCAGCCTCTATAACAACTTCGCCAACAAAGAAGCTCTTGTCGTGGCCTACCTGGAACAGGAACTAGACGGCTGGATTGGAAACGCTCACGCTCTGGACAATCCGCTTTCGCCACGCCGGGATCGGATCTCAGCCCTATTTGAGGCCCTCGCCCGCTCAGTTGAAGTAAACACGTTCTACGGCTGCCCATTCACCAACGCCGTGATTGAACTACCGGAATGCGCGGCAGTACGCACAGTCGCCAAACGCTACCGCGCCGTCGTTCGCGCACACCTGGCCATCCTCATCGGTGCAGACACTACGTCCACAGCAGTATCCCGACTGGTCTTGCTCTACGACGCCGCCATCACAGCAGCGAAAGTCGGACGCGACGCTGCTCTCGTGCGCGAAGCAAGCACCATGGCACAAGAACTCGTCGACGCTCACAACCCGGAGGACTCGCAACAAAGCCGATAAAGACGGTGTCTACTGGCGGCGAGACCGCCCCATTTTGACTGCGCTCGACAAGCTCGAAAAGCTCGACGAACCACCCAGCCTGACAACACTTCACACCCTCATCCAAGAACGTCTGCCTCGCAGAGATCTGCCCGAACTACTCCTCGACGTCGCCGGCTGGACCAGTTTCCTCACCGAATTTACCCACATCTCGCCTCAGCCGACGGGCTCCGGTTTGTCGTCCCCGTCCGAACCCTGAACGCCGGGTCCAACCGTCGATATTTCGGTACCGGCAGAGGAATCACCTCCTCAACTTCGTCTCCCACCAATTTGCCGGCTTTCACGCCATCGTCGTCCCCGGCACGCTCCGCGACAGTCTCTACATCCTCGACGGTCTCCTCGAGCAGCAAACAACGCTCCAACCCACCGAGTTGATGACCGACACTGCCGGCTACTCCGACCACGTGTTCGGGCTATTCCGTCTCCTCTGATACCAATTCAACCCCCGCCTCGCAGACATCGGTTCGGCCCGCTTCTGGCGCACCGACCGAACTGCGAACTACGGTCCTTCGAATGGCCCTGCCCGAAATCAGATCAACACCGACCTGATCACCACCCACTGGGATGATCTGCTGCGTGTCGCGGGAAGCCTCGCCGCAGGCGCAGTGCAAGCATCAGAGCTTCTTCGTGTCTTGCAAGGAAGCGGCCGGCCAACCCCGCTGGGCCGTTACTGGCGGGAGTACCAACTGACCAGACCCGCGTTGTCGGCATCGACCACGATTATCTGACCACCACCGTCGTGGGCGGTCGATGATGCTCCGGAGCGCCTCGCGCAGAAGCTGGGCTCCCCACTTATGGGTTACATCCCCGCGAAGGGACTGGTCCATGGCCTGCCTGGCGAGCAGCCACGCGGGCGCCCAACGCAGAACACCTCGCTGAAACGGCCTGGGCAGGTCAGACCGCACGACCATGGTGGGACAGATCGCGTAGTAGCCGACGACGCGCTCACCGATGCCAGCGCGCAACCTGATTCGACGGCCGTGCGGGCATGCTCGCTCAACCACTGGTTGTAAGCCGGCTCGCCGCAATCGAATGTTGTCAGGTCGAACTCGGCGGCCAGTTTAGTGACGCGGTAGCTCCGGTCGGTCACCGAACGCTTAACCGCGGAAGTTCGGCTAATATTTTGCCTCCTCGTGCAACTGTTCGGCTTCTGTACGGTTTTACGGAGACTTTGATGACTACATCGGGTAGCAGAAGCTCAACGAATGATGAGAGGATGCCCCGCACTCTGGCCGATCGCCCGGACGGTACCCCTAGAATGAAATTCCTACGGTGGCCGCGGCCTCGTCGCCCGACCAATGCTGATCGGAAGGAACGCTGATGGGACACGGCTTGAAGAGTACGTCGTCGGTTCCTTCCGGCCCCGCGCGGGAAAGCCTGGTCGCCCTGGAGCGGGCCCACGAATCTGCCGTCACAGACCGGGTCTTCCAGACCGGCGTTCGCAAGCTCGTGCAGGATTCCTGGCAACGTTCGCTCTCGCTCAGCCTCGACCCCGGCAGCGTGGCACCCGAGCGGGCACTGACCGACGTCGAACTACGGGACCTCCGCAACCAGCATCCGCTTGCCGCGGTGTTGCCGGTCGTGCACAACCTGCTCATTCGCCACGCCCTCGACGCCGAGTTGCTGGTGGCGATCGGCGATGAGTCCGGCCGACTGCTCTGGATCGACGGGGACCGGGTGCTGCGCCGCCAGGTCGAGGAAATGCTGTTCGTCGAGGGGGCCGACTGGTCGGAGCAACGGGTCGGAACCAGCGCCCCCGGCACCGCCCTCGCCCTCGACCGGGGCATTCAGATTCGGCGGGCCGAACACTTCAACGCCCTCGCCCACCCGTGGAGTTGCACCGCCGTGCCCATTCACGACCCGGACACCGGCAAGATCCTCGGCGTGATCGACATCACGGGCGGCGACCAGGCGGTCGCGCCGCAGACACTCCCCCTCGTCGAGGCCGCCGTCGCCGCCATGGAGGCGGAACTACGCATCCAGCGCCTCGACGGCCACCGCACGATTGCGTCCGACCGAACGGATGCGCGCGCCCCCCGCCGCTCCAGCATCGCCCTGCTCCCGGCCCCGGGCCGCAACCTGGTGCCCGTGGGGTTCGGCGTGCTCGGCAGCGACTACGGCCACCTCGAGAGCGGCGGAATGGCCATCGATGTCAGCCCGCGGCACGCCGAAATTCTCACCCTGCTCGCCTGGCACCGCGAAGGACTCTCCGCCGACCGACTGGCTTTTCTGCTCAGCGACCAGACCGGCAGCGACCAGAATAACAGCGTCGATACCCTGCGCGCCGAGATGGTGCGGGTACGCAAGGTCTTGGAGCAGGTCAGCCCGCCGGTCGTCATCGGATCTCGTCCCTACCGGCTGCAGTTCCCGGTGGAGCTGGACGCCCAACGGGTGCTGGCATTCCTGGAACGCGGCGCCCACCGGGTGGCCCTCGCCGCCTACCGCGGACCGGTTCTGCCCAACTCGTTCTCCCCCGGGATCATCGACATTCGCACCGAGGTCAGCGCCCGCCTGCGTGAGGCGATGCTGACCGATGCCTCGGTCGACCTGCTCCTCGAATATGCCCGGTCAGAGGAAGCCACCTACGACTCCGAGGTCTGGCGTGCCTGCCTGGAGCTGCTGCCGGCCCGCTCCCCCAAACGCGCCACGGTCGTCGCTCGGTTGAAGCGCATCGACGACGAGCTGGGCGCCCTGCGCACTACTTCGCAACGGTAACGCAACGCGCTCGCTTTTAGCGTTGAAGGCACGAGTCGCGGCCCGTCACTCTGACGTGTTCACGCGGCCTCATCTGACACGGTCGTCGCACAGCAGTCGACGACGCAGTAGCCAGAGCTATCGCCCAAGGAATCACATGACCATTTACGCAGCGCCCGGAACACCCGGAAGCCACGTCACCTTCAAGCCACGCTACGAGAACTGGAGCGACGGAGCGTGGACGCCGCCCGTTGCGGGCGAATATTTCGACGACGTGTCGCCGGTCCGCGCATCTTCCAGGAAGAGATCTTCGGCCCGGTGCTCGCCGTGACCAGCTTCGAGGACTACGCCGATGCCATCTCCATCGCCAACGACTCCGAGTCCGGTCTCGGCCACTACCAGCAGACCAAGAACCTGCTCGTGTCGTACTCCGAGAACGCGCTGGGCTTCTTCTAGAGCGGATGCCGGGCATCCGCTGGTCGCTTCGTCGCGCGTTTGCGTGTGGCCGCGACCGGCGGAGCCTCGCAACCTTTTGCAACGTTGGCACTCCTACTCTGGGAACACCGCAGAACGCGGACCGACATCGTCGTCGAAATAGGAGTGACATGACCGTCTATTCAGTCCCAGGAACACCCGGCTCCAAAGTTACCTTCAAGTCTCGGTACGAGAACTGGATCGGCGGCGAATGGGTCGCCCCGGTCAAGGGCCAGTACTTCGAGGACATCACCCCCGTCACCGGCAAGCCGTTCGCCGAAGTCGCTCGCGGCACCGCTGAAGACATCGAACTGGCCCTCGACGCCGCCCACAAGGCCGCACCGGCCTGGGGCAAGACCAGCCCCACCGAGCGCGCTGCCGTGCTCAACAAGATCGCTGACCTGATCGACGCCAACACCGAAATGCTCGCCGTCGCGGAGACCTGGGACAACGGCAAGGCCGTCCGCGAGACGATCAACGCCGATATTCCCCTCGCCGCCGACCACTTCCGCTACTTCGCCTCGGCGATCCGCGCCCAGGACGGCGACCACGCCCAGCTCGACGGCGACACCGTCTCGTACCAGTTCCACGAGCCGCTCGGCGTCGTCGGCCAGATCATCCCGTGGAACTTCCCCATTCTGATGGCCGTCTGGAAGCTCGCCCCCGCTCTCGCCGCCGGCAACGCGATCGTGCTGAAGCCCGCCGAGCAGACCCCGGTCTCGATCCTGGTGCTGATGGAGCTCATCGGCGACATCCTCCCCCCTGGGGTGGTCAACGTTGTCAACGGCTTCGGCCTCGAAGCGGGCAAGCCGCTCGCCTCGAGCAACCGCATCCGCAAGATCGCCTTCACCGGTGAGACCACGACCGGCCGTCTCATTTTGCAGTACGCGTCGGCCAACATCATCCCCTCGACCGTTGAGTTGGGCGGCAAGAGCCCGAATATCTTCTTCAGCGACGTAGCCCAGGAGAAGGACGCCTTCTACGACAAGGCGCAGGAAGGCTTCGTGCTCTTCGCCTTCAATCAGGGCGAGGTCTGCACGGCCCCGAGCCGCGCGCTGTTGCAGAAGCCGATCTACGACAGCTTCCTCGGCGACGCCGTCACCCGGGCCAAGAAGATCATCCAGGGCAACCCGCTCGACACCGACACCCAGATGGGCGCGCAGGCCAGCAACGACCAGCTCGAGAAGATCCTCTCCTACATCGACATCGGCACCAAGGAGGGTGCCAAGCTCGCCCTCGGCGGCGAACGTGCCGACCTCGGCGGCGACCTCACCGACGGCTACTACGTGCAGCCGACCATCTTCGAGGGCCACAACAAGATGCGTCTGTTCCAGGAGGAGATCTTCGGACCGGTGCTCGCCGTGACGAGCTTCACCGACTACGACGACGCCATCTCGATCGCCAACGACACCATCTATGGTCTCGGCGCCGGTGTCTGGTCACGCAACGGCAACGTCGCGTACCGGGCGGGTCGCGACATCCAGGCCGGCCGTGTCTGGGTGAACAACTATCACGCCTACCCGGCTGGCGCCGCGTTCGGCGGTTACAAGAGCTCGGGAATCGGCCGCGAGAACAACAAGCTCGCGCTCGGGCACTACCAGCAGACCAAGAATCTGCTGGTGTCCTACTCAGAGAACAAGCTCGGCTTCTTCTAAACCGCACCTCGGTACCAGCGGATGAGTTCACTGTAGGTCTGGCCCGGGGGCTGCCAACGACGTAACGTCGTAGGCAGCCCCTTTTTCATCGTTTCTTCTGTAGAAAGGTCCGTCAATGTCGACACCTACGATAACCGCGTCGGTCACGATCGCCGGTGAAACCGTCCCCCGCGTCGAGCTCACCCCGGTCGCGGTCGATCTGCTCCGCAGCCTGTGGGAGGAGCACGGTCCGCTCATGTTCCATCAGTCCGGCGGATGCTGCGACGGCAGTTCGCCCATGCTGTTCATGGCCGGGGAGTTCATCACCAGCGACCAGGACGTACGCCTCGGCCAGTTCGACCTGGCCCCGGCCGGTGGGCCCGCTCAGCCGCTCGACTTCTGGATGTCGGCCGAGCAGTTCAACTATTGGAGCCACACCTTCCTCACCGTCGACGTCGTGCCGGGCCGTGGCAGCGGGTTCAGTGCCGAGGCTCCGCGCGGCGTGCGCTTTCTCATCCGCTCCGAGCTGATGACCACGATGACCCCATTCGCCGCTCCGGCTGACTCCGCCGAGACGGTCGAAGCGGATGCCGCAGTCCCGCTCGCCCCGGCCCGCAGTCCCGCCTGACGCGGTATCTACTGACCTATGGCCTGGTACGCGCTGAACAGCAGCGACGCGTCGGGGCCCTCGAGAATGGTGGGCTTGCCCACGTCGTCGAGCACGACAAAGCGCAGCATGCCGCTGCGGGTCTTCTTGTCGCGCTGCATCGTGGCGAGCAGGGTGGGCCAGCGGCCCACCGGGTAGCCGGTCGGCAGGGTCAGAGATTCGAGGATGTTGCGGTGCCGGTCGACGATCTCGACCGAGAGACGGCCGCTCAGAGCGGCGAGCTCGGCCGCGAACATCATGCCGACCGCGACGGCAGCACCGTGGCGCCAGCCGTACCGTTCGGCGTGCTCGACCGCGTGCCCGAGAGTGTGCCCGTAGTTGAGGATCTCGCGCAGGCCGGCCTCCTTGAAGTCCTCCCCCACGATTCGTGCCTTCATGGCGATCGACAGTTCGATCAGGCGGCGAAATTCGGGGGTGGTCGGGTCGGTGGCGCGGTCGACATCCGCTTCGATGATGTCGAGAATCTCGGGAACCTGAATGAACCCGGCCTTCACGATCTCGGCGAAGCCGGCGAGGATCTCATTCTTCGGCAGGGCATCGAGCAGGTCGAGGTCGCAGAGCACGGCGGCGGGCGCATAGAAGGTGCCGACGAGGTTCTTGCCCTCGGCGGTGTTGATGCCGTTCTTGCCGCCGATGGCCGCGTCGACCATGCCGAGCACGCTCGTGGGAATTTGAATGAGTTTCACGCCGCGCAGCCAGGTGGCCGCGACAAAGCCGGCGAGGTCAGTGACGGCGCCGCCGCCGAGGCCGATTACGGCATCGGTGCGGCTGAAGTCGGATTGGCCCATGACGCCCCAGCAGAACGCGGCGACCTCGACCCGCTTGGCAGCCTCGGCGTCGGGAATCTCAGCGAGCAGCACTTCGGAATAGGTCACGAGCAGGTTGTCGCGCAGGGCGACAGCCCGGGCCCCCACGGTGGAGGTGTGCACGATGAGAACCTTGTTGACGCCGCTGCCCAGCTGATCGGCGACGGTAGTGACGAGGCCACGCCCCACACTGACCGGATAGCTGTCAACGCCGGTTACGGTGATCACTGTGGTGCGGCTCTGTTCGGTCATCATTGAAATCTCACTCATCATTTCTTTCTTGTACCCAATTCACGATTGCGTCGGCAATGCCGCTGATCGGTCGGTTGGAGGTGTCCAGGTGAATCGTCGCGAGGGCCTCATAGGTGGGGCGGCGCAGGTTGTAGATGCGTTCCCAGTCGGCGATACCACCGGTCAGGAGCGGCCTTTTGCTACCGCCGAGGCGTGCCTGCACGGCAGCACGGGTAACGCTCAGGTAGACGACTGTCGCGTCGTCGAGATCCGCCTGGGTGTCGACGTTCAGCACTGCTCCACCGCCGAGCGACACGATGGCCGGCTCGCCGAGCGCCCAGTCCACAGCTTCACGCTCGATGATGCGAAAATACTCTTCGCCCTCGCGAGCGAAAATCTCCGGAATCGGACCGTAGCTCTCCACGATGCGTTTATCGGTGTCGATGAAGGGTACGTTCAGGCCGCGGGCCACCCGGCGACCGATCTTGGTTTTTCCGGCGGCCATCGGCCCGATGAAAACGATCGGCAGCAACGAGTTGCGCTGGGTCAGCATCGAAACAGCCGAAGAGTCGTCACAGCGTTGCGTCGCTCGACGCGCCCGTGCGCAGGTTGGCCGGAATGTTGGCGAGGTAGGACTCGAGGTTGCGCCGGGTCTCGCCGATCGAGTCACCGCCGAACTTCTCCAGAACCGAGTTCGCGAGCACGAGCGCCACCATGGCCTCGGCGACAACGCCGGCTGCCGGAACCGCACAGACGTCGGAGCGTTGATGATGAGCCGGTGCCGGTTCGCCCGTGGCGACGTCGACCGTGCGCAGTGCCCGGGGAATCGTGGCGATCGGCTTCATGCCGGCGCGAACGCGCAACACCGTGCCGGTGCTCATGCCGCCCTCTGTGCCGCCAGCCTTGTCGCTGACGCGCTGAATGGCGCCATCCGCCTGCACGAGTTCGTCGTGGGCGGCCGAGCCGCGGCGGCGGGTGGTTTCGAAGCCGTCGCCGACCTCGACGCCCTTGATCGCCTGAATGCCCATGAGGGCAGCGGCGAGCTGGGAATCCAGGCGTCGGTCCCAGTGCACGAAGGAGCCGAGGCCGGGGGGAAGGTTGTAGGCGAGCACCTCGACCACGCCGCCGAGGGTGTCGCCGTCCTGATGCGCGGCATCCACTTCAGCCACCATCAAAGCGGATGTCGCGGCGTCGAAACAGCGCAGCGGGTCGGCGTCGAGGGCATCGACGTCGCCCGGCTGCGGCAACGGCGTGCCGTCGGGCACCCGCACCGGGCCGATGGCGATGGTGTGGCTGACCAGCTGGATTCCCAGCTCGTTCAAGAACGACCGCGCGACGGCGCCGAGCGCCACCCGAGCGGCGGTCTCGCGGGCGCTCGCGCGCTCCAGCACCGGGCGGGCTTCATCGAAGCCGTACTTCTGCATGCCGGCCAGGTCAGCATGTCCGGGCCGGGGCCGGGTCAGGGGCGCGCCGCGGCCGCGGGCGAGCGTGGCCGGATCTACCGGTGCGGCGCTCATCACATCGACCCATTTGGGCCATTCCGAGTTGCCGATGCGCAGCGCGACCGGTCCGCCGAGGGTGACGCCGTGGCGCACTCCACCCGAGAGGGTGAGCTCGTCCTCTTCAAATTTCATGCGGGCGCCGCGGCCGTAGCCGAGCTTGCGGCGCGCCAGATCGAGACGGATCGAATCAAGGGTGACCGGGATTCCAGCGGGCAAACCCTCGACAATGGCGATGAGTTCGGGGCCGTGAGATTCTCCGGCAGTGAGCCAACGAAGCATGCTTCCTATCTTTCCACAACAAGGTGGGGGTCGGCGTCGCTGGGACCAGGGTCGCGGGTCAGCGCGCCGCGCATGGCCGCCAGCACTGCCGGCTCGTCGGGTAACGGTTCAAACGGGTCGGCGGTGACGAACACCCGTACCTGGATGAGGGCCTGGTGCAGAAGCATCCCGAGCCCGTTCAGCACCGTGCCCCCAGCGGCCTGCCAGGACGAGGCGACTCCGCTCGGCCACGGTGAATAGGCGACGTCGAACAAGACGGCCCGTTCACGCAGTTCGAGCGGCAGCGGCGTCGGGAGCACGGTCCCCCCGGGCAGAGTGCTGATCACGACGTCGCTGTCGACCCGGGTGACGCCGCCGAAATCCTGCAGGTCAACGACCACGCCAAGTGTCCGGCCGAGCTCGATCAGCGGCTGCGCCTTGACCGCATCCCGCATGAGGACCGTGACGAATTCAGCGCCGAGTTCGGCTGCCGCCATCAGAGCGGATGCCGCTGTCGCGCCGGCTCCGAGCAGGGTCACGTGCGCCGCGTGGGTGACTCCACTCTCGGCAAGGGCACGCACCAGCCCCGCAACGTCCGTGTTGTAGCCACTCAGCGTGCCGCGTCCCTCGACCCGGCGCAGCAGCACGGTGTTGACCGATCCGGTCAGCTGGGCCACCCGATCGCAGTCGTCGATGAACGGCAGAACCTCCTGCTTGAGCGGCATAGTCAGTGACAGACCGCGCCATTCCGGCCCGACTTTGCTCAGGAACATGGCCAGGGAGCCGGTCTTCACCTCGACCGCATCGTAAGACCAATCGAGGCCCAACTGACGGTAGGCGGCCCGGTGCAGCAGCGGCGAACGGGAATGCTTGATCGGCGAACCAAGCACCGCGAGGCGGTTCGAGCTGAGGCTATCCATATTCGGGGTGCTCCCTCATCCAGTTCTGCCAAACGACGACCGCGGCGTCGTGTTCTGCCACGGTGGTGGAGAACACCGTCTCGCCGGTATCGAGGTTGACGGTCACGAAGAACAACCAGGGACCGTCAACCGGGTGCAGGGCGGCGTCAATGGCGAGGTCGCCCGGGTTCGAGATGGGGCCGACGACCATGCCGGGATGCACGTACGTGTTGTAGAGATTGCCGGCATCTGCGCGTTCGGCGTTGGTCGTGGTGACGAGATGGGTGTTTCCGGTGCCGTAGGCGACGGTCGCGTCGGACTGCAGCAGGCCGCTTTCCCACTGGGTCGGGTCCAGCCGGTTGAGGAAGACCCGCGACACCTTGTAGTAGTCGTCGCGCAGGCCCGCCTCTCGCTGAATGAGTGAGGCGAACACGATGGTCGACCAACGGTCTGCCACCGCGACCCCAGCCGTGTCGAGGGCCTCGAACTGCCGGTTCACCATCACCTGAAGGGCCACCTGTGCTGTGTCGCCCGGCGAGAACGTGTACGTGGCGGGAAAGAGGAATCCTTCGAGGGTGGTTGCTTCGGGGGGGAGCCCGAACGAGGCGACGTTCGCTGCTGCGGCTTGCAGATCGGCGAGCGGAATATCGGTTCCCTCGGAGATCGACTGCAAGACGTCGACGGTTGCGGTGCCCTCGGGCACCACCACGGTCTCGCTCAGCCTCGTGCCGTCGTCGAGCAGGGCGTCGAGGGCCGTGCTCGCCACCATTTTCGTTTTCAGCTGATAGGCGCCGGGCTGGAAGACGGGTTCGGGTTTGGTCTGCAGCAGAATCGCGTAGAACGCGTCGAAGCTTTTCACCACGCCCTGGTCGACGAGGGTATTGGTAATCTCCGAGCCGCCGTCACCGTCGTGGATCATCACGATAATGTCCTTACCGGTGGCGGCTTCCTCGGCGTTGAAATCGGCGGGCCCCTGCGTGGCCGCGATGATTTGCGAGATGGGTCCCTGGAGAAAGAGGTACGCTCCGGCCACGAGGGCTGCCAGCACAACGAAGACGATCAGGCAGCCCCAGGCACCCTTATGACTGCGCTTTTCTCGCGGCGGTTCGTCAGCGAGCAGCGAACGACGCTGAGCACGATCGCGGCCGGAATCATTGCTCTCGTTCGCCGTCAGGAAGTCGGTGGCGGCGCCCGCGGGCACGACTGCTTCGCGGGAAAGTCGCCAGAGTAGCGGTGCCTCCGGGGCGACGGCGGCACCGGGCGGTACGGCCTGAATCTCGCCAGCGGCCACCTGTTCGGTTGCTGGCTGCTGCGCGGCTGCCTGCTCCGCCGCGGCCTGTTGCGCGCGCAACTGACGGCGGCTCGGTAGCGGCTCTTCCGGGGTGGAACTCGGCACGGTTACGGCCTCTCGGTCGGTTCGACGGGCGACCCTGGCGGCCGCCCCGAGGCACGCTCACTGTCGAGCGCGTGTTGCAGAATGATAGTCGCGGCCACCTGATCAATCACTGGCCTTTGCGTTTTGGCTGAGCGACCGGATGCCCGCAGCGCCGACTGTGCTGACACGGTAGAGAGTCGCTCGTCGACCAGGCGCACCGGCACCTTGAAGGTTCGGGCGAGCCGGTCGGCGAAATCGATCGCGTCGTCGGTTGAAGCGGTCACGTTTCCCGACAGGGCCAGCGGCAGGCCCACGATGACCTCGACGGCGTCAAACTCCTGCACTACGGCGCGAATGCGCGCGAGATCGGTCAGACCGGCCTGGTCGCGGGCGACGGTTTCGACCGGTGTGGCGAGCATGCCGTGGTTATCACTGCGGGCCAGCCCGATGCGCACCTTCCCGACGTCGACGCCGACCCGAACTCCGGAGCGCATCGTTAGCGGCTGATCGCGGCGACGACGGCCTGCAGCGCAGCCGGGATGGCGTCGCCGTTGGGGCCACCGCCCTGGGCCAGGTCGTCCTTGCCACCACCACCGCCGCCGAGAATTCCGGCAACAGTCTTGGCGAGGGCACCGGCCTTGTGCCCGGCATCGCGAGCGGCCTGGTTGGTGGCGACGATCACGACGGGCTTGTCGGCGGCGATCGCCGAGAGCGCCACGACAACCGCGTCGGTACCGAGACGTTCCCGCGTGGCTAGGGCCAGCATTCGAACGTCGTCGGGAGAACCGAGCACACCGAGGTCTTCGGCAACAACGGTCACTGCGCCGACCCGGCGAGCCGTTGCCAACAGTGCGGGCACTCGGTCGGTCAGCGCGCGGGCTTCGAAGGCGGCGATCTTCTTCTCGGCCGCCCTGAGGCTCGTCACGAGGTCGCTGATGCGCTCGGGCAGCTGGTCGCGCGGCGTCTTCAGGCTCGAAGTGAGCTGCGACACGAGGGTGCGTTCGGCGGCGAGATCACGGAACGCTTCGAGTCCGACGAGGGATTCGACGCGGCGGTTCGCCGAACCGACCGAGGCCTCGCTGATCAGGTTGATCATGCCGATCTCGGCACTGCTGGAGACGTGGGTGCCGGCGCAGAGTTCGCGCGACCAGGGGCCGCCGATGTCGACGACGCGCACGACATCGCCGTACTTTTCGCCGAACAGTGCCATGGCACCGAGCTCCTTCGCCTCGGCGAGGGGCAATTCTCGCGTGGTCACCGGCAGGTTGTCGCGGATGGCGTTGTTGGAGATTTCTTCGATCTCGGTTCGGGTCGCCAGTGACAACGCCTGGTTCCAGGAGAAGTCGAGGCGAAAGAACCCGGCTTTGTTGTACGAGCCGGACTGGTGCGCGTTCGGGCCGAGAACCTGGCGCAGGGCGGCATGCAGAACGTGGGTACCGGAGTGCGCCTGGCGGGCGCCGCGACGCCAACTCTCGTCGACCACGCTTGTGGCGCTGTCGCCGACACCGACCTCGCCGGACTGCACGAGCACCTTGTGGCTGATCAGACCCTTGACCGGCTTTTGCACGTCGAGCACCTTGAGCTCGTAGCCGGGACCAACGATGAGGCCGGCATCCGCTTCCTGCCCGCCGGATTCGGCCCAGAGGGCCGTCTCGGCGAGGATGACTTCGGCGGTTTCACCGGCAACCGCGCTCGTGACGGACTCACCGTCCACGATGAGGCCGAGCACGCTCGACTCATTCTGCAGGTCGTCATACCCGGTGAAAACCGTCTCACCGAGGGCGCGGAAGGCGCTGTAAACACCGAGGTCGGCCAGAGTTGTCTTCTTGGACTTCGCGTCGGCCTTGGCCATGGTGCGCTGCTTGGTCATGAGCACGTCGAAGGCGTCCCGATTGACGTTGAGGCCGGCTTCTTCGGCGATCTCGAGGGTGATCTCGATCGGGAACCCGTAGGTGTCGTGCAGCAGGAACGCAGTCGGGCCGGCGAGCTCAGTCTTGTTGGCCTTCTTAGTCTTCGCCACGGCCAGGTCGAGCACGGCGCTACCGCTCGCGAGGGTGCGCAAGAAGGTTTCTTCCTCGGCAAACGCGGCCTGGCTGATGCGCCCGAAGTCGCTCTTGACCTCGGGGTAGGCTGCGCTCATCGCGTCGCGGGAGGCAGGCAGCAGTTCGGGAAGGCTCACCGTGTCGACGCCGAGCAGGCGCATGGCGCGTACGCTGCGACGCAGCAGGCGGCGGAGGATATAGCCGCGGCCCTCGTTGGACGGCATGACGCCGTCGCTCATCAACATGAGGGAGGAGCGTACGTGGTCGGCGACGATGCGCATGCGCACGTCGTCGTCGTGGTCGGCGCCGTAACGGCGGCCAGACAGGGCCGCGGCACGATCGAGCACCGGGCGAACCTGGTCGATCTCATACATGTTCTCGACGCCCTGTTTGAGGAACGCAACGCGTTCCAAGCCCATGCCGGTGTCGATGTTCTTCTTCGGCAGGTCGCCGAGAATCTTGAAATCGCTCTTGCCGGTGCTTTCGCCGCGCAGGTACTGCATAAAGACGAGGTTCCAGATTTCGACGTACCGGTCGTCGTCAGTGGCCGGGCCGCCGTCGGCGCCGTAGGCGGGGCCGCGATCGAAGAAGATCTCCGAACAGGGGCCGGCCGGGCCTGGCTGGCCCGTGGACCAGTAGTTGGATTCCATACCGAGGCGCTGGATGCGATTGTCCGGCACGCCAATGGCCCGCCAGTAGCGGTAGGCCTCGTCGTCGTCGAGGTAGATGGTGACCCACAGGTCGCTTTCGCGAAAGCCGTAACCGCCCTGGTTCTCCGGCGTGGTCAGCAGCTCCCAGGCGAAGCCGATGGCTTCTTCCTTGAAGTAATCGCCAAAGCTGAAGTTGCCGTTCATCTGAAAGAAAGTGCCGTGCCGCGGGGTCTTTCCGACCTCTTCGATGTCGTTGGTACGGATACATTTTTGCACACTCGTGGCGCGCGGGTACGGCGCCGGAACGAGCCCGGTGAGGTACGGCACGAACGGCACCATGCCGGCCACGGTGAAGAGAAGGGTGGGGTCATCGCTCACCAGTGACGCGGACGGCACAACGGTGTGTCCACGATCGGCGAAGAAGTCGAGCCAGCGCCCGCGAATGTCAGCAGTCTGCATGGTGTCCGTAGCTTTTGTCGTGCATGAATGTGGTGGTGCGGTGAAACGGTATGCCTGAGTCGAGCGGATGCCTACGGCGCGCTGGCCGCCGGTGCGTCACCCGCGGCATCAGCGGCGACGTCGCCGAGCGCGGCGTGCAGCTCGGCCTCGCGCTGGCGGTAGCCCTCCGAGATGGCCTCGCCGAACTCGCGGGCCTTGGTGTCAAGTTCCGTGAAGAACTGCTTGCCCTGCTGGGTCTTGTTGACCTCGTGGGCCACCACGAAGCCCGCGGCCACGCCGATGACCAACCAGATGACGTTCTTCATGGCACTTCTCCCTGAATCTGGTCTAGCCGTAGCTATCGATAAGTCGGGCGCGAGAATATCAGCGCCGTCTCCAGAGTAGCCGGTCAACCCCGATTACGCCGAGGCCGCGGTCGCCCGGCGCGAAAGGCCGCCCGGACGCCGGCTGAGAAACCGGCGAGCTTGATCAGCGGCCCGCCGACCGTGGCCGCGAACAACGCGACCAGCGCCGAGACGTTGCCGGTGACATCCGCTACGTTGCTCGTGATGGTGTCGACCCTGGCCAGTTGCTGGTTGGTAGAACGAATGGTCTCGGTCGTCTCGGTCAGCATCGGGGTGATTCCCTCGCTGAGTTCATGGATGGCGGCCGTGGTCTCATCGAACACGCGGCCCAGTTTGACCAAGGGAATAGCGATGACAGCGACCAGAATCGCGAACACGCCGGCGGCGATGAGGCCGGCAATATCTCCACCTGACACGGTGACTCCACTCAGTTCGAGGGGCCCCTGCGGAGCCCGGGTATACAAAAAAGGGCGGATCACCCTGAGGTGATCCGCCCTTCAGCGTACCGGTTGGACTAGCGAGCTGCGTAGTACTCCACGACGAGCTGAACTTCACAGGTCACGGGGATCTCGATGCGCTTCGGGGCGCGCACGAGGCGGGCCTGGAGCTTGTCGAGCTCTACCTCGAGGTACGGCGGGAGCTTGGGAAGCAGGTCGACGTGGCCGCCGGCTGCTGCAACCTGGAAGGGCTCCATGCCCTCGCTGCGAGCCTTGACGTGCATGAGCTGGCCCGGCTTCACGCGGAAGGAGGGCCGGTCGACGAGCTCTCCGTCGACGAGGATGTGACGGTGCACGATCATCTGGCGAGCCTGAGCGGTGGTGCGGGCGATGGCCGAACGCACGAGGAGCGCGTCGAGACGCGTCTCGAGGATCTCTACGAGGTTCTCACCGGTCAGTCCCTGACGACGACGAGCCTGTTCGAAGGCAATCTTGAGCTGGGCTTCGCGGATGCCGTACTGGGCGCGTAAGCGCTGCTTTTCGCGCAGACGAACGGCATAGTCCGAATCGGTCTTGCGCTTGGTGCGGCCGTGCTCACCGGGTGCATAGGGGCGCTTCTCAAGGAAGCGGGCTGCCTTCGGCGTGAGGGCAATGCCCAGGGCGCGCGAGAGGCGAGTTTTACTGCGGGTACGTGACTTGGTAGACACGGTTTCCTTTCAATCGGACTCAATAACAGGGATACCAGGGCGAGTGCGTGTTTCTACAGCACAAACGTCATGGGAGATCAGAGGATTGGGTGCCATGGGACGTTCGGCTACAGAACGAAACCCCTCCAAACTGGAAACGGACGCAGCCGCATGCCGAAACCAGTTGTAGGCAGAGTCAAGGTTAGCACAGAGCGGATGCTTCGCCTCGCGTTCCCGAGGCGGGCGTCGTCGAGGGATCATCCGCTCCTCGCTCAAACATCGCGGGTGCGCAGGACATTCCGCGAAACTCGCAACCCCGCGGAGAATCCCCCCGCCGCCGCAAGTTCAGAGCTGAGTCACGAATCTATTCGTTGCGGACTATGCGGCGGATTTTTAGGAGGCGGGCGGAGATATCGCGCTCGTGGCCGTGCTCGGTCGGCTCGTAATAGCGGGTGGATTTCAGCTCCGTTGGGGGGTATTGCTGAGTGACCACTCCGAGCGGGTCATTGTGCGGGTAGACGTAGCCCTTGCCGTGGCCGAGTCGTTTGGCGCCCGGGTAGTGCGCGTCGCGCATGCCCTTGGGTACGCGGCCCATCTTGCCGGCGCGGACATCCGCTATGGCAGCATCGAGCGCCATGTAGGCCGCGTTCGACTTGGGGGCGGTCGCGAGGTGCACAACGGCCTGGGCGAGCGGGATCCGCCCCTCAGGCATGCCGATCAGCGCGACGGCATCGGCGGCGGCGACAGCGATGAGGAGCGATTGCGGGTCGGCCATGCCGATGTCTTCGGAGGCGAGGACAATGATGCGGCGACAGATGTAGCGCGGGTCTTCGCCGGCCTCGATCATGCGCGCCAGATAGTGCAGCGCGGCGTCGACGTCACTGCCGCGCACCGATTTGATGAACGCGCTGATCACGTCGTAGTGCTCGTCGCCATTGCGGTCATAGCGCAGCAGCGCACGATCAACGGCGAGCGAGACGATGTCGGTCGTGATGACGGGCTTGCCGGTCGCGCCGGGTTCCAGCGTCGATTCCGCCGAAACGGATGCCGCCTCCAGCGCCGTCAGGGCCCGCCGCGCATCCCCGGAGGCCAGGCGAATGATCGCGCCGCGGGCCTCTGACTCGAGTTCGAACCGGTCGGCCAACCCGCGCGCATCCGTGACGGCACGATCGACGACGATGCCAAGGTCGTCGTCGCTGAGAACTTCGAGGGTGAGCAGCAGAGAACGAGACAGCAAGGGCGAAATGATCGAGAACGACGGATTTTCGGTCGTCGCGGCGACCAGGATGACGACTCCGTTCTCGACCCCTGGCAGTAGCGTGTCTTGCTGGGCCTTGGAGAATCGGTGGATCTCATCGAGAAACAGCACCGTCGCAAGACCGTAGAGGTCGCGGTTGGTTCGGGCGTCTTCCATCACCTGCCGCACGTCGCGCACGCCGGCCGTCACGGCAGAGAGTTCGACGAAACGACGTCCGGAACTGTGCGCGATCGCCTGCGCGAGCGTGGTCTTGCCGGTTCCGGGCGGTCCCCAGAGAATGACCGATACGCTGCCGCGCTCCCCGGTCTTGTCGCTGGCCAGACTAACCAGGGGCGACCCCGGGGTGAGCAGATGACGCTGGCCGGCCACCTCGTCCAGGGTTTTCGGGCGCATTCGTACGGCGAGGGGGGCCTGGCCACTCCGCAGACCCTGTTGAGCATCCGACATTCCTCCAGCGTAGTTTGTGAGAGAGTTCTACGAGGTCGGCCGCGTTGGCGTACGGTCACGTTTTGTCCGGTCGTCGCCAACCCCGACGGCCCTGGAGGGGTTCCAAGTGGCTTCGAATTACAAGCTCGAGCGTGCGGCACGTGAAGAGCGCGGACGTGTTCGTTCCTACCAGGCCCGACGGGCGGTGCACGAGCACCAGACGAAGCGGCGCGTGCGGGACAACCTGATCGCCGGTGGCGGACTCCTCGTGGTGCTGACCTTGATCGTGATCGCCCAGGTGTTCTACTTCGCTGGCGGCCCGGGTACCCCGGCGCCGACGGCAGCTGCAACGTCCAGTCCAACGCCAACGCCCACGGCAGCGGCCGGTGCCAACACCGGCGACGTGCCCGCAAGCACTATCGCCGAGGGGCGCACCTGGACCGGCACCCTGAGCCTCAACGATGTCAACCTCGGCATCGAGCTGGACGGTGCGCGCGCGCCCCAGGGCGTCTCGTCCACGGTCAGCCTCGCCCAGAGCGGGTTCTATACCGGCGTGAGCTGCCACCGCCTAACCGACGGCGGCTTCTTCGTGCTGCAGTGCGGCGATCCCGCCGGCGACGGATCCGGCGGTCCCGGTTACAGCTATGGTCCGGTCGAAAACGCTCCGGCCGATAACGTCTACCCGGCCGGTACCCTCGCCATGGCTCGCCAGGGCGGCAACGGATACAGCATGGGAAGCCAATTCTTCGTGGTCTACGACGACACGACTATCCCCTCCGACGCGGGCGGCGGCTACACCGTGCTCGGTCACGTCACGAGCGGACTGGACGAGCTCAAGGCCCAGATCACGGATGCCGGCACCGCGGACGGCTCCGGCGACGGCGCCCCGACGGTGCCAACGACGATCACGGGCTTAACACTTCAGTAGGATCGATCGTCACCCCTGCGCTATTGCAATAGGCTTATCAGGGTATTTCTTAGGTTCCGCACTCTTCACTCCCGCGGATCCACACACAACAACTCAGCAAAGGTGAGGCTCTTGACTACGACAGATCAGCAACCATGGGGTCGCGTAGACGAAACCGGCACGGTTTACGTGCGCGAGGCAGACGGCGAACGCGCCGTCGGTCAGTATCCGGATGCCACTCCGGAAGAGGCCCTGGCCTACTTCGAGCGTAAGTACGTTGAGCTCAACGGGCAGGTTACCCTGCTCGAGCAACGTGCGAAGGGTGGCGCTCCGGCCGCAGACATCGCCAAGTCGGTCGCCAACCTCAAAGTTGCCGTCGCCAATGCCAACGCGGTCGGAAACCTTGCCGCCCTGGCCGAGCGCCTCGGCGCTCTCGGCGGTGCTGTCAGTGAGCTCACCGAGCAGCAGAGCCTCGAAACCAAGGCCGCATCCGCTGCCGCCGTCGCTGAGCGGGCCGAGATCGTGACCGAGGCCGAGCGTCTCGCCGCCGAAGATCCGGCCAAGACGCAGTGGAAGCAGACCAGCGCCGCTCTTGACGCGCTGTTCGCCAAGTGGCAGGCACACCAGCACGACGCCCCGCGCATTCCCAAGGGCGAGGCCAACGATCTGTGGAAGCGCTTCCGGGCCGCACGCACCACGATCGAGCAGAACCGTAAGGCGTTCTTCGCCGAGCTCGACAGCGCCCATAAAGACGTGCGCACCAAGAAGCAGCACCTGATCGAACAGGCTGAGGCCCTCGCCCCCCAGGGTGCCGATGGGGTTTCGTCGTATCGCAACCTGCTCGATGAGTGGAAGAAAGCTGGCCGCAGCGGCAAGAAACAGGACGACGCCATGTGGGCCAAGTTCAAAGCTGCCGGCGACGTGCTCTACTCCGTTAAGAGTGAAGTTGAAGCCCAGGACCACGAGGAGTTCTCGGCGAACCTGGTACTCAAACTCGAATTGCTCACGCAGGCCGAGACCCTGCTCACTACCACCGACCGCAACGCCGCTCGCGACACGCTCACCTTGATCCAGCGCAAGTGGGATGACATCGGCAAGGTCCCGCGGGATCAGGTCAAGCCGATCGAGGATCGCCTGCGCAAGGTGGAAGCCGTCGTGCGCAAGCTCGATGACGATCACTGGAAGCGCAACAACCCCGAGACCAAGGCTCGTACCGAGGGTCTGGCCGGGCAGCTGAACGACGCGATCGCCAAGCTCGAGGCCGAGCTGGCTACCGCGCAGAAGGGTCAGAACGCCCGGGCCATCAAGGACGCCACCGAAGCGCTCGAGGCCCGTAAGGCCTGGCTCAAGGCAATCGGCCAGTAAGCGGCAGTACTTGCACGCAGGCACTTAGTTATCCACACTCGGCGCACGCAACCAGCTTCTCCACAGATCCAGGCTCCTTCGGGGGCCTGGACCTGGTTAAGCGTCACTCTGGTGGCATGACGAATCCACCGGGGCGACCGCTCACCCTCAACGACCTGCCACTGGCCGAGCTCTACGCCGCCCGCCTCGACGGCCAAGTCTTTCAAATCGCGGACTCCTGGTGCGTGATCGATGAAATAGACGGATGCGATACCCGCGCAATCGCCGCCGGCCAGCTGGTCCCGCCCCGCGCCATCGCCGAACAGCTCACCGCCGCGTGGATCTACGGCGTCACGCCGGAGCCGCGGCGCCACCAGTTCTGTGTATTGATCGGCGCGCGTACCACCACTCTGTGGTCGGCTCGGGCATCGGTGCGTGAAATTGTGCGAACGCCCGATGACGTGCGCACCATCTCGGGGGTGCGGGTCACCACTCCCCTGCGCACCGCCGTCGATCTCGCCCGCTATGCGGTTTCACCGCCGACGGTGTCACCATCGACCACGTCAGAGCTGAGTGCCCTCCTGGCCCGCCTCCTGCACTACGGCCAGTACCCCGACGTGTCGGCCGCCATCCGCCTCTGCAAGCGAGGCAGCCCCGCTCACAGCGCTATCGCTGTCGCGCGCTTCACGGCCGTCAGCGCACCACTGTTTGCGCTGCGCCAGCAGGGCTGCGCGCGCAGTACCGCAGGTTAGCCGTCGCTAACCCGGTACACGTCGTACACGGCATCGATACGACGCACGGCATTGAGTACGCGGTCGAGGTGGGTGGTGTCCCCCATCTCAAAGACGAAGCGGCTGAGCGCGAGGCGATCGCTCGACGTGTTGACGGTGGCAGAGAGAATGTTCACGTGGTGCTCCGACAAGACCCGGGTGACGTCGGACAGCAGACCGGAGCGGTCAAGGGCTTCGATTTGGATGTGCACGAGGAACAGACTCTTCGAGGTTGGCGCCCACTCGACCTCGATCATGCGCTCGGGTTCTTTGAGCAGCGACTGCACATTGTGGCAGGCGGCCTGATGCACAGAGACGCCTGCGCCGCGCGTGACGAATCCGACGATTTTGTCGCCGGGCACCGGGGTGCAGCAGCGGGCCAGTTTGACCAGAATGTCCGGTGCACCGCGCACCAGCACTCCGGAATCTCCGTTGCGGGTGGTCTGCGGCCGTCCGCGCGCGGCGACCGGAAAGTCGTTGCTGTCGTTGTCTTCGATGCTCTGTACCGAAGAGACGACCTTCTCGAGCACTGACTGGGTTGAAACGTGACCTTCACCGACGGCGGCATAAAGCGCCGACACATCTTCGTACTTAAGCTGAGCCGCGACCTCCGCGAACGAGTCCTGGTTCATCAGCTTCTGCAGCGGAAGGTTCTGCTTGCGCATGGCGCGGGCGATCGCGTCCCGGCCCTGCTCGATGGCCTCGTCGCGGCGTTCCTTGGTGAACCATTGCCGAATCTTGTTGCGGGCCCTGGGGCTCTTGACGAAGTTCAGCCAGTCTTTGCTCGGGCCGGAGTCGGGGTTTTTCGAGGTGAACACCTCGACCACGTCGCCGGTGATCAGCTCGCTCTCCAACGGCACCAACCGGCCGTTGACCTTGGCTCCCATGGTGCGGTGTCCCACCTCGGTGTGCACCGCATAGGCAAAGTCGACCGGGGTCGCGCCGGACGGGAGGCCAATGACCCGGCCCTTCGGCGTGAAGACGTAAACCTCTTTGGCACCGATCTCGTACCGCAGGGAGTCCAGGAACTCGCCTGGGTCGGCCGTTTCGGCCTGCCAGTCAGAAATATGGGCGAGCCAAGCCATATCGGTATCGCTCTGCGGGCCGGGGCCGCCAGCGCTCTTGCCGTTGACCTGCTCCTTGTACTTCCAGTGCGCGGCGACACCGAATTCGGCACGCTGGTGCATTTCGGTCGTGCGAATCTGAATTTCTACCGCGCGACCGCTCGGCCCGAGCACGGTGGTGTGCAGGGACTGGTACAGGTTGAACTTCGGGGTGGCAATATAGTCCTTGAACCGGCCGGGCAGCGGCGTCCAGCGGGCATGGATGGATCCCAGCACCGCGTAGCAGTCCCGCACCGAGTTCACGAGCACGCGGATACCGACGAGGTCGTAGATCTCGTCGAAATCGCGGCCGCGCACGACCATTTTCTGGTAGATCGAGTAGTACTGTTTGGGGCGACCGGCAACCTTGCCGCGAATGCGCGCCGATTTGAGATCGTCGTTGATGGTGTCGATGATCTGTTGAACGAACTCTTCGCGCTGCGGAGTACGCTGCTTGACCAGGCTTTCAATTTCGGCGTAGAGCTTGGGGTACAGCACCGCAAAGGAGAGGTCCTCGAGTTCCCACTTGATCGTCTGGATCCCCAGGCGGTGCGCGAGAGGGGCGTAGATCTCCAGGGTCTCGGTGGCCTTGCGCACGGCGGATTCGTTGGGAACGAAGCCCCAGGTGCGGGCGTTGTGTAGCCGGTCGGCAAGTTTGATAATGAGGACGCGAATGTCCTTGGACATCGCGACGATCATCTTGCGCACGGTTTCGGCCTGGGTCGAGTCGCCGTACTTCACCTTGTCGAGCTTGGTGACACCATCCACGAGCATGGCGATTTCATCGCCGAAGTCGGCCCGCAGGGCGTCGAGGGTGTAATCGGTGTCTTCGACGGTGTCGTGCAGCAGGGCGGCCGCAATGGTTTTGGTACCGATGCCCAGGTCGGCCAGAATCTGCGCCACGGCGACTGGGTGGGTGATGTACGGCTCGCCGCTGCGACGCAGCTGTCCGTCGTGCGCTCGCTCGGCGGCGGTATACGCGCGTTCGATGATCGACAGGTCGACCTTCGGGTGGTTCAACCGCACCGTCTTGATCAGGCGGTCAACAGCACCGGCGGGCTGGGCCCGAGAGAAGATGCGAGGAACCAGACGGCGCAGCGAGGCCGGGGTGGGGGTCGTCGTGTCCGTCATAATCTCACCTCGTGCGTCACGCCCGCCGAAAGACGCGGGGTTGCGTTCCATCAATTATGCCGGTTCCGCGGGCGCAGTCCGTACGCCTCCGGCATAACGCTCTGTGCGGGGCCTACCCAGTCATCTGCAGAAACGGCCAGTCCGCAGGGACTGGCCGTTCCGGTCGTGCCAACTGAGCTGACTAGGCGGTGACGCTGGCAGCGGCCGGGGCCGAGGCCTTGGCGCGAGCAGCGAGGGCCTTCTTGTCGTGCTTGCGAATAGCGTCCTCGTTGTTGCGCAGCTGGGCGTACAGCGGTGATGCGATGAAGATGGTCGAGTAGGTTCCGACCAGAATTCCGATGAGCAGCGCGAGCGAGATGTCGCGCAGCGTGCCGGCGCCCAAGACGAACGCACCGATAAACAAAATGGATGCCACGGGCAGAGCCGCGACCACGGAGGTGTTGATCGAGCGCACGAGGGTCTGGTTCACGGCGAGGTTGACCGACTCGGAGAAGGTCCGGCTCGAGCCGGACCCGTCGAAGTTGGTGTTCTCGCGAATCTTGTCGAAGACCACAACGGTGTCGTAGAGCGAATATCCCAAAATGGTGAGGAATCCGATCACGGCCGCGGGTGTGATTTCAAAACCGGTGATTCCGTAGAACCCCGCGGTGATGACCAGGTCGTGCAGCAGGGCGACCATGGCCGCCACGGACATTTTCCAGGTGCGGAAATAGATGGCCATGATGATCCCGGCGAGCACGAGGAACACGACCAGGGCACGCAGTGCCTGCCCGGTGATGTCCTGCCCCCAGGTGGCGCCAATGAAGGAGGTGGCGACTTCCTTGACGGGCACGTTGTAGGCGGTGGCCAATGCGTCGCGCACTCCGGTCGTCTCGCCTTCGGACAGCTGGTCGGTCTGTACTCGAACGCCATCGGTGCCGACGGTGGAGACCTTTGGTACGGCATTCGGAACGACGCTGGAAACGGCATCCGTTGCGGTGGTCTCTGACTGGCTGCTCGTCTGCGAGACGACGAACTCGCTGCCGCCGGTGAACTCGATGCCGAAAACGAAGCCGCCGCGCAGCAGGAACGGGCCGACCAGCGCGATGAGGATCATGCCGCCGGCGATCAGGTACCACAGCTTGCGACGCCCGACGATGTTCAGCGAACGAGCGCCCGTGTAGAGGTCATTTCCAAATTTCGAGAAGCTGGCCATCAGGAATCCTTCCCGTCCGTTGATCGATCAGTGCTGGTACCCACGAGCTCGGAAGCCTTGCGCTCCGCGATGGTTTGTCGTTTCGCCGCCTCTTTACTCGAGGAGGAGACCTTGGTCGCCGACACGGAAGCCGAGGGTTCAAACCGCGCTCGACCACGATAGACAGCACCGAGGGCTCGCGGATCAAGGCCGCTGAGTTTGTGGCCCTCGTTGAAGAACTTGGTCTGGGCGGTCAGTTGCAGCATCGGGTGGGTGAACAGACTGACCACGAGGAGGTCGACGATGGTAGTGAGGCCCAGGGTGAGGGCGAAGCCGCGTACGTTGCCGACGGCGAGCACGAACAGCACGGCGGCGGCGAGGAAGTTGACGACGTCGGAGGCGACGATGGTGCGGAGGGCTCGCTTCCAGCCGGCCTCGACCGAGGACTCCAGCCCGCGTCCATCACGCAACTCGTCACGGACGCGTTCGAAGTAGACGATGAACGAGTCGGCGGTGATACCGATGGCCACGATCAAACCGGCGACGCCGGCCAGTGACAAACGGTAGCCTTCACGCCAGGACAGGATGGTGATCAGTAGGTAGGTGATCACCGCTGCCACGCCGAGGGACGCAACGGTGACCAAACCGAGCAGGCGGTACTGAGCGAGTGAGTAGAGGACGACGAGGATCAGACCGATCAGGCCGGCGATGAGGCCGTTGAGCAGCTGGGTCGAACCGAGCGTTGCCGAGATGGTGTCCTGGCTCTGCACGGTGAAGCTGATCGGGAGTGCACCGAACTTGAGCTGGTCAGCCAGGGCCTTGGAACTTTCCTGATCGAAAGACCCGGTGATCTGAGGCTTGCCGTCGAGGATGGCGCCCTGGGTGGCCGGGGCCGAAATCACGTGGCCGTCGAGCACGATGGCGAACTGGTTCTGCACACCGGTCAGGCTGAACAGGCGGGTCGTCACGTCTGCAAACTTCGAGGTTCCCGAGCTGTTGAAGACGATGTTGACGGCCCACTCGCCGGTGGTCGCGCCGTTTTGAGTGGTGCGCTGGCCGTTGGTCGCGTCCGAGATCGTGGAACCGTCGACCTCGACCGGGCCGAGGATGTATTTGACCGAGCCGTCGGTCTCACAGGTGATCAGGGGCTGGTCGGCGGGTGCCACGTTGGTGCTGTTGATCTTGTTGCAATCGAAGGCGTCGTACTCGGCCTGAAGAGCCGGGGTGACGTAGTTCAGGTCACTTGCGTCGGTCGGTGCAACGGCCGGTGTGGTCGACAGGCTCGGATCAACCGTCGCCTGCGGCGCCGGAGTTGCCGTGCCGTCGGCCCCGACGGTCTGGCCGGACGGCTGCCCGGCTACGAGTACGGCCCGAAATTCGAGTTTCGCCGAGGACTTGATGCGCTCCAGGGTGGCATCATCGGGGGTGCCTGGAATCGAGACGACGATGTTTCGACCGCCCTGAGTGTTGACTTCTGTTTCCGACACTCCAGACGAGTTGATGCGCTGTCGAATGATCCCAACGGCCTCGTCGAGCTGCTCCGAGGTGACTGTCGCGCCACTCTCCACCTGCGGGGCGAGGATGATCTGGGTTCCGCCCTCGAGGTCGAGGGCCAGTTTCGGCGTCCACGATCCGTTCTGGGTGAATACACCGAACGCGTTGAGGGCGATGAGGCCGACGATAATCACGCCAAGCCAGGTCAGGGAACGCCAGGCCTTCTTGACCGGAGACGACTTAGCCACCTATGAACTCAGCTTTCTGTTGGCGCCCACACCAAAGTGTGTGGACGCGCCGCTTGATGCATTACGTGCGTTTCGTGCAATAAATAAACATGCCAAGCGAGTATGCCCTACGAAATAGGCCGTACCGAACTAAGCCTGCCGAAAAACGATTACGCGTCACCCTTTTTGGGCTGGTCGGTCGTGTCGGTGTCAAGGTCGGCAACGCGCTGGCCGAATTCCGGCTCGTTCAGCGAGTCGATGGCCTGAACGCTCTCGTCGTCGAGTTCGTCGGCGACAACCGGCTCAACCACGCGAGCGATGGTCTGGCGGTGGATCTCGACGATGACGCCGGGCGCGATCTGCAACTCGACCTTGTTGGCTTCTTCATCGATGGCAATGATCGTGCCGTACATGCCGAAGTTGGTCATGACGTCGGCGCCGGGAACCATGGTGGCCTGCAGGGCCTCCTGGTCCCTCTTGCGCTTGCGGCCGTTGCGGAACATGAAGAAGACGAGTACGGCCAGGACGGCCAGCATGACGAGAGTCAAAGAATCCATAGAGCGGTGAAACCTTTCGATTGCGGCGCGGGTGGCCGAAGCTGTGCGTGAAGACCCGACAGCGGGCCTAGAGAATATGCCTCTAGACAGGCGGGCCAAATTGAATTATAGGTCAAGAAGGGTCGTACTGCCCTGTGCAGTCGAGCCCGGGGGCGGCACGAGGCCAAAATGTTGCCACGCTGCGCTGGTGGCAACGCGCCCTCGCGGGGTGCGCGTGAGGAAGCCTATCCGCACCAGGAAGGGCTCGACGACCGCTTCGACAGTTTCGGACTCTTCCCCCACCGACACGGCCAAGGTATTGAGCCCCACCGGTCCGCCGCCAAAACGAGTCAAAATGATCTTCATGACCTCCCGGTCGAGCCGATCGAGGCCGATCGCGTCGACGTCGTAGAGTTCGAGGGCTGCGTGCACCGCGGCGATGTCGGCAGCTCCCCCGTGCACGAGCGCATAGTCGCGCACGCGGCGCAGCAGGCGGTTCGCGATGCGCGGTGTGCCACGGCACCGTCCGGCGATCTCGGCGAGGGCATCCTTCTTGATCGGCAGCTCGATGAGCTGCGCTGCCCGGGCCAACACCTGTTCGAGCTCGCTCTCGGCGTAGAACTCGAGGTGGGCGGTGAAACCGAAACGGTCCCGCAGAGGGTTCGGCAGCAGGCCAGACCGGGTCGTGGCACCGACCAGGGTGAATGGGGCCAGGTCGAGTGGAACGGAAGTGGCGCCAGCACCCTTTCCCACCATGATGTCGATGCGAAAGTCTTCCATAGCGAGGTAGAGCATCTCCTCGGCGGAGCGTGCCATGCGATGGATTTCATCGATGAACAGCACCTCGCCGGGAACCAGGGACGACAGCACGGCCGCGAGATCGCCGGCGTGCTGGATGGCCGGACCACTCGACATGCGCAGCGGGCGGTTGCCCTCGTAAGCGACGATCATGGCCAGGGTGGTTTTACCGAGGCCGGGAGGGCCAGCCAGGAGGATGTGGTCTGGCGTGCGATTCTGCATGGTCGCGGCGGTCAGCAGCAGCTGCAACTGCCCACGTACCTTTTTCTGGCCGACGAATTCGGCCAGACTCGCCGGGCGCAGAGCGCCCTCGAAGGCTAGCTCGGACTCACTTTCGAGCGAGGGACTGACCAGTTTGATGGCGGAGTTTTCGACAGCGGGATCAGTGCTCATGAGCGCCCCGTTCCGTTGCTCGCGGCCGCCGACCCGGTGGCGTGGTGCGCTGCCGGACCCAGGCGGCCGAGGGCCAACCGAAGCACTGCCGCCACCGCCGGCGGCGCAGCGTCGTCACCGGCGACATCCGCCAATTCGGTGAGGGTATCGTCGACGGCCTCGGCCGCCACACGCTCCGACCAGCCGAGGCCGATCAGCGCGGCCTGCACGCTGGCCGCAACTGAGGTCGCCGGGGCTGCGCGGGTTGGAGACGTCGCCGCGGTGACGGCGAGCTTGCCGGCCAGGGAGAGAACGATGAGTTTGGCGGTTTTCGGTCCGATGCCGCTGACCTTGCGGAAGGCGCCGTCGTCGTCGCCGGCGACGGCCTGCGCGATCTGGTTGGGGCTGAGCACCGCGAGCACGCCCAGGGCGGACTTGGGACCCACACCGGTCACACCGACGAGGAGTTCGAAGACCACAAGCTCATCGGCAGTGGGAAAGCCATAGAGAGTGAGCGAATCTTCACGCACGATGAGGGTGGTCACCAGCCGGGCTTCGTCATTGATACGCAGGCCGAGTGCGGTGGCCGGCGTCACCTGGATGCCGAGGCCGACTCCCCCAACCTCGATCACGACGGTTGAGCCGACAGCTGAAAGGACAAGGCCACGTACGGAAGAGATCACCGCTTAAGACTACGGGGCACCGCTGACGCTGCTGGCACCGACCCACGTTCGGCGGCACGCCAGGCCCTCTGCGCTGGCGTCAGCGCGCCCGTCGTGACCGTGGCAGCTTTCACCGAGGCGACGGTCGGCAGGGTGCCACCGGATGCTCCGGTGCGCCAGGCGTGGCAGATCGCGAGGGCGAGGGCATCCGCTGCGTCAGCTGGTTTGGGAATCTCGGTCAGCCCAAGGATGCGGGCGACCATGGTGCCGACCTGCTTCTTATCGGCGGCACCGTAACCGGTGATGGCGGCCTTCACCTCGCTCGGAGTGTGCAGGGTTACCGGCAGACCGCGCTGCGCGGCGAGCAGCAGGGCGACCCCGCTGATCTGCGCTGTGCCCATGACGGTGCGCACGTTGTGCTGGGCGAAGACCCGCTCAATGGCGATGAACTGCGGCCGGTGGCGGTCGAGCATCTCTTCCAGACCCTGGGACAACAACAGCAGCCGCCGCTCCAGCGGAAGGTCGGCGGCGCTCCGCAGCACGGTCACATCGACCAGACGGGCGGAGCGGTTTCCCTCGACATCGACCACGCCCACACCGCAGCGGGTGAGGCCCGGGTCGATGCCGAGAACCCGGACCGCCATCGAACTACTCGGACTCGGCTGCGAGTGCGGCCTGAACCTCGGCCGATAGGTCGTAGTTCGAGTACACGTTCTGCACGTCGTCGAGGTCTTCCATCGCGTCGATCAGGTGGAACACTTTGCGGGCGGTTTCGGCGTCGACCTCAATCTTGAGCGACGGAATGAACGCGATGTCAGCTGACTCATAGTCGATTCCGGCGGCCTGCAGCGCGGTGCGGGTGGCGACGAGATCGCCAACGGAGGAGTGGACCTCGAAGGTGTCCCCCTCGTCGATGACCTCTTCGGCGCCGGCATCGAGAACGGCGAGCATGATGTCGTCTTCGGTGAGGGTCGGCAGGTGCTTGACCACAACGACGCCCTTGCGGTGAAAGTTGTAGGCGACACTGCCCGGATCGGCCATGGCGCCGCCATTGCGGGCCATTGCTGTGCGCACCTCGGCTGCGGCACGGTTCTTGTTGTCGGTGAGGCACTCGATCATGATCGCGACACCGTGCGTGGCGTAGCCCTCGTACATAATCGTCGTGTAGTCCACCTGCTCGCCCGACAGCCCGGCACCGCGCTTGACTGCGCGGTCGATGTTGTCGTTGGGGACCGAGGTCTTCTTGGCCTTCTGGATAGCGTCAACCAGCGTGGGGTTACCCGAGAGGTCAGCGCCGCCCAGTCGGGCCGCGACCTCGATGTTCTTGATGAGCTTGGCGAACGCCTTGGCCCGCCTGGAATCGGTGACCGCCTTCTGGTGCTTGGTAGTGGCCCATTTGGAATGCCCGGACATACATCTCCCGTTGTTGTGCTACGTCAAAATTAAGTGAGCGCTGCGAAGTCGGTGCACGCTTAGTGCCGGATCAGTCTATCCCGGAGTGACTTCCAGCAGCTTGTGCAGCGTGTGCAGGTTGCGGGTGGTCGTCGTGTCGCGGTACTTGAGCTTGGCGCTCTTCTTGCTAAAGGCGCTCTTGATGCCCACGGCCTTGCGAACCTCCCAGTACAGCACGCCGTGGCCGAGTTCGATGCGTTCGTCGGACGGCTCGAGCTCCTTGGCGTGACCGGCCAGTTCACTGAGATGACCGGGGTCGGAGGAGAACATGACATAGGAATGCCAGCCGTCATGATCGGCGGTGAAGGGAAAGGCACGCACGATCCGGTCGAGCGATTCGGCGTCGACCAGCACGATCCAGGCCTCGTACTCGAACCGGGCGGTCAGGGCCGCTTCGATGCGCGCCTTGAGGGCCGCGGCATCCGCTTTGTCGACGAGCGGACTGTCGATGCTGAAGATGACGTTGCCGCTCGCCAGCACGGTTTTGACGTCGGTGTAACCGAGGTCGTGAAAGGTGTCGGCAAGATTGGCCATGGCGATGGTGATGCCGTTGACGTTGATGCCACGGAGCAGTGCTACATATCGGGTCATCGTTGACCACCGGGTGTCTGAGTCATGTCTGAACCCTAGCCACACTCGCGCGCCCGGCACAATTGGGCCTGGCATCAGCGGGCGGCGGCGACCAGTTTCTGCAGGAAATACTGATGAAAACGGTATTCACCGGTGATCTCAGGGTGAAAGGACGTGCCGAGCAGATTTCCCTGTTCCACGGCGACGCACCGGCCGTCGTCGAGGGCGGCCAGGGCGGTCGCCAGCGGGCCGACGGTTTCGACCACCGGGGCGCGAATGAACACCGCGTGCACCGGCTTGTCACCGAGCGCTGCAATGTCAAGGTCGGTCTCGAAGGAAGCGGTCTGCGAACCGAAGGCGTTGCGGCGCACGGCGATGTCGAGTCCGCCGAGGCTCTGCTGGCCGTTCATGCCATCGAGAATCGTGTCGGCGAGCATGATCAGCCCCGCGCAGGTTCCATAGACGGGCAGCCCGCCGCGGATGGCTGCGCGGAGCGGTTCGGCTAGGCCGAAGGTACGGGCGAGCTTGTCCATGACGCTCGATTCGCCGCCCGGAATGACCAGACCGTCGACCTGGAGCAATTCTTCCGGACGCCGCACCAGGGCGACGTTCGCGCCGAGCTCGCGCAGTACCTGCGCGTGCTCACGAAAATCGCCCTGCAGGGCGAGCACCCCAACCCGCAGTCCTGCCGGTACAGCAGCCTCTGCCGGTCGGGTGTCCATCGAGAGAATCGTCACGAACGGTCTGGCTACCAGCCGCGCTCAGCGAGGCGGTGCGGGGCGGGGATGTCCGACACGTTGATGCCGACCATGGCTTCACCGAGGCCGCGGGAGACCTCAGCGATGACCTTGGCGTCGTCGTAGAAGGTGACAGCCTTCACGATGGCGGCGGCACGCTGTTCGGGGTTGCCCGACTTGAAGACGCCGGAGCCAACGAACACACCGTCAGCGCCGAGCTGCATCATCATGGCGGCGTCGGCCGGGGTAGCCACGCCTCCGGCGGTGAACAGAACCACCGGCAGCTTGCCGGTGGCGGCGATCTCGGCGACGAGCTCGTAGGGAGCCTGGAGTTCCTTGGCGGCGACATAGAGTTCGTCACGGCTCATCGAGGTGAGGCGCTTGATCTCGCCGTTGATCGTGCGGATGTGCTTGGTGGCTTCGGAGACGTCGCCGGTGCCGGCCTCGCCCTTGGATCGAATCATGGCCGCGCCCTCGTTGATGCGGCGAAGCGCCTCACCGAGGTTGGTAGCGCCACAGACGAAGGGAATGGTGAAGTTCCACTTGTCGATGTGGTTCATGTAGTCGGCCGGGCTGAGCACTTCGGACTCGTCGATGTAGTCGACGCCGAGCACCTCGAGAATCTGTGCTTCGACGAAGTGGCCGATGCGAGCCTTCGCCATGACCGGAATGTTGACCTCGGCGATGATGCTGTCGATCAGGTCGGGGTCGCTCATACGGGCCACGCCACCCTGCGAGCGGATGTCGGCGGGAACGCGTTCGAGAGCCATGACGGCGACAGCGCCGGCGTCTTCAGCAATACGAGCCTGGGCAGCGGTGACGACGTCCATGATGACGCCGCCCTTAAGCATTTCGGCGAGTCCACGCTTGACGCGGCTCGATCCGAACTGCTCGGCAGAGGTTGATTCAGTCATAACTACGATCCTATTCCTTGCATGGTGGTGGTCTGGTCGGAGCCTGGTGGGTGTGAGCCGAGGACCGGGGCGCACCAGCACGCGCCCGGCCGTGAAAAAAAGCTAGAGAGTGCTTGTGGCGGCAGCCGTAGACGCCCCGGCGCCGGGCCAGCCCTCGGCGATTTCCCGACGCACGTCGCCGAGCAGGCGCGGGATGGCCTTGGTGCCGGCGATGATCGGAAAAAAATTCGAGTCTAGGGCCCAGCGCGGCACGATGTGCTGGTGCAGGTGCTCGGCGATGCCGGCCCCGGCGATACGTCCCTGATTCATACCGATGTTGAAGCCTTCACAGTTCGACACCTGGGTGAGCACCCGCATGGCGATCTGGGTGAACTCGCCGATTTCGGCGATCTCCTCCGGCGTGGCCTGGTCGTAGGTGGCGACGTGCCGATACGGACAGACCAGCAGGTGGCCGCTGTTGTACGGAAAAAGGTTGAGGAGCACGTAGGCGTGGGTACCCCGCGCCACGATCAGCGCCTTCTCATCGTCCAGGGTCGGCGCGATGCAGAACGGGCAGTCGTCGGGGTGCGGCTGCTGCCCATCCTGGATGTAAACCATCCGATGCGGCGTCCACAGCCGTTGAAAGGCATCCGGAACACCGGCGAACTCGGCAGCGGTCTCCCCCGCGCCGGCGTCGACGGCGTCGGAACCGCGCAGTCGATCTGCGGGAATGGCCGGCACGCTACGCCTGCACTTCGGTCACAGCAGGGGCGACCGGGGCGACCGGAGTCGTGGTCACCTGCGCGCGGTTCTCGATCGACTCCACGATGATTTGCACGGCCTCGTCTACCGGCACCCCGTTCTGCTGCGTACCATCGCGAAAGCGAAAGCTGACCGCGCCGTTGGCCTGGTCATCTTCGCCCACGATGAGCTGATACGGCACCTTGGCCTTGGTGTGCGTGCGGATCTTCTTCTGCATGCGATCGTCAGAATGGTCAACTTCGGCGCGCACGCCGGCCTTCTTCAGGGTGGCGATCACATCGTCGAGGAAGGGGCCGTACTGCTCCGACACTGGAATTCCGACTACCTGCACCGGGGCCAGCCACACCGGGAAGGCTCCGGCGTAGTGCTCGGTGAGCACGGCAAAGAAACGCTCGATCGAGCCGAACAGGGCGCGGTGAATCATGACCGGGCGCTGGCGGCTGCCGTCATTCGCGGTGTATTCGAGGTCGAACCGTTCGGGCAGGTTGAAGTCGAGCTGGATGGTCGACATCTGCCAGGTGCGCCCGATGGCATCCTTGGCCTGCACCGAGATCTTGGGGCCGTAGAACGCGGCTCCGCCCGGGTCGGCGACCAGATCGAGACCGGATGCCTCGGCAACCTCGCGGAGCGTTACGGTGGCTTCCTCCCACGCCTCGTCGGTGCCGACGAACTTTTTTGGGTCTTTGGTGGAGAGCTCGAGGTAGTAGTCCTGAAGACCGTAGTCGGCGAGCAGCTGCAGCACGAAGTTGAGGGTGCTGGTGAGCTCCTCCTTCATGCCTTCCTTGGTGGTGTAGATGTGGGCGTCGTCCTGCGTCATGCCGCGAACGCGGGTAAGGCCGTTGAGCACGCCGGACTTCTCGTACCGGTAAACCGATCCGAATTCGAACAAGCGCATCGGCAGTTCGCGGTAGCTGCGACCGCTGGACTTGAAGATGAGGTTGTGGAATGGGCAGTTCATCGGCTTCAGGTAGTAGTCGACGCCCTGGCGGGTGACATGACCGGTGTCGTCGCGTTCCTCGTCGAGGTGCATCGGGGGGAACATGCCCTCGCGGTACCAATCGAGGTGGCCCGAGGTTTCGAACAGCGTCGACTTGGTGATGTGCGGCGAGTAGACGAAGTCGTAACCAGCCTCGGTGTGGCGCTTGCGGGAGTAGTTCTCCATCTCCTGGCGGATGATGCCGCCCTTGGGGTGGAACACCGCGAGGCCCGAACCGATCTCCTCTGGGAAGCTGAACAGGTCGAGTTCGGCGCCAAGCTTGCGGTGATCGCGCTTGGCAGCCTCTTCCTGACGGGTCTGATACGTGCGCAGCTCATCTTTGGTGGGCCAGGCGGTGCCGTAGATGCGCTGCAGCTGAGGGTTCTTCTCCGAGCCGCGCCAGTACGCTGCGGCCAGGCGGGTGAGCGAGTAGCCGTTGCCGATCATGCGGGTGTTCGGCAGGTGCGGACCGCGGCAGAGGTCCTTCCAGACCGTCTCCCCTGTCTTCGGATCGACGTTGTCGTAGATGGTGAGTTCGGCACCGCCGACCTCGACCGATTCTTCGTCGGCCGTCGGACTGTTGTTGGCGGCAGCCTCGCCGCCCTCCCCGGGGCCGCCCTTGATGCCGATGAGCTCAAGCTTGTACGGTTCGGCAGCCAACTCGGCGCGTGCCTCATCGTGGGTGACCACGCGGCGCACGAAACGCTGGCCCTGGCGGATGATGCGGTCCATCGCCTTTTCGAGTGATTTGATGTCGTCGGGCGTGAACGGGTCGGCCACGTCGAAGTCGTAGTAGAAACCGTCGGTGACGAACGGGCCGATGCCGAGGCGGGCGGCCGGGTTGACGGTCTGCACGGCCTGGGCCAGCACGTGGGTGGCGGAGTGGCGCAAAATGTTGAGGCCGTCGGGAGAATTTATGCTGACCGGTTCGACAGCATCCGTCGGCAACACGGTGGCCGCCAGATCTTTCAACTCACCGTTGACGCGCATCGCGACAACAGATCGATCGGTGAAAAGCGCAAAGCCGTCAGCCACGTGTATAACTCCCTATTGATTGCCTACCCATCAACTTTAGCGGCGCGCGCGGGGTTGTTCGTCGGTCGGCATCGAGACGGGGCGTGCGTTCGTGCACCGGTGCGGTTTGGGTACAAAAAAACCCCGGCGAACCGGGGTTTCTGTGGGAACTGCTCTGTGGGCGATACTGGGATCGAACCAGTGACCTCTTCCGTGTCAGGGAAGCGCGCTACCGCTGCGCCAATCGCCCAAGATTCTGGGAAGTGCTCATTCTCTCGTACATGCTCATCTTTAGGACGTGCTCAAAGAATGGAGGTGGATACGGGATTCGAACCCGTGTTAACGGCTTTGCAGGCCGCTGCCTCGCCTCTCGGCCAATCCACCATGTGGGTTCACACCATATGGGTTCATACCAAACGAATTGGAACCGGCCAATTGGCCGATTCCAGTTCATTTGAGCGGATGACGAGATTCGAACTCGCGACCCTCACCTTGGCAAGGTGATGCGCTACCACTGCGCCACATCCGCAACTGTCCGCATTTCTGCGTACTCAGAGACTCTAGCTGAATAGCAAGACGGAAACCAAACCGAGCCGTCTACGGCGTGTTGCGCCGTGTGGTGCGGGCGGGGTCGGGGTGGCCCGGTTGCCCCTGAGATCGCCTCCGGACCGGCACTGGAGTTGCGTCAGTACGCGGGACTTAGGCCAGTACGCGCGCGTGCGGTCCTGGCCGCAATACCCGCGTAATGCGAGGCGCTGGAGCTGCGCCGCTGCGCACCAGTTCCGCCTCGCGCGCAGCGACGTAGCTCCCGCGCGCCCGAAAAATGTTGTCGACCGCGCCCGAAACACGGCCTTCACCGGCCCAGGGGCGCACGCGCCACACCCGGCTCGGGGTCGATGTGCGGCGACACTCCAGTCTGGGCTAGTATCAAAAGTCGCAAGGCAAACTTCGGTTTCCGTGCGACTGCAATTGGGCGATTGGCGCAGCTGGTAGCGCGCTTCCTTCACACGGAAGAGGTCGTGGGTTCAAGTCCCGCATCGCCCACCACGAAAACCCCCTTTCACGAGGGGGTTTTTTGCGTTCCCTACGCCCTGCGTGCACGAGAGCGGGGAGAGCGGCCTGGGGCAACCTAGTCTGAGAGACATGGACGTGCTTCTTGACATCTGGCTCCGCATGACGACACCGCATGCCGGATTGGAACCGATAGTCGCATGGCTGACCGTTGCAGCGGCCGCCGTGATCGTGCTGTTTCCGCCGGTGTGGCGCCTCGCCCGTCACGCCGTCACCATCGTGCACGAGGGCGGCCACGGCGTCGTCGCGCTGCTCTGCGGGCGGCGGCTGGGCGGCATCCGATTGCATTCGGACATGTCAGGGCTCACGGTGAGTCGAGGGCGACCGAGCGGACCGGGCATGATCTTCACCCTGCTGGCCGGCTACCCGGCCGCTGCGCTGCTCGGTTTGGGCGCCGCCTGGCTGCTCAGCCTCGGCTACGACGTGGGCCTGCTCTGGGTACTCCTGGTGCTGTTGGCCCTGCTGCTCGTGCAGATTCGCAACTGGTTCGGACTCTGGTCGGTGGCCGTGACCGGCGCCGTGGTTTTCGGTGTCTCTTGGTTTGGCTCCCCCCAGGTGCAGGGGATTTTTGCATTGCTGGTCACGGTGTTTCTGCTCCTCGGTTCCCTGCGAACGTCGCTGGAGCTGCAGCAATCCCGGTCGCGCCGGGCTGGTTCCTCATCGGATGCCGACCAGCTTGCGAGGCTCACCCATATTCCGGGGATCGTCTGGGTAGTCGTTTTCGTCGTCGTGCAGGTGGGCTGTCTGGCTTTCAGCGCGCGCCTGCTCGGCTTCATCCAAATCTGAGTACCGTACGCAGCCAACCGTGGCAAGGTTGATGACATGACAAAAATTGCCATCATCGGCGGGCACGGAAAAGTTGCCCTCCACCTTGCCCGTTTGCTGACGGCTGACGGCCACGACGTCAGCTCGCTTATTCGCAACCCCGAGCACGCCGCCGACGTGAGCGCGACCGGTGCTACGCCGGTCGTAGCGGATGTCGAGAATCTGACCACAGACCAGCTCGCTACTGCACTGGCCGGGCACGACGCTGTGGTCTGGTCGGCGGGCGCGGGAGGAGGCAGCGCTGACCGGACCTACGCGGTCGACCGGGACGCGGCCATCCGCTCGATCAATGCGGCCGCGCAGACCGGCATCTACCGTTACATCATGGTGTCCTATAAAGGGTCACGCGCCGACCATGGAGCCTCCCCCGACGACGGCATGTTCGCCTACTACGAGGCCAAGGCCGCAGCAGACGACTACCTGCGCGCTACGTCGCTAAACTGGACCATTCTCGGCCCGAGCGCGCTGACCCTGGACGCCGCGACCGGCGCCATCACGGTTGGTGCCGACGCCTCCGGCACGACGTCACGCGAGAACGTGGCACTCGTAGCCGCCGCCGTGCTGGCCAACGACAACACCGTGGGCAAATTCATCGAATTCACCGACGGCGACGTGCCGATCATCGACGCCATCGCCGGTTAGTCCGGGGCTCAGATCCAGAGTCAGGTGCCGCGACCGAACCAGGTCGTGACGCCGGGCGAATAGAGCACGGAATCCGGCGCGCGATCGGCTAAGCCAGCGAAACTGGCCGCGGCCAGCAGGGTGTCATCGAGGCTCACGAGCTCGGCACGGTACAACGGCCACGGCTCGTGGTGGTTGCGGAGATGCACGGTGCGACCACGGATGCTCGTGAACAGCGCCCAGCGCGCCGTCAGAAAGTCAGCCAGCGGGTCATCGACCACGGCGACAACTCCAGGGCGAGCTACGACCTCGGTGCGCCTGGTGGCGTCACCGTGGCGCGTCGACGTGTACCGGTACTGGCCGGAATCCACCCGGAGGCGGGTGCGCGACCAGACGTAGGGCAGCGAGAACAGAGCCCGGGCGGCCAATACGGCCGCGAGGCGGCTCGCCTCGAGCGACACGAACACGACACCGCGACGGCCCCGGGAGTCTTTGGCATACAGCCGCACATTCACTTCGACGAAGGTACCCACGTATGGGATAGGCGGGCTGCCGAGGATGGTCGCGCGATCGAGCACGAACGGAATCAGGCCGACCCAGCTCGAACCGTCGTATTCATCGGGCACCAGGCCGGCCGGCAGGAGCGGCGCGACCAGCGCAGCATCTACTCGCCAGTGCAGAAATACCAGGTGCGACCAGCGCTGACTCGCCACGGCCCGTCCGGCCAGCGGCGGCGCAATCGCTGAAATGGGGTAAGCCCCGGCGTTCGTCACGTAATTCCTCTCTCACTGGTCTCACGGTACTCGCTGGGCACCCACTGCGCCTGTTGATCGCCCGGGAATGCGGGCCCCGAGGCCGCCCCGCTCAGCAATCGCGGAGGCGGTCTGTGTAAACATGAAGAAGACGGAATCGTCGATATAGACCAGATGAGGGAGACGAATGCCGGGCTCGACCGTTCTCGACCTCTTTCTGATTCTGGTCTTATTCGTTGCCCTCGTTAACGGCTACCGGAGCGGCCTGCTGCAGAGCCTCACCGGAATCGTCGGAGCAGTGCTCGGCGGCATCGCCGCTTTCTTCGTGGTTCCGCTCGTCGGAGGCTGGATTCCCGCCCCGGAGTGGCGCACCCCCGGCACCATCGCGGTCGCCGTTCTGCTCGTGCTCATTGGCCACTCTCTCGGTGCATCGGCCGGCGGCATGGTCGGACGCCGAAAGAAGCGTTCGCCCCTCGGCACGATCAATCGGGTGCTCGGCGCCGCCTTCGCTGCCGTCGCCTCCGCCCTGGTCGCGTCGATGGTGGCTTTCAGCATCGGCGCCCTCGGTATTCCTTTCCTCTCCCCCGCGATCGCCTCATCCACCGTCGTCTCCGGTATTGACTCGCTCACCCCTGACCCGGTGAAGTCACTGATGGCCGAGCTGCGCTCGGTAGCCGTGGAGCAGGGGCTGCCGCGCATCGTCGACGCGTTCACCGGACCGACACCGGATGCAGCCGAAGCCGATACCAGCAGCCCGGCACTGGCCGTGGCCGCGCAGTCGGTCGTGCGCATCACCGGAACGGCCTATGCCTGCGGACAAAGCCAGTCCGGCAGCGGTTTCGTGGTCTCTGACGGCCGCGTCATCACCAACGCGCACGTGGTCGCCGGAGTAGGCCAGCCCGTCGTGGAAACCCCGGCGGGCGAATCGATGGCCGGGGAGATCGTGTATTTTGACCCGGTCGACGACCTTGCCATCATTTCGGTGCCGGGCCTCGGCGCTGCACCACTCACCGTCGGTGCTAATCTCGCTGCGGGCAAAGGAGCCGTCGCCGACGGGTATCCCTTTGGCGGACCGTATGTCTCCGACCCGGCGCAGGTCATCTCGATCGGAACCATCAGTGTCGCCGACATTTATGGCCAGGATCCGACGCCCCGCCAGGTCTACACCGTGGCGTCCGACGTGCAGCAGGGCGAATCGGGCGGGCCGCTGCTCAGCGAATCCGGTCAGGTCGTTGGCGTCATCTTTGCCAAGGCCAGCAACACCGAGAACGTCGGCTATGCCCTCGCGCTCGAAGAGGTTCAGCCGGTCATCAGCCTCGCGCCCAGCCTCGACGCCCCGGTCTCCTCCGGAACCTGCGTTCGCGGCTGAGCCGCGGCATCCGCTCGTCCCTGGAGCAGTAGAGCGGGCCTGCACCCAAAAGGGGCGGTACCGAGCCGGGATCAACCCGAACTCTGTACCGCCCCGTTACCCGAGAGTCGGGCGGGAGTCAGAAGCTAGACACGCTCGAGGGCGTAGCCCTCTTCGCCGTGCACGCTCGTGTCGATTCCGGCCAGTTCGTCTTCGTTCTTGATGCGGAAGCCGATGGTCTTCTCGATTGCGAAACCGAGAACATAGGCAACAACGAAGGAGTATGCGAGAACGGCGAAGGCTGCGATGGCCTGCACGAGGAGCTGGCTCAGGTCACCGCCGGTGAACAGCCCGGTACCAATGGCAAAGAAGCCGAGGTAGAGGGTTCCGATGACGCCACCGACGAGGTGGATGCCGACGACGTCGAGCGAGTCGTCGAAGCCAAACTTGAACTTGAGTTCGACGGCAAGGGCGCAGACGGCACCGGCGACGGCACCGAGCAGCAGTGCCCAGCCAGGCTCGAGGTTGGCGCAGGCCGGGGTGATGGCGACCAGGCCCGCGACCGCGCCGGACGCGGCGCCGACCGACGTGGCCTTGCCGTCCTTGAACTTCTCGACGAGCATCCAGCCGAGGATGGCCGCCGCCGTGGCACCCAGGGTGTTGACGACGATGATGCCGACATTCTCGAGGCCGTTGAGCCATTCAGCTCCGGCATTGAACCCGAACCAGCCGAACCAGAGGATGGAGGCGCCGATGAGCACGAGCGGCACGTTGTGCGGCTTGGTGATGCCCTTCTGAAAGCCGACGCGCTTGCCGAGTACCAGGGCGAGAGCGAGTGCTGCAGCACCGGCGTTGATGTGCACGGCGGTACCACCGGCGTAATCGATCACAGCGATATCACCGAGGCCGAGAGTCTCACCGAGTTTCATGATCCAGCCACCGCCCCAGACCCAGGCTGCGACGGGGAAGTACACGAGGGTTGCCCAGACGCCGGCGAAAATCATCCACGAGCCGAACTTGGCCCGGTCAGCGACGGCACCGCTGATGAGGGCGACCGTGATGATGGCGAAGGTGGCTCCGTAAGTGGCGCCGAGAAGGTCGATACTTCCGGTCTCGCCCATCGCCAGCTTGCCGAGGCCGAAGTCGGAGAAGGGGTTACCAGCGAATTCCGTGGGGCCGTTGACGGCGCTCATGTTGAAGCCGTACAGGATCCACAGGACGCTGATCAGGCCCAGCGCGCCGAAGCTCATCATCATCATGCTGATGACGCTCTTGGCCTTGACCAGTCCGCCGTAGAAGAAGGCGACACCTGGTGTCATAAACAACACGAGTGCGGTGGCTGTGAGCCCCCATGCAATGCTTCCGGTATCCATAGATTGTCCTTACGCGTCTCGAATGTGCAGGGTGTAGCGCGAGGCGACCTACCTCGGATACGAGTCAAGTATCTGGGGTGGGTGTTACAACAAACGTCCCGTAGTGTTTCGCATCGGTTACGAGCATCGGCTAATTGTTAACGCAAGGTTTCGTGGTCAGTCGGTGTGCGGCGGCAGTTCTCCCGTGGTGAGGGCGACCATGCGCGACTGGGAGCGCTGGTATTTCTTGCGGTACCCGCCTGCCATCATCTCGTCGTCGAAGACCTCATTGAGTGGGCGCCCACTGGCGACGATCGGAATCTCAGCGTCGTAGACCCGGTCGATGAACGCCACCAGCCGCAGGGCGTCTGACTGATCGGTCAGCAGGAAAACGCCGCGCAGGGCGATGACCTCGACGTCGCGAATGACCTTGACGTATTTCGACGGATGCACCGTGCCGAGGTGACGAATCAGGGATCCGAAATCGTCTTCGGTGACCTTGGAACCGCGCCCGAGCAGCGTGTTGACCAGGTGTTCACGTGCCTCAGGCTCCACAGCCACGGCCTGACCGGTGACATTGCGGCGACGGTAGTCGAGGCCGTCGATGCGCAGGGTCTCGAAGTTGGCACTCATGGCCGAGATCTCGCGCAGAAAGTCCTGGGCGGCGAACCGGCCCTCGCCGAGCGAGTTGGGCGGGGTGTTCGACGTGGCGGCGACGCGGGTGCCGGTGGCGACCAGTTCGCCGAGCAACCGGGTCATCACCATGGTGTCGCCCGGATCATCGAGCTCGAACTCGTCGATGCAGATGAGCTTCGCGCTGCGCAGCTCCTTGATGGTCTCCTGGTAGCCCAGCGCCCCCACCAGGGCCGTGTACTCAATGAAAGTTCCGAAATATTTTGGGCCGGTCGCGGCATGCCAGAGCGCGGCGAGCAGGTGCGTCTTGCCGACACCGAACCCACCGTCCAGGTAGATGCCGGGCAGGTCGTCCTTGGCCTGGCGGCGACGAGAGAAGAACCCGGCCGGCCGCGGATTCACGAACTCCTGCAACTTTTCGACGGCCGCGACCTGAGATGGGTAGTCATGATCGGGCCGGTAATTCTCGAACGAGGCGTGTTCAAACTGGGGAGGCGGCACCAACTCGGCCACGATTTCACGGCCCGTGATGCTGGGGGTGCGTTCGGCCAGTTGCGGAACCGTGTGCTGTGCCTTCTGGTGGGCCTCTGGTGCCATTGGAAACGCCCGTTCTCGTTCTGCTGCTGCGAATGCGCTGGATGCCGGCACCGCGTAAGTTTAAGTGGTGGGCCAGATAAGCCTAATCCGCGGTCAACCCGAATCCGTATGCATCCGGTCCACATGGAGGTTACATGTCTGCCCCGTTCGACCCGACCGAAAAGTTTGCCGCCTACGCCCACCCATCCAAACTGGTTTCGACCCAATGGCTGGCCGAACACCGCGGTGACGCCGGACTGGTCGTTGTTGAGTCCGACGAAGACGTTTTGCTCTACGAGGTGGGGCACATCCCCGGCTCGGTGAAGATCGACTGGCACACCGACCTCAACGACAAGGTCAACCGTGACTACATCGACGGTGCTGCCTTCTCCGCGCTCATGACCAGCAAGGGCATCACCCGCGACAGCACGGTCGTCATCTATGGCGACAAGAGCAACTGGTGGGCCGCCTATGCCCTCTGGGTGTTCACCCTGTTCGGCCACGACGATGTTCGCCTGCTCGACGGCGGACGCACCAAGTGGCTCGCCGAAGACCGCGAGATCACCACGACGGCATCCCCGGTCACCCCCACGGATTACCCCGTGATCGAGCGTAATGATGCCCCGATTCGTGCGTTCAAAGCGGATGTTCTCGCTCACTTCGGTAACCCGCTCATCGACGTGCGCTCCGACGAGGAATACAGCGGCGCCCGCACGACGATGCCCGCCTACCCCGAAGAGGGCGCCCTGCGCGGCGGCCACATTCCTTCCGCCGCCTCCGTCCCGTGGGCCAGGGCCGCGGCCACCGACTCCACTTTTCGTACCCGCTCCGAACTCGACGGCATCTACCTGGGCGAAGCTGGACTCGCCGCGGGCGACGACGTGATCGCCTATTGCCGCATCGGCGAGCGGTCGAGCCACACCTGGTTCGTGCTGACCCACCTGCTCGGCTTCGACAACGTGCGCAACTACGACGGTTCCTGGACCGAATGGGGCAACGCCGTGGCCGTGCCGATCGCGGTCGGCAGCGCGCCCGGAACTGCACCGGCGCCGCGCCCGTGAGCACGGACCTGCTGAATGAGATTCGCGAGGACTTTCTCGCGCTCGAGCAGAAGGACCGTTTGCTCCTGCTGCTGGAATTCGCCAACGAGTTGCCCGAACTTCCGCAGAAATTTCAGGACCACCCCGATCTGCTCGAACGAGTCGTTGAATGCCAGTCCCCGGTGTTCATCTTCGTCGAAGTGGATGCCGACGGCGCGTTTCACCTGCACGCGACAGCACCGCGAGAGTCGCCGACCACCCGCGGGTTCGCGTCGATCCTGGCCCAGGGCCTGGACGGCCTTAGCGCCGAGGAGGTGCTGGCCGTTCCCGACGACTATTCGCAGTCGATCGGTCTGAGCGAGGCAGTGTCTCCGCTGCGCCTGCGCGGCATGAGCGCGATGCTCGGCCGGGCCAAACGTCAGCTCCGGGATCGCCTCGCCGCCTGATCCTCAGACCGCGGAACTCGGCAGCGCGGTCAGCCAGGCCGCGATCTCGGCGTTCCACCGGGCGGGATCGTAGTTCCACAGTTTGGTATGCCGGGCTTCGCTGAACGCCACGAAGGTCACTGTGTCGGGCCGGCGCCCGGCCAGCCGGCGCGACCCGGTGGCCGGCACGAAGCCGTCGTCGTCGCTGTGCAGCAGCAGAATGGGCCGGTGCAGGTCGCGCGCCCTGGCCACGAAGTCGAGCCGCTTGAAATCGATCGGCTCGGTCTGCCCGGTGAGGCGCCTGGCCCAGCCTGCGCCCATAACTGCGACCGCGCCGCGGGCGATCAGAACCGGCAGCCGCCGGTCTCTCGCTTGCGCTGCGACAACGTCGGTCCAGTCGATCACGGGAGATTCCAGCACGACACCGCTGATCCGGTGCGGGTGCGCGCTGCGGGTGAGCGTCTGCAGCACCACGGCGCCGCCCATCGACCAGCCCATCAGCACGATGCTCGTCGCACCGTGCGCGGCGGCATAGTCGATCGCGGCGTCCACGTCGGGCCATTCGGTGTCGCCGAGGCCGTACCGACCGTCAGCGCTCGCGGGGGCGTCGCCGTCGTTGCGATAGGAGACGAGCAACGACGTGTAACCGGCCGCGCGAAAGACCGGCACCGCCCGCAAGGCCTCCTCGCGGCGCACTGCCCGACCGTGCACCTGGATCACCCACCGTGTCGACCGGGCCGCGGCATCCGCTGGAAAGAGCCACGCGGGAGCGAGCCCGAGGGGTGCGGGAACGGCGACCTCGGTCCATTCGAAGCCCAGATCGGCAGGGCCCTGATAGAGCCAGCCGCTGAACCGGCCACGGCGGGCCACCTGAAGGTCACCGTAGTCGACAGCGAGGATGCGCCGGGTGACGGTCGTCGCCGTGCGCGCGGTGATCTCACCGACCCGGGCGTGGCCGGTGCCGGCGCTGAAGAAGAAGCTGTAGTCGCCAGGCAGCACGGAATCGCGGTGGCGTTGCAGCGTGATGGTCGCGTTCGGCAGGTCGACCGCGACGACCATGGTGTCGTCGGTCCGCGCTGTCGGCGGGGTGACGATGGTCTTTGCCATGACCGCAGAGAGCACACCGACGGCGCTCACGACAGCTACGGCGGAGCCCGCGACGACGAGACCGGTCAGGCCGAGAATCGCACGCAGAACGTGGTGGTGACGCCCGTTTGAGGGCTGTGGGTCGTGCATGTGCACCTCCGACTGGTCGGCGTGCCTCACGGACAACACCCAGAAAAAACTCTAGTCTGCAGACGTGCCCGAAACAGATCAATCGCTCCCCGCGGAGTTTGCCGCGGCATTGACCGCGATTCGCCGCGCCACGAGCCGGGCCGAATTAGTCGTCACCGAAATTGCCGCGCCCGCCCAGCTCGCCCCGTATTCGATCGCCCTGGCCGCGAATATCCAGCCGGTGCGGCACGGAAGCGATTCCGACCTGGGTACCGGTCGCTTCATTCTGCTCTATGACCCGGAGGAGCCCGAAGGCTGGAACGGAGCCTTTCGCGTGGTCTGTTTCGCGCAGGCACCGCTCGAAGTGGAGATCGGCCTCGACCCGTTTCTGGCCGAGGTCACCTGGGCCTGGCTCGTCGACGCTCTCAACTCCCGCAAGGCCCGGTACACCGCGGCCTCCGGAACGGCGACTAAAATAATCTCGTCAGGCTTTGGCGAACTCGCCAAACAGGGGGATGGCGCGCAGATTGAGCTGCGCGCGTCGTGGACACCCCTGGATCACAATCTCACCGCCCACGTCGAGGGCTGGGGCGAGCTGCTCTGCATGCTGGCCGGCCTCCCTCCCGCTGGGGAAGGAGTCAGTATGTTGTCAGCACGCCGAGCAGCCCGTGGCTGAATCGCAGTCCAAGCAGAGCACCGTCCAACACCAGGTCGTTGACACCCGCGAGGCCTACCTCGCCGCCACCGCCGCCCTGGCCGCCGGTAACGGGCCGGTCGGGGTCGACGCTGAGCGGGCATCCGGTTTCACCTACTCGCAACGCGCGTACCTGATTCAGATCTATCGCCGCGGCGCCGGCACGTTTCTGTTCGACCCGCCGCCGATCGGCGATTTCTACGAGCTGAACGAAGCGCTGGCCGATGAGGAATGGATCCTGCACGCCGCGAGTCAGGACCTCGCCTGCCTGCGTGAGGTCGGCCTCGACCCGGCACACATCTTCGACACCGAGCTTGCCGCGCGGCTGCTCGGTATTCCGCGGGTCGGCCTCGGCGCCGTGGTGGAAGAGCTGCTCGGAGTTCACCTCGCCAAGGAACATTCAGCGGCGAACTGGTCGACCCGGCCCCTGCCCGAATCCTGGCTGGTCTACGCCGCCCTCGACGTCGAGCTCCTGCCCGACCTGCGCGATCGCATGGTCGACCTGCTGGTCGAGTCCGACAAGACCGAGATTGCCGCCCAGGAATTCGCCGCGACCCTGTCCAAGGAGGCCAAGGCCGCCCGAGTCGACCCGTGGCGGCGACTGTCGGGTCTGCACTCGCTGCGCAGCCAGCGCAACCTCGCTGTCGCCCGGGAACTCTGGTTGGCCCGCGACGAGTTCGCGCGCGACGTGGACGTCTCCCCCGGCCGTCTCGTGCCCGACGCCTCCCTGCTCGCTGCCGCCCGGGTTCTTCCGGCGACCCGGCAGGCGCTCTCCGACCTGCGCGAGTTCAATGGTCGGGCGAGCCGCAACGAGCTCGACCGCTGGTGGGCTGCGATCCAGCGCGGCCGCGCCACCACTGACCTGCCCGCGCTCAAGGCGAGCAACGACACCCTGCCACCGCCTCGGGCGTGGGGCGACCGCAATCCGGAAGCCGACGTGCGCTACAAAGCGGCACGCGCCGCACTGCAGGCCCTCTCAGACGAGGTCGAGATTCCCCTGGAGAATCTGCTCACGCCCGACTACCTGCGTCGGGTGGCCTGGACGCCGCCGGAGCCGCTGGATGCGGCATCCGTTGGAGAAGCCTTGACCACTTTGGGAGCACGGCACTGGCAAGTTGACGTGACCGCACAATTAATAGCGGATGCTTTTGTAGAAGTTCCACAAACGGCCGACCCGGCCTCGGATCTGGAGTCGTAGAAACCGGCAAACGATTCGGGCGGCCATTTTTGCCACCCTAGGATCGGACCAGACCTTGCAGATGCGATGCCAAGCGGCCGCGTCTGCGTGAATCATCTACGGGAGGCATTGTGGCCGAGAGAGCAGAAGTCGTTTTTGTGGACGGAGTTCGAACCCCGTTCGGACGCGCCGGCGAAAAGGGCATGTATTGGAACACCCGAGCCGATGACCTCGTGGTCAAGGCGATTATCGGGCTGATGGAACGTAACCCCGGCGTCCCGCCGGAACGAATCGACGACGTCGCGATCGCGGCCACGACCCAGACCGGCGACCAGGGACTGACCCTGGGGCGCACGGCCGCGCTGCTGGCCGGACTGCCGAAATCGGTTCCCGGTTTCGCCATCGACCGGATGTGCGCCGGGGCGATGACCGCCGTCACCATGATGGGATCATCGATCGGTTTCGGCGCCTACGACCTCGCCATCGCCGGCGGCGTCGAGCACATGGGCCGCCACCCGATGGGGTTCGGGGCCGACCCGAACCCGCGGTTCCTCTCCGAGCGGCTGGTCAGCGAGGACGCCCTCAACATGGGCGCGACCGCCGAACGCATTCACGACCGGTTCCCGTCGTACACCAAGGAACGCTCCGACCGGTTCGCACTGCGCAGCCAGCAGAAGGTCGCCGCGGCTTACGAGGCCGGAAACATTCAGCCGGACCTGATTCCCGTTGCCACGCGCAGCGAATCCGGCTGGGGCCTCGCGACCCGGGACGAGGCACCGCGCCCGGAGACCACACTCGAGGGCCTCGCCGGTCTGCGCACGCCGTTCCGTTCGCACGGCCGCGTTACGGCCGGCAACGCCTCCGGCCTGAATGACGGCGCATCCGCTTGCCTGCTGGCCAGCGGCGCCACGGCCAAGGAACTTGGCCTCGGCGTGAAGATGACCATGAAAAGCTTCGCCTTCGCCGGCGTTGAACCGGAGGTCATGGGCCTCGGGCCGGTGCCCTCCACCGAGAAGGCGCTGCGCAAGGCGGGCCTGTCGATCACCGACATCGGCCTGTTCGAGCTCAACGAAGCCTTTGCCGTGCAGGTCATCTCCTTTCTCGACCACTTCGGCATTGACGACGAAGATCCCCGCGTGAACGAGTATGGCGGGGCGATCGCGCTGGGGCATCCGCTCGCCTCCTCGGGCGTTCGCCTGATGAACCAGCTCGCCCACCAGTTCGAGTCGCACCCCGAGGTGCGCTACGGTCTGACCGCCATGTGCATCGGCCTCGGCCAGGGCGGCACCGTGATTTGGGAAAACCCGCACTTCAACAAGAAGGCAGCCAAGCGATGACCCACTACAGTTCCCTCGATTTCTCCTCGCTCGTCGCGATCTCGGCCGACGAGGTCGTCACGCATTCCTTCGTGCGCGACGTGCCGCTCGGTGGCGGCCGCACCTTGGCCCTGGTCACCCTCGACAACGGGCGCGACCACACCCGGCCAAACACGCTCGGCCCGGTCACCCTGCTCGAATTCGCCGCCACCATGGACGAGCTGACAGCCCGTGCCGGGCGCGGCGAGATCCACGGTGTCGCCGTCACCGGCAAGCCGTTCATCCTGGCCGCCGGCGCCGACCTCAGCAAGGTGGCCGAGATTCCCTCGCTCGAAGCTGGCAAGCTGCTCAGCCAGCTCGGTCACCACGCCCTGGGCAAGCTCGACACTCTCGGCGTACCCTCGTTCGTGTTCATCAACGGGCTCGCGCTCGGCGGCGGCCTCGAAATCGGCCTGAATGCCGGCTACCGCACCGTCGACGCGGCCGTGCCGGCGATCGCGCTGCCCGAGGTGTTTCTCGGTCTGATCCCCGGCTGGGGCGGATCCTACCTGCTGCCCAACCTGATCGGCATCGAGAACGCCCTCAAGGTCATCATCGAGAACCCGCTCAAGAACAACCGCACCCTCACCGGAGCGGATGCCCTCGCCCTCGGAATCGCTGATGTCATGTTCACGTCGGCGCGGTTCCTCGAAGACTCCATCGATTGGGCCGACGGCGTCATCGCTGGCACGACGAAGGTGGCCCGCCCGAATGTGCCCGGCAAGATCGAACGCCTGGTGAAGTGGGACGTCGCCGTCGGCATCGCCCGCAAGATGCTGGTGAACCGCATTGGCGAGGTCGCGAAGTCGCCGTACGTGGCACTCGACCTGCTGCAGGCGGCCAAGAGCGGCACGCGCGCCGAGGGCTTCGAGCGTGAGGACGTGGCCCTGGCCGGTCTCATCGCCGGAGACCAGCTGCAGGCCAGTATCTACGCCTTCAACCTCGTGCAGAAGCGCGCCAAGCGCCCCGCCGGAGCGCCGGACAAGAAACTGGCCCGCCCGATCACCAAGGTCGGCGTGATTGGCGCGGGCCTCATGGCCAGCCAGTTCGCGCTGCTCTTCGTGCGTCGCCTCCGGGTGCCAGTGGTCATCACCGACCTCGACCAGGCACGCGTCGACAAGGGTGTGGCGTACATCCACGGCGAGATCGCGGCCCTCGAGACCAAGAGCCGCATCTCAGCGGATGAAGCCAACCGGCTTCGCGCGCTCGTCACGGGTACCACCGACAAGTCGTTGTTCTCCGACGCCGACTGGGTGATCGAGGCCGTCTTCGAAGAGCTCGACGTGAAGCAGTCGGTGTTCGCCGAGATCGAGAAGTACATCTCGCCCGAGGCCATTCTGGCCACGAACACCTCGTCGCTCTCGGTCGAACAGATCGGGTCGAAGCTGGCCCACCCGGAGCGCCTGGTCGGGTTCCACTTCTTCAACCCGGTGGCGGTCATGCCGCTCATCGAAGTGGTCAATACCCCGCAGACCGACGAGGTCACCCTCGCGACCGCGATGGTGATCGCCAGCAAGCTGCGCAAGAACGCGGTGATCACCAGGGACACCCCCGGCTTCGTGGTGAACCGGGTGCTGGCCAAGCTGCTCGGTGAAGCGATGCACGCCGTCGACACCGGAACCCCGTTCGAGGTCGTTGAGGCCGCTGTGGCGCCGTTCGGGCTGCCGATGACCCCGTTCGAGCTGCTCGAGCTGGTCGGCCTCACCGTGGGCGCTCACGTGCTCGACACGCACCATGCGGCGTTCCCCGACCGGTTCTTCGAGAGTGACAACCTGCACAAGCTCGCCGAACACGGCAAGATCCTCGAGCGCGATGGCAAGGGCCGCCGCACGGGCTTCGACAAGGGCGCGCTGAAGATCGTCGCCGGCGGAAGCACTCCGATGACGGCCGAGCAGATTCTGCAGCGGGTCGAAGATGGCCTGGGCGACGAGATCAAGCGGATGCTGGACGACGACGTGGTGCACGCGGCCGAGGACATCGACCTGTGCATGATCCTCGGTGCCGGCTGGCCGTTCCAGATGGGCGGGATCACCCCGTACCTCGACCGGGTCGGCGCGAGCGAGCGGGTCTTCGGCGGAACGTTCCACACCCCGCCGATCCGCGGGATCGGTGCTGCGGTCGGGGCGGCATCCGCTCAGAACTAGCGAGCACTGCACTAACGAGAACAGGGCCCGGTCTGCACGACCGGGCCCACCCTATGGCCACGGGCCCAGTTTATAAGCTGGGCCCGTGGACGGGGCCTGGGCCCCGTCCGTATTCGGGACGCGCGTGCCGGGCGGGAGTTAGTCGCGCCGGGTTACCTGGATGGCACCGGTGTCGGTGTGATCGGCCGGCAGCGGTCGGGCGTTTGGAATCTTGCTGCCGAGCACCATGGCAACGACATCGCGAGCGATGCGTTGCGGGGTGAGGCCGACCCGCTCGAGAATCTCGGCCCGGGTACCGTGATCGAGGAACTGGTCGGGCAGGCCGAGTTCGGTCACCGCTGTGTCGACGCCGGCCTCGCGCAGATCCTGACGAATTCGCGTGCCGATCCCGCCGACCCGAATGCCATCTTCGATCGTGACGACGATGCGGTGAGCGGCGGCGAGGGTGATGATGCTCTGCGGCACGGGAACGACCCAGCGTGGGTCGACGACCGTTGCGCCGATCCCCTGCGCTGCCAGCCGGTCGGCCACGTCGAGCCCCATAGCCGCCATCGGACCGACCGTCACGATGAGGACATCCTGCTGGGTCGCCTCCTGGAGCACGTCAACGCCGTCGTCGAGACGGCGAATGGCATCGTATTCGTGGCCGACCGTGCCCTTGGGGTTGCGCACTACCGTTGGTCCGTCGTCGACCGCGACGGCCTCAGCCAGTTCTTCACGCAGTCGCGCGGAATCGCGCGGCGCGGCCAGGCGGATATTGGGTACGACCTGCAAAATGGCGAGGTCCCACATACCGTGGTGGCTGGGACCGTCCGGCCCGGTAACGCCGGAGCGGTCCAGCACGAAGGTGACGCCGGCTTTGTGCAGGGCCACGTCCATGAGCACCTGGTCGAAGGCCCGGTTGATGAACGTTGCGTACAGTGCCACGACGGGATGCAGGCCACCGAAGGCAAGCCCGGCCGCACTGGTCACCGCGTGCTGCTCGGCGATTCCCACGTCGTGCACACGGGACGGGAAGCGCTCGGCCATCTTGTGCAGCCCGGTGGGCCGCAGCATGGCGGCGGTGATCGCGACGATTCGATCGTTCTCGATAGCGAGCTTCAGCAGTTCGTCGGCAAAGACCGACGTGTACGACTGGGCGCCGGGTTCTTCGACCGATTCCCCGGTCTCCGGGTCGATCTGTCCGACGGCATGAAACTGGTCGGCCACGTCCTGCACGGCTGGGTCGTAGCCCTTGCCCTTTTGGGTGATGGCGTGCACGATGACCGGCGCTCCGTAGCCCCTGGCCTGGGCCAGAGCCTCTTCCATCGCGTGCACGTCGTGGCCATCGATGGGGCCGATGTATTTGATGTCAAGGTTGGAGTACAGGGCCTCGTTGTTTGTGACGCGGGCGAGGAACCCGTGCATGCCGCCGCGTACGCCGCGCCAGACGGCCCGCCCGGGCGCACCGAGGCGATCGAATACGTCCTTGCTGGTGAGGTACGCATCCCGGTAACTGGCGCGAGTGCGGATGGTGTTGAGGAAGCGGGCCATGCCGCCGATGGTCGGCGCGTAGGAGCGCCCGTTGTCGTTGACCACGATGATGAGCTTGCGGGTGTTGTCATCGCTGATGTTGTTGAGCGCTTCCCAGGTCATTCCCCCGGTCAGTGCTCCGTCGCCGACGACGGCGACGACGTGGCGGTCGTTCTGGCCGGTTATCTCGAAGGCCCGGGAGATTCCGTCTGCCCAGGACAGCGAGCTGGAGGCGTGGGAACTCTCGACGATGTCGTGTTCGGACTCGGAGCGCTGCGGGTAGCCGGCCAGGCCGCCCAACTGCCGCAGCTTGCTGAAGTCCTGCCGCCCGGTGAGCAGCTTGTGCACGTAGGACTGGTGCCCCGTGTCGAAGACGATCGCGTCGGTCGGCGAGTGAAAGACCCGGTGGATGGCGATGGTCAGTTCCACCACGCCGAGGTTCGGCCCGAGGTGGCCACCCGTCTTGGAGACCTCGCGCACCAGAAAGGCGCGAATCTCCGCGGCCAGCTGCGGCAATTGCTCTTTCGAGAGACCATCGAGGTCCCGGGGACCATGAATCGTCTCCAGAAGAGTCATCCGTCGTCCTTTCACGTCGTACGTTCCCACGACTGCTCATCAAACCAAACCAGCGCGCAGACTCGAATGAATCGAGTCTACGCGCCGCTGTCGTACTGGTGGAGCGCCCACCAGCAGTGCGCGTGCCGGTCTAGACGAGCGAGCGCAGAACGTACTGCAGGATGCCGCCGTTGCGGTAATACTCGGCTTCGCCCGGGGTATCGATGCGCACGATGGCGTCGAATTCGACCGCTGCCTTGCCGGCGGCCGAGAATTCACTCGGAGCGCAGGTCACGTGGACGGTCTTCGGGGTCGTGCCGTTGTTCAGCTCGGTGATGCCCGAGATAGAAACGATCTCGGTACCATCGAGGCCGAGCGAGTCGGCGCTCTGCCCCACCGGGAACTGCAGGGGCACAACGCCCATACCGATGAGGTTCGAGCGGTGGATGCGCTCGAAGCTCTCCACGATGACGGCCTTGACACCGAGAAGGCTCGTGCCCTTGGCTGCCCAGTCACGGCTGGAGCCCGAACCGTACTCCTTGCCACCGAAGATGACGAGGGGGGTACCGGCGGCCTGGTAGTTCTGGCTGGCATCGTAGATGTCGGCCTTCGGGCCTCCGGCGACGCTGAAGTCACGGGTGAAACCACCCTCGACGTTGTCGAGGAGCTGATTGCGCAGACGGATGTTCGCGAACGTTCCGCGAATCATGACCTCGTGGTTGCCCCGACGCGAGCCGTAGGAGTTGTAGTCGCCACGCTCGATGCCGTGCTCGGCCAGATAGCGACCGGCGGGGCCGTCTGCCTTGATCGAACCAGCGGGGCTGATGTGGTCAGTGGTGACGGAGTCGCCGAGCTTGGCGAGCACGCGGGCACCAGAGATGTCGACAACCGGGCTGGTTTCCAGGCTCATGCCGTCAAAGTACGGGGGCTTGCGGACGTAGGTGGACTCGGCGTCCCAGGCGAAGGTATCGCCGACGGGAGTCTCGAGCGACTGCCAGCGCTCGTCGCCGTCGAAGACGCCGGCGTACTGGGTCTCGAACATGTTCGAGTCGATGGACTCGTCGATGGTCTTCTGCACCTCGTCGGCGTCGGGCCAGATGTCCTTGAGGAACACATCGTTGCCCTCATGGTCTGTGCCGAGCGAGTCGGCGTCGAAGTCGAAGTTCATCGTGCCGGCGAGGGCGTAGGCGATCACGAGCGGCGGGCTGGCCAGATAGTTCATCTTCACGTCGGGGTTGATGCGTCCCTCGAAGTTGCGGTTACCGGAGAGCACGGCGGTAACGGCGAGGTCATTCTCCTGCACGGCAGAAGAGATTTCGTCTTCGAGCGGGCCCGAGTTGCCGATGCAGGTGGTGCAGCCGTAGCCGACCAGATAGAAGCCGAGGTCTTCGAGGTAGCCGTTGAGGCCGGCCTTCGCGTAGTACTCGGTGACGACCTTGGAGCCGGGAGCGAGCGTGGTCTTGACCCACGGCTTGCTCTTGAGGCCCTTGAGGCTCGCGTTGCGGGCCAGCAGGCCGGCCGCGAGCATGACGCTCGGGTTCGACGTGTTGGTGCAGGAGGTGATGGCGGCGATGGCAACCGAGCCGTTGTCGATCGTGAACTCACGGCCGTCGGCGAGGGTGACGTCGGTGGGCTGCGGGTGCGACTGCGTCGGGTGGCTGGTGTGACGGGCCAGGCCGCTTTCGAACGCGTGGTTGTGCGCGGTGTGTTCGTCCTGGGGGGTGAGGCCGATCGGGTCGGAGGCCGGGAAAGTACCCTCTATTGCCGCGTCCACGAGGGAGACGGGCGCGTTGGCGTAGTTGTCCAGGTCGCGTTCGAACTGGGTCTTGGCCTCGGAGAGGATGATGCGGTCCTGCGGGCGCTTCGGTCCGGCGATCGAGGGGACGACCGTGGAGAGGTCGAGCTCGAGGTACTCGCTGAAGATCGGCTCCTGGTCGGGGTTGTGCCAGAGGCCCTGCAGCTTCGAGTAGGCCTCGACCAGCGCGACCTGCTCCTCGCTGCGACCGGTGAGGCGCAGGTAGCCGAGGGTGACATCGTCGATCGGGAACATGGCGGCCGTCGAGCCGAACTCGGGGCTCATGTTGCCGATGGTGGCGCGGTTCGCGAGCGGAACGGATGCCACACCCGATCCGTAGAATTCTACGAACTTGCCGACTACTCCGTGCCCCCGGAGCATCTGCGTGATTGTGAGCACGACATCCGTTGCGGTGACGCCGGCCGGGATGATGCCCGAAAGCTTGAAGCCGACAACCTTGGGGATGAGCATGGAGACCGACTGGCCGAGCATTGCTGCTTCTGCTTCGATTCCGCCGACGCCCCAGCCGAGCACTCCGAGGCCGTTGACCATGGTGGTGTGCGAGTCGGTGCCGACGCAGGTGTCGGGGTAGGCCTGCAGGACGCCACCCACCTCGCGGGTCATGGTGACGCGGGCGAGGTATTCGATGTTGACCTGGTGCACGATGCCGGTTCCCGGGGGAACGACCTTGAAGTCGTCGAACGCGGTCTGGCCCCAGCGGAGGAACTGGTAGCGCTCACCGTTGCGCTCGTATTCGATCTCGACGTTGCGCTCGAACGAGTCCGACGTTCCGAACAGATCGGCGACGACGGAGTGGTCGATGACCATTTCGGTCGGGGCGAGCGGGTTGATCTTCTTGGCGTCGCCGCCGAGTTCGACGAGTGCCTCACGCATGGTGGCGAGGTCGACGATGCAGGGAACGCCGGTGAAGTCCTGCATGACGACGCGAGCCGGCGTGTACTGGATCTCAGTGTCGGGCTCCGCGGTGGGTACCCACGCGCCGAGGGCACGAATGTGCTCGGCGGTGATGTTGGCGCCGTCTTCGGTGCGGAGGAGGTTCTCCAGCAGCACCTTCAGGCTGTATGGCAGCTTTTCGTAGCCGTCGACCGCGTCCAGACGAAAGACCTCATAGTCCGTCGAACCGACGCGCAGGGTGTCTTTGGCTCCGAAGCTATTAACCGCGGTCTTTGTTGATTCCGACACAATGCCCTCTCCGTTGTGGGAGCCGACGGGATACCGGCGGCAGTCCTCAATTCTTGTGGCAGGCACAGCCTCGTGCCAGCAAGGCAAGCCTAACCAGCGGATGCCAGGGGCTGCCTTTTTCCATCGAGTTGCGCTGGCGACTTCTCACCGAACAACTATCTTGACGTCAAGATAACTCTAGCAGGGCGCGGGGGTCTCTCCGTCGTCATTCAGACCGCGTCAGCGGCATCCGCTTTGCGATAAACCGATCGCACCATGAGCCAGGAGACGACGAGTAGCGGCGCGTAGAGCGGGATACCCATGAGCAGCTTCATCGAGGCGAGCAGTTCGACGTTGTCGGCCAGGTAGAGCGGCAGCTGAACGGCGAGGCGGCCGAGAAAAAGGCCGGTCCAGCACAGGGTCAAGATGGTCAGGACCCGGCGCTTGGACGCGTCGAGGCGCCAGGCGACGCCGTCTCCCATCAAGAACCCGACGGCCACGCCGATGAGTGGCCAGCGCACGAGCACCGAGATGAGCAGGGCGGCGCCGTAACCGGCGTTGGTCCACAGGCCGACCAGAAAGAAGTCGGACGGTTTGCCGGAGAACAGTGCGAGCGCAACGCTGATAATGGTTCCGACCAGGCCGCCGAGAGCCGGGGTCGTGGTCTGCTTGGTGATCGCGCGCAGCGCGACGAAGATGACGCCGATCACGAGGGGTGCAATCAGCGACGGCAACAGCGTGCCGATCGGATCGCTCGTCACATCGGTCGACGGGTCGATGGTGATCGAATAGGTGAACAGAAAAACCAGGCCGGGCAGCACTGCTTCGATCAAGCCGCGGATGCCGCCCATCGCCTTCAGCAGGGCCTGGCCGCTGATCGGCTCGCCCTCCGTCGCCGCACCGAAGCCGGCGCGGCGGGCCGCTCCAGCCATCGACTCGGCGAACAGCGCGGAGGTGGACGGCGGGACGGCGCTGTCTGGCGAGCCTGCTTCACCCGGCACGGTTGGCAGCTCCGGCTGATCGGGCTGGTCTTTGGCGGTGTCACTCATGGCGTGGCAAGACGCCGGTCAGACTGCGGCGGTTTCGGTTGTGCCAGCGGGGGTGGCCGGCATGCGCAGTGGAATCAGGTCGCGCGGCGGCATCGGGATCGAACCGCGCACCACGACGATGCTGCGGAACAGGTCTTCGATCTGCAACGCGGCATCGGGATCGATGGCGCCCTCACCGGCGATCACGCCGCGAAGAAACCAGCGCGGGCCGTCGACGCCGATGAAGCGGGCGAGGCGGGTGACGCCACCGGCTTCCTGGCCGGCCGCGACCGGGATTTCGGCGACGAGTTCGGGGCCGAACGGGCCTTCGCGCGGAGTCGTGCTGCCGCCCTGCTTGCCGATCTGGTCGGCGATCTGGTCGCGGATCTCGTGCCATAGGCCGCTCGAGCGCGGCGCGGCGAACGGCTGAACCTGCAGGGTGGAACCGGCGAAGTCGAGTCCGATGGCCACGACCCGCTTGCTGCCCTCTTCAATTTCGAGGCGCAGGTGCAGTCCTTCGCGAGGAAGAATCTTGATACCGCCGAGGTCGACGTATGGACGTACCGGGTTGGCTTCCGACTCGTCGAGCGGGCCCTCGGTCTCGCGGTCTTCGGGTGCCGATTTCGGCATGGATTCGGGGATCTCCCCCGAGTTCGTGAGGTCACTCACCGGTTATCTCCTGTCTGCGGGGCGGCTGCGCCCGGCATTGGTGCATTGTCTTGAGTGCGCGGCAGAACGCCGGTCGATCCGAAACCGCCCTCACCACGCTGGCTGCCGGGAAGCTTGTCGACGGCGATGAAGGTGGCTCGGGCGACCGGCATGACGATGAGTTGCGCGATGCGATCGCCCACCGCGATGGTGAACGACTCGTTCAGGTCGGTGTTGAGCAGGGCCACCTTGATTTCGCCGCGGTAGCCGGCATCCACTGTTCCGGGAGCGTTCACGATGGTGATGCCGTGCTTGACGGCCAGACCGCTGCGGGGAACGACGAACGCCGCAAAACCATCGGGAAGGGCGATCGACACGCCGGTAGCGACAAGTGCACGGCTTCCCGGGGCGAGCTCGAGAGCCTCGGCCGCGTGCAGGTCTGCCCCGGCATCACCGGGGTGTGCGTAGTTCGGGAGGATGGATGCCTGGATCAGGACTTCGACGCTTTCTGCCACGTGTCGAGGGTAGTGCAGTTATCTGATCGAATAGAGCCATGCCTGATTACCGTGAAAAACTGTGGCCCAACGCCTGGGCCTTCATCGTCACCGCTCTGGTGATACCAGCGAGCATTCTCGTGCTCGTGCCGATCTCCCTGTTCGCCGGAATTGTTACGGCCGCCGTATTGTACGGCGGCTGCGTGCTGCTGCTCGTGCTGGCGTCACCGGTCGTTCGCGTGCAGAACGGCGAGTTGATCGCCGGCCCCGCCACAATTTCGACCACGTTGCTCGGCCAAGCGACGGTCTTCGACGGGGCCGAAGCCACGCAGGAGCGGGGTCCTCGGCTGGATGCCAGGGCCTGGCTGCTCATTCGCGGCTGGATCAAGCCGGTCGTACGCGTGCCCATCGTGGATGCGACCGATCCGGCCCCGTACTGGGTCATCTCCAGCCGCCACCCAATAGAGTTGGCCGCCGCGATCAATGAATCGCGAACGGCCAACGTGGGGTAAAGCTGGGCTTTAGGAGTCGCACTCCAGACAGACGGTGCCGAGCTTGGTCTCGTGTCCCATCTGCGAGCGGTGCTTCACGAGGAAGCAATTCACGCAGGTGAACTCGTCGGCCTGCGCGGGCAGAACGACGACATCAAGGTCCAGGTCGGACAGGTCGGCGCCCGGAAGGTCGAACCCACCGGGGTTGTCGGAGTCATCGACATCAACGCTGCCGGACATTTTGTCTGGCACACGTTCCTTGAGGGCCTCGATCGACTCAGAGTCGTCTTCAGTCTTTCGGGGTGCGTCGTAATCGGTTGCCATGCCCATCCATTTCAGTTACGCCGATAAACGAAATCGGCGGGCACAGTTTCCAACAATCCAGACGGAATAGCAAACCGTCCGCCAATGTTTTTATTCGGACACGAAGAAACAACTTGCGGCACGCCCGGCGTATTCCCGCAAAAAGGCATCAACCCGTGGCAGTCTTGCAGCCAACGGTAATCGCGAGAGGGCTTGTCTTCATGCAGGAATTGAAGGTTATTGGGGTTGAGAACGGTGCGCTGCTCGCAGCGTCCGAAGATGGCGACCGGTATCGCATCGCCATCGACGAGGTTCTCCAGTCCCGGCTTCGCCAAACCCAGACGGAACGTGTCAACGCTCCAAAACTGTCACCGCGGGAAGTCCAGGCGCACATTCGCTCCGGCATGTCCGCCGAGGATGTGGCCGCGGTCACTGGCGCATCGCTCGAGTACGTGCGGCGTTTCGAAGGCCCGGTCGTGGCCGAACGGGAGTACATCGTCTCCTCGGCGCTGAGTGTTCCGGTGCACACCGCCATCGATCCGGACCCGATCGACGAGAACGTCAACTTCGGTTCGGTTATTCGGGAACGCCTCGCCTCCCTCGGTGCCACCGGTGAGCGCTGGGCGAGTTGGAAGGAGCCCGGCGGCGGGTGGATCGTCAAGTTGTCGTTCACCGCCGACGAGATCGACCACGACGCCCGCTGGGGTTTCGAACCGAAGAAGAACTCCCTGTCTCCGGTCGGCAGCGAGGCCGTCGCACTGTCGCAGCAGGGCGAACTCAAGGGCTCCTTGATTCCGCGCCTGCGCGCCGTCGGCTCCGAGACGAGCGCCGCCGACGTGTCCCGGTTCGACAGCAACGCCTTCAACTTCAAGGAATCCCTCGCCGACGAGATTCTGAACGACACCAGCCCCAACCTGGAGGCAGTGCCGTACTCCCGCTCACTGAGCCGGGACGACGCGGTGTCGAAAGCTGCGATCAAGCGCGCTGCAGAGCCGGACTCGAACATGAGCGAAACCGCCGACCTGCTGGAGTCTCTGCGTCGCCGCCGCGGCGAACGCGAGGCGGCGTCGAGCGGGGTGACGGCATCCGTTTCGGTGCCCGCCCCAGCACAGCCGTTGCGCCCGCGTCGGGCGACGCCGGTCGACGCTGCACTCACGGATGCCGCGGTCACCGATGAGTCCAGTGCTGCTCCGGCCACCACACCGGAGCCAACCGGCAACGCCTGGGCCAACCAGGCCGCCAGGGCCCAGGAACGCACCAACCACGGTCGCACCACGCCCAAGCGCGGCCGAGCCTCGATGCCGAGCTGGGACGAGATCGTGTTCGGTGCCCGCACCGACGACGACCTCAGCTGAGCTGTAGCCGGCGTTCAGCCGGCCAGCCAGGCGTAGCGACGCTGCGGCCGGCCGGTCTGGCCGTAACGCAGGCTGACCACAGCCTGCCCTGTCGCCACGAAATACTCCAGATATTTGCGAGCGACTACGCGCGACAGGCCGAGCAGTTCGGCGCACTCCGAAGCGGCCAAGTCGGGGTCGCTGGCCGACAGGGCGGCAGCGGTCAGCGCTGCCGTCTCCTTGCTCAGGCCTTTCGGCAGCGCGGAGACCGCCTGGTCGATCGAAAGAGCGGATGCGCGCCCGAGCGCCTGGTCGAGATCGCTCTGGCTCAAATCACCGGTGCCACCGAGCAGTCGGCGCCGCTCGGCGTATCCGGCCAGCCGAGCTTGCAGCTCGGTGATCTTGAATGGTTTGAGCAGGTAGCTCACGATGCCGCCCTGCAGCGCCGCGGTGACCATTTCGGCCTCCCGGGCGGCGCTGAGCACGAGAAAGTCCACGCCGTGCCCGGCTTCGCGGGCCCGGCGGATCACGTCGAGCCCGGTCATATCGGGCAGGTACATGTCGAGGAGCACGAGGTGCGGGGCTTTGGCGGCGATCTGGACCAGCGCGTCCGACCCGGTCGCCGCAACACCGACCACGGTGAAACCACTCTGCTGGGCCACAATGCGTTCGTGGGCGCGCGCCACCATGAAATCGTCGTCGACGACGAGCACATCACACACGGGTCTGTTCCTCGTTCTCGACCAATTCGGCCGTGCCGAACGGCAGCACGGCCTCGAACACGGTGCCCTGATCGGCCCGATAGCCCACCGTGCCCCCGCGACGCGTCGCGACGAGGCGCACGATAGCGAGTCCGTAACCATGGGCGTCTCCCCCGGCGAGTGCCGATTTGCTCGTGACTCCCACCTCGAACACCCGGTCGACGAGTGCGGCGTCGATCCCCGGCCCTGAGTCACTCACCGTCACCAGCACGGCAGCCGCTGCACCAGGGCTCGCCCGCACATCGAGCCGGACCCCACGTTCCCTGGCCCCAGTGACGGCATCCAGGGCGTTGTCGATCAGGTTTCCGATCACGGTAACGAGGTCGGCGGAGAGCTCGGCGTCGACCCGGCCGAGGTTCGATTCGGGCGATAAGACAAGCGTCGCGCCGCGTTCACGGGCCAGGGACGTCTTGGCGATTACGAGCGCGGCTACCGCCGGCTCCTGCAGGCGCGTCAACACCGAATTGTCGAGCTCGGTGCGGTCACGGGTGACGGCGTCAACGTATTCCACCGCCGCTTCGGTGTCGCCGAGCTGCATGAGCATCGAAATGGTGTGCAGCCGGTTGGCGAACTCGTGGGTCTGCGCGCGCAGGGTGTCGGTGGCCTGTCGGCTGCTGCCCAGGTCGTGCTGCAGCGTGACCAGCTCGGTGCGGTCACGCAGGGTCGTCACAACCTCCGGCCGCGACCGAGGCGGGTGGATAAGCGTCTGGTTGAGCACGAGCAGCACCCCGCGGTTCACGAACACCGTATCGATCTCACCGACCTCCTGCGGGCGCAGCGCCCGCACCGCCTCGTCGTCGAGGCCCACCGTGTCGATCGCCCGGCCTTCTGCATCAGCCGGCAGACCGAGCAGGGTGCGGGCGCTGTCGTTGGCGAGTGTGATGAGCCCGTCGGTGTCGACGGCGATCATTCCCTCCCGGATGCCGTGGATCATGGCATCCCGGTGCTCCACCAGCCGGCCGATCTGCTCCGGCTCGAGCCCGAGCGTCTGCCGTTTCACCCGCGCGGCCAGCAGCAGCGACCCCGTCACGCCGAGCACCCCCGCCACCCCGACATAGGTCAGCAGGTTCGGCACCGCGCTCGCGAGCAGATCGGCTAGGGCTGGGAACTGGCGGGCGGCGACCACGGACCCCACGACCGCCCCGGTTTTGGACAGCACCGGCACCTGCGCGACCACGTAATCATTGGTGCCGATCGGCGCGATGCCGGCCCACGCGGCGTCCGACTCGTCGGGCGTCGGGTCGATAGCCAGGTCGGTGGTGAGCAGCCGCGGATCGGCGGGTGAGGCGATCACGCGGCCGTCAACATCCGTTACGAGCAGCTGGTCTACCCCCGTGGTGGTACGGAGGGACTCGACCGGCACCGAAAACTGCTGGGGCACCGCCTTACTGGAGAGCAGGCTGCGTACGAGCGGATTGGCCGCCGCGTATTCGGCAACCGTGAGCATGCGACGTTGAGCACCGCTCTCGAAGCTGCTGCGGGTCTGTTCGAGTGAGATGGCCGTGACAGCGACCAGAACGAGCCCGATCAGGCTGAGTTGAAACAGCAAGAGCTGGCGGGTGAGGCTGAGACGGCTCGAACGGATGCCCGACCCGCGCCGGGTCAGCTGCTCTCGATCGTCTTTGGCCATATGAAATAGTGCCCCATGCAAGGGGCAAACCGAAATCACTGTTTGCAACCGCAAGCTACACAACGTTCACTAAGGCCACAAGTTGTGTCCGACCGGCCCACCACGCAGGCTGAACTCGGCCAGCAAAGAGGCTCGCCAGAAATCGAAGAGGATTCAAGCATGCCAATCACAGCACGCACCATGCGTTCACGCCGCACGGCCAGCACCGTTGTTCTCGCCGGGGTCGTGGCACTCGCCCTCAGCGCCTGCGGAGTCACGAGCGCGAAGAACACCGAGGCCGCCGACAGCGGCCCGATCGAAAACCTGCAGGTCATGATCCCCAATGCCGCGGGCAGCGGCTATGACGTCACCGGCCGCGCCGCGGTCAAGGTGATGGACGACCTGGGCCTGGCCACCGGTACAGAGGTCACCAACTTGGCCGGTGCCGGCGGAACCGTGGGCCTCGCCCGCACCCTGACCGAAACCGGTAACGCCAACTTTCTGCTCATGATGGGGCTCGGCGTGGTCGGCGCCGCGTACACCAACGAGGGCGATGCCAAGGTCGCCGACGCGACCCCGATCGCCGGACTCATCGAAGAAGCCGGCGCCATCTTCGTCGCCGCGGACTCCCCCTACCAAACCATCGACGACCTCGTCACCGCGTGGAAAGCGGACCCGGCCACCTTCGCCGTCGGCGGCGGTTCCTCCCCGGGCGGCCCGGACCACCTCCTGCCGATGCAGCTCGCGGATGCCATTGGCATCGACCCGACAACGGTCAACTACGTGGCCTACGACGGCGGTGGCGAACTGCTGCCGGCCATCCTCGGCGGCAAGCTGCAGTTCGGCGCCTCGGGTTACGGTGAATTTCTGGAACAGGTGAAGTCGGGCGACCTGCGGGTACTCGCCGTCACGAGCGAGGAGCGCGTTCCCGTCATCGACGCCCCCACCCTCACCGAAGAGGGCATCGACCTGGTCTTCACGAACTGGCGCGGACTTTTGGCCGCACCCGGACTGACCGACGATGAAATCGCGCGCCTCGTCGACGCCGTCACCGCCATGCACGACAGCCCCGAGTGGAAGCAGGTTCTGGTCGACAACAGCTGGACCGACGCATTCATCACCGGCGACGACTTCAGCACCTTCCTGACCGAGCAGGACACCCGCGTCGCCGACGTGCTGAAGACCCTGGGCCTAGTCTAAGAATGACCGCCCCCACTACAGACGCAGAATCCGGGCTACGAGGACGCCTGCAGGCTCGCCTGCACGGTCGCTCCGAGCTCGGAGTCGCCGCCCTGCTCGCCGTAATCGCGATCGTGATCGCGGTCGATACCGCGAACATCCGTCACACTGCCATCAACGCCGGCGTGATGGGACCGCAGGTCGTTCCCACGATCATCGCGATCGGCCTGGGCCTGTGTGCGATCGCCCTCGCCATCTCTGTACTGCGGGGCGGCCACGCCCAGGCCGAAGACGGTGAGGACATCGACCTCACGCAGAAGGCCCACTGGCCGACCGTGTTCGGCCTCGGTGGCCTCATTCTCGTCTTTGCCCTCACGATGGACTTTCTCGGTTTCGTGATCGGCAGCGCGCTGCTGTTCTGCGGCTCCGCCCTGCTGCTCGGCTCAAGGCGCTTCATTTGGGCGCTCGTGATCGGCATCCTTCTGGCTGTTGGCACGTTCTACGGCTTCGTACTGGGCCTCGGCATCAATCTGCCGGCCGGCCTGTTGACGGGAATTCTCTAAATGGACAACCTCACCCTTCTGATGGAGGGGTTCGGCAACGCGCTGACCCTGCAGAACCTGCTGTTCGCCCTCATCGGCGTGCTGCTCGGCACCGCCGTCGGCGTGCTGCCGGGCATCGGCCCGGCCATGACCGTTGCCCTGCTGCTGCCGCTCACCTACGCGCTCGACGTGACCGGGTCGCTCATCATGTTCGCCGGCATCTACTACGGCGGCATGTACGGCGGGTCGACGACCTCGATTCTGCTCAACACCCCGGGCGAATCCTCCTCGGTCGTTACTGCGCTCGAAGGCAACAAGATGGCCAAGGCCGGCCGCGGTGCACAGGCGTTGGCGACGGCCGCCATCGGCTCATTCGTGGCTGGCACGCTCGCCACCGGCGCCCTCGTCTTCGTCGCCCCCTTCGTCGTGGCGGTCGCGATCGGGCTTGGAGCTCCTTCGTACTTCGCAATGATGGTCTTCGCTTTTGTCGCGGTGAGTACCGTGCTCGGTTCGAGTCGAATTCGTGGCCTGGCCTCGCTGTTCATTGGCTTGACCATCGGCCTGGTCGGCCTCGACAAAACGTCCGGTCAGGCGCGACTGACCTTCGGACAGCCGCTGCTCTCCGAAGGCATCGACGTCGTCGTTATTGCCGTCGCCCTGTTCGCGGTCGGTGAAGCGCTCTGGATTGCCGCGCACCTGCGGCACGGCACCCCCGCGACCATCCCGGTCGGGGTACCGTGGATGCGCAAGGACGACTGGAAGCGCTCCTGGAAGCCGTGGTTGCGCGGGACGGTTATCGGCTTTCCATTCGGGGCCATTCCGGCCGGCGGCGCCGAGATCCCCACCTTCTTGTCCTATGTGACGGAAAAGAAGCTGTCCAAGCATCCGGAGCAGTTTGGCCACGGCGCCATCGAGGGTGTGGCCGGGCCGGAAGCAGCCAACAACGCCTCTGCCGCCGGAACGCTCGTGCCACTGCTCACCCTCGGTCTGCCCACCACGGCGACCGCCGCCGTGATGATCGCGGCGTTCAACCAGTACGGCATCCACCCCGGTCCGCTGCTGTTCCAGACCGAACCCGTTCTGGTGTGGACCCTGATCGCGAGCCTGTTCATCGGCAACACACTGCTGCTGGCGCTCAACCTGCCGCTCGCACCGCTCTGGGCCAAGCTCCTGCGCATCCCGCGGCCGTATCTCTATGCTGGCATCCTGTTCTTCGCGACCCTCGGCGCCTACGCGGCCGGCATGCAGACCTTCAACATTCTGATCCTGCTGCTGCTCGGTGCGCTCGGCTACATGGCCCGCCGCTTCGGGTTTCCGGTGCTGCCGATCATCGTCGGCGCCATCCTCGGCCCGGAGATGGAACGCCAGCTGCGCCGCGCACTGCAGATCAGCGCCGGAGACCCGGCCGCTCTGCTGAGCGAACCGCTTGCGGTTGTCATGTACACCGCGATCGTGCTGTTCCTCGTGGTTCCGCCCGTGATCAAGGCGCTGCGCCAGCGGTTCGGTCGAGGGGCCGGACCGACCGACGGGCCTCCGGAGGACCAATTCGATGCCTTCGGCACCCAGACCTCCGATGGCAGTGCCCGGGTGATTCGGGCGGTGCGCCCGAGTCGGCGCGGAAACTAGCACAACCGGCTACGACGGCGCGGGAGTCGGCATACTGGTATCATGCCAGCTGCCCTCTCCCGCGCCGACGTCGTTCGCCTTCGCCTCGGAGCCCAGGGGCTGGCCGGGCAACCGCTGGCCGATGCGATCGCGGTCACCGAGCGGATGCTCGCGGTGCAGGCCCGTGATCTCCGCGGAGAACCTCCTGCGGGTCGTGCCGGGGCTGAACGGCATCTTTGTGCCGCTCGTGGTCACGAACGGGCAGATCGTGGGCACCTGGCGCAAGAAGATTGCGGCGTCGGGGGTCACCTGCGAGGCCTCGCTGTTCGAGGAGCCGAACACTGCCGCGGCACGGACGCGGGCGGAGAAGACCCAGCGCGACTTCGAACGGGCCGTCGCCGACTACGCCCGGTTTCTCGAGCTGCCGGTTCGGCCGGAACCGACTCCGAACCGGTAAAAGCCGGCATCCGTCTCACTCTGCGGTCTACGGGTTAGCCTTGACCAGTGAAACTAACCTCGGCCCTGCGCATCTCCAAACGACTCCCGATGCTGCAGGTCGTCAAGATGGCCGTCGCCGTCGGACTGGCCTGGCTCGCCTCCCAGTTGCTCCTGCCGAGCGACCTGCCCATTTTCGCTGCGATCGCAGCCCTGCTCGTGGTGCAGCCGAGCGTCAACCAGACCCTCGGCCGCGCGATCGAACGCACCGCCGGGGTCGTCGGTGGCGTCATCATCGCCTCCTCGATCGGGTTCTTCCTGGGCCAGTCCAGCTGGGTCGTGCTCGGCACGATCGTGGTGAGCATCCTCGTAGCCTGGGCGCTGCGACTCTCCCCGGTGTCGGCAAGCCAAATTCCGATCAGCGCCATGCTCGTGCTCGCCCTCGGTGCCACGACGCCCGGCTACGCCCTCGACCGCATCATTGAGACCTTCATCGGCGCCGGAATCGCCCTGATCATCAATGCGCTCATCGTTCCCCCGGTGCTGGTCGCGCCCGCGCGCGACGCCGTCGGCCTGCTGGCACGCGAGCTGGCAGACACTTTCGATCGCATCGCCGAGGCCCTGCGCACCCCGCAGACCCCGATCGACCTGATGGAACTGATGATCAAGGCCCGGCTGCTGCGGCCGATGCTGGTGTCGGCGGAGAAGGCCATCGCCCAGGCCGAGGAGAGCCTCATGCTCAACCCGCGCAAGGCCAAGCTGCGGGTAGCACTCGACGCCGATCACGACATGATCGAGCGGTTGCCGACGCTTGTGACGCGCGCGATCGGCATGACCCGGGCCCTGCACGATCATTACGACGAGTCGCTGCAGTACGAGCCGAGCGTTCAGGCCTTCTCCCGGGAGCTGGCGCGGGCGGCGCACGACCTCGCGCTGCTCGCCCGAGCCGAGGGCGACCTCTCGGTCGTGCCGGAACCGCCGGCGCCCGAAGTTCTCGCCCTGACCGCGCCGCTGCGCATCGTGACGCCGCACCCCGACCACTGGATTCTGATCGGTTCGCTCATGGAAGACCTACGCCGGGTGCGCGAGGAGATCGTCGGCGACCGCGCCTGAACGCGGTCGCACTGGCCGCGCGGCCATGAGCGTGCCCGAAACGGGTGACCGCTACGGCGGTTCCGTAGCGGCCACCCAGTATCGGGCGCGGCCGCGAATGAGCGACGCCGAAGCGGGCGCGGTCGGACCCGCTAGAGCACCTTGGAGAGGAAGTCCTGGGTGCGCGGTTGTTGCGGGTTGCCGAATAGCTCGGCCGGGGTGCCCTCCTCGACGATGACGCCGTCGGCCATGAAGATGACCCGGTCGGCGACCTCGCGGGCGAATCCCATCTCGTGGGTGACGACGACCATGGTCATGCCCTCGGCGGCGAGGTCCCGGATAACCTGCAGTACTTCGCCGACCATTTCGGGGTCGAGCGCGCTCGTCGCCTCGTCGAACAGCATGATGTCGGGGTTCACGGCGAGCGACCGGGCGATCGCAACGCGCTGCTTCTGGCCGCCGGACAGCTGCGCGGGGCGAGCCGTCGCTTTGTCGGCGAGGCCTACCCGGTCGAGCAGTTTCAGGGCGGTGGCGCGGGCATCCGCTGTGGATTCCTTCTTCAGCTCGACCGGGGCCAGCATGATGTTCTGCAGCACGGTCATGTGCGGAAACAGGTTGAAGTGCTGGAAGACCATGCCGATGTGCTGACGCACCTCATTGAGATCGACCGTCTTGTCGCTCAGGTTGAAGCCGTCGACGATGACCGTGCCGGCGCTCAGCTCATCGAGCTTGTTCAGGCAGCGCAGAAAAGTGGACTTGCCGGAACCCGACGGGCCGATCACGCAGACGACCTCGCCCTCGATAATCTCGACGTCGAGGCCCTTGAGCACCTCGTTGGAGCCGAACGACTTGCGGAGACCACGTACTGAAATCTTGCTGACGCTGATCTTGCTCATTTGTTGAACCTCTTGTCGAGCTTGTTGGAGAGCATGGTGAGCAGGTTGATGACGATGAAGTACAGCGCGGCCACGATCAGCAGGGTCTCACCGGTGCGGAAGTTCGCGGCGTAGATCTGCTGGCCCTGGTAGGTGAGTTCGGCGAATCCGATCACGGCCAGGAGCGAGGTGTCTTTCAGGGTCATCACGAACTGGTTGATGAAGGACGGCGTCATGATTTTCACGGCCTGCGGCAGTACGACGCGGCGCATGGTGGTCACGTAGCCGAGACCGAGGCTGCGGCCGGCTTCGGTCTGGCCGGGGTCGACTGACTGGATGCCGCCGCGCACGATTTCGGTCATGTAGGCACCGGCGTTGAGGCTCAGGGTGAGCACACCGGCGGTGAGCACGTCGATGGACTGCCCGGTGAGCTGCGGCAGGCCGAAGTAGAAGAAGAACGCCTGCACCAGCAGCGGCGTGCCACGGAAGATGCTGACGTAGACGCTCGCGATGCCGCGCAGCACGCGGCTCTCCGAGACCTTGAAGAATCCGAACAGCACGCCCAGCACGAGGGCGATCACGATGGAGAGGGCGGTCGCGAGCAGGGTGAGCCCGAGACCCTTCATCAGGGCCGGCAGGCTGTCGCTGAGCAGGCCGAAGAAGCCTGATGACGCGGCCGGTGCTGGCTGCTCCAGGTAGGTGTCGAGAATGTCCTGGTACTCGCCGCTGGTCTTCAGTTCGGCGAGGCCGGTGTTGAATGCGGCGAGGAGTTCGGGGTTCTGGTCCTTGTTGACGGCGAAGCCGTAGGAGCTGCCCTGCTCCTTCTCGGTGACCGACTTCAGGCCGTTGTTCTGATTGATGCCGTAGGCGAGCACCGGATAGTCGTCGAAGACCGCAACGGAGTTGCCGGCCTTGACGTCGTCGTACATCGTTGCCGAGTCGGCCAGAGCCTTGACCGTGAAGCCGTACTCGTCCTTGATCGAATTGGCGAAGGTCTCGCCCTCACTGCCCCGCTTGGCGACGACGTTCTCGCCGGCCAGGTCGGCGTACCCGGTGATCTTCGTGTTGTCTTCGGCGACGGCCATCTGCACGCCGGAGTCGAAGTACGGGTCGGAGAAGTCGAAGATGAGCCGCCGTTCATCGGTGATCGACATACCGGCGATGACGCCGTCGACCTGGTTGGACTGCAACGCTTGCAGAGCGGCGTCGAAGCCGAGCGACTTGATCTCGACGGTGAAACCCTGGTTCTTCGCGATGTCGCGAATGAGATCCATGTCGATGCCGGTCAGTTCACCGTCTTTGCGGTACTCGAACGGCGCAAAGGTCGTATCGGTTCCGATGACGTAGGTTTCGCCGGTGACCTCGGTGTTCGGTTGGGCCTGGGGCTGGCTGGCGGCTGCGGCGCTGATGCCGACGAATCCGCCGGCGAGAGCCAGCAGCGCCGTGACGGCGACCGTGAGCTTTGCCGCCCGGAATTTAGTTATTTTGCGCAAAGGAGAGCCATTTCTTGTCGTACGATCTGATCGCACCTAGCGGCCAGAGGGGTATTTCGCGCCGATCGACGCTGATCAACCGGGTAGCGGATGCTGCACACCCTGTCGAACGAGCCTACCTTGGGGTGCGCGCCGCTCAGGTTTTCAGCGGACCTCCGGCCGGTCAGGCATGTGTCTACGAGCTGACGGCAGCCTGCGCATCGATCCAGAGGCCCAAGAGCACCGCTGCCGCGGGGCCGGTGCTCGCCTCACGAAAGCCGGTGCCGGCCCAGAGAGCGAGGCCGTGGGGGTCGCCGCGACGGGCGGCATCCGCTCGGAGGCCCTTGGTGAGGTGATGCACCTGCGGATACTCGTGCGGCGCGCTGGCATCGTGGGCGGTGATGAACGCGTTGCTCAGGCCTCGCGCCGGCCGGCCGGAAAAGGCCCGGGTGATAACGGTCTCGGTGAAGCGCGGCTCGAGGAGGGCGCTCTGGTGCGCCGGGTTCGCGCCCGACTCGTCGGTACGAAGGAACGCCGTGCCGAGTTGCACGGCCGCGGCGCCGTTGGCCAGCAGCGACGCGATCTGCCCGCCAGAGTGGATGCCGCCCGCCGCGATCAGCGGCAGCGTCACGACCTCGCGAATCGCGATCAACAGCTCCCCCAGTGCCAGGGTGCCCGGTTCGTCGCTCGTCGTGAATGTTGCCCGGTGCCCACCGGATTCCGGCCCCTGCACGCAGAGCGCGTCGACGCCACGGTCCACGGCCTGCAGGGCTTCGGCCACCGATGTCACGGTGGCGATCAGGAACGAACCGGCCGCGTGCATCCGCTCTGCTGCATCGCGCGGCGGCAGGCCGAAGGTGAAGGAGACCACGGGGACCCGGTGCTCGATGACCACGGCCACCTTCTCAGCGAACCAATCGTCGTCGGCGTCGGCGATCTCGCCGAACGTGGCGGCGGGGTACTCGCGAGCCAGCGCGTCGCGGTAGGTCTCGACGGCGGCGCGGTCGGTCAACGGTGGCTGCGGAATGAACAGGTTGACGCCGAACGCGTGGTCGGTGCGCTGCTGCACGTCGACGATCTGCTCTGCGAGAGCCTCTGGCGTCTTGTAGCCGCCGGCCAGAAAGCCCAGACCGCCGGCCTCACTGACGGCACGGGCGAGGTTCGGAGTCGAGGCTCCGCCGGCCATCGGGGCTGCAATGATAGGAATCTCAAGGGCTGTCAGGGTGAACACGGGGCTCCTCAATAGATTAGACCGCTGTTCCAGCAGCTGGAATGATGATCTATTTGGCGTCGGACTGCGGCGGCGGGCCCGAATCAGCCGTTCCCCTCTTGCACCTTGGCACAGATCGGGGCGGTGCCACGACCGCTGGGGCATCCTCTCTAGAGTCGTACCGACCGGGCCGCCGCTTCCAGCCGTTCCCGATAAGCCTGCCACCAGGCACCATCACCGGGCGGGAGGTTGCTATTGTCGGCGCGCAGGCCGATAGCGCCGTCGATGAGTTCGCGCACGATGTCGGCGTGCCCAGCGTGCCGGTGCGTCTCGGCGATGATGTGCACGACAATCTGGTGCAGCGTCACGTTGCTGCGCTCCGGCGGCCACCAGGCCACGCGTCCCGGCGCGTTGAGCGGCAGCGCCTCGATGGTGGCGGCGGAGTGCTCGCCGACCCTACGGAACAGGTCGATCACCCAGCCCCTGGATTGCTCGGGCGTTGCCCACATATCCGCATTGATCTCGGCCTCATCGTCGAGCCAGGGCAGCGCCTCCCGGAACGGTCGCCCGAAGGTGTCGCCCAAGTAGCCGGCCTCGACGCTCGCGACGTGTTTGATCAGGCCCAGGAGGTTGGTGCCGGTCGGCACGAGCGGGCGCCGCACGTCGTACTCGCTGAGCCCGTCGAGCTTCCAGATGAGGGCCTCACGACCAGAAGCCAGGTAGTGCAGCAGCGTCGTCTTCTCCGCAGAATCGTCCATGTCCTTAGCTTTGCAGCATGCCTCGGTCCCGCATAGGCCGGAAGCGGACGCCTGCCGTCGCCATCACCCGGTCGGGCGCGAAATCTGCGTACTATCTGACAACAGGCTGTTCACTCAGGAGGCTCCCATGTCGTTTCAGGCTTACCTCGACGCGATCGAGGAGAAGACCGGGCTGACGCCGCGCACCCTGGTCGGCATCGCCCACCAACGGGGTTTCGATGACCCAGCGACGAAGGCCGGCACCATCATCGACTGGCTCAAGTCCGATTACGGTCTGGGGCGCGGCCACGCGATGGCGCTCGTCAACGTGATCAAGAACGGCACAACGATCAGCGAGAAGCACGTCGGAACCGACGGCGTGCACCGCGACGAGTCCGTCGAACTGTGGCTCGACGGCAAGTCCTCCCACCCGGCGTGACTCCTACGAGGGGGCGCGGTCGGGCTCACCGACGCGGGGAACGTTCGCGGGGCGAGACGACACGTTCGGCCCCATGGACGTTGGACGTCAACGTCGAGACGACAACTTCGGCCCCGTGGCCAGGGACAGCACGGGACCGAAGTTGTCATCTCGCGGTGCCTCAACTCGACGGCAGGTCAGGCAGCTCGAGACCCGTAGCTTTTAAAACATGAATACCGTCTCCGTCTCCCCCGGCGTGCTCGAGTGGGTCGCCCGGCAGCTCGCCGTCAGCGAGCTGCACTGGGTGCGCACGCTTCCCGGCGGCACCCACGCCACAACGAACGTCGTCGGAACAGTCGATGGCGCCGAGTTCGTGCTGCGCGAGTTCCCGCCCGGTGACAACGCTGTGCGCCGCGAGATTCAGGTGCTTGCAGGGCTGGGCGATCTTGGTGAGCTGGCACCGCAACTGCTCGCCGCCGACCCAGACGGCACGGCGAAAGTTGACGGGATACCGAACGGATGCCCGCTCATCGTCACGACGCTGCTTCCGGGTCGGGCTTCGATTACCCCGCAGGACCCGCAGGACTTCGCCCGGCAACTCGGGCAGGCGCTTGCGCGCATCCACTCTATGGCCGTTGACTCGTCGCTCCCCGAGCTGTTCACCGAGCCAGCGGCCACGTCACCGATGCACCCGGTCTGGACAGAGCTCCACGACGAACCGCGAGTGCTCACCCACAACGACTTCTGGTCGGGCAATACTGTCTGGCATGAGGGCCACCTCACCGGGATCGTGGATTGGTCGGGAGCCGGCCGCGCGCCGCGCGGCTACGACCTGGCCTGGTGCCGCCAGGACCTCGTGTTTCTCTACGACGTGACCGTGGCCGAGGAATTCACCCGCGCCTACGACGATGCCTTCGGCTCCCCCACCCCCGAAGTTGCCCGCTGGGACCAGTTCGCCGCCCTGAAGGCCTACCCCCGGGTGGAAACCTGGGCGCCCAACTATCAGGACCTCGGTCGCATCGACCTGGATGGTGCCGGGTTGCGTCGACGCCTGACCGAATGGATACTCCTGCTGGCTCGTTAACGAAGCAGGGCCCCACCGAAGTGGGGCCCTGCTCACGAGAAAACTACGCGTTACGCGTTGAGCGCGGCCTGCAGTTCGAGGGTGATCGTGACCTTGTCGCCGAGCAGCATGCCGCCGGTTTCGAGGGCAGCGTTGTAGGTGAGGCCGAAGTCTTCGCGGTTGACCTCGGTCTTGGCCGTGGCGCCGAACTTGTAGTTGCCGTAGGGGTCTCCGCCGAAGCCGCCGAACTCGAACTCGAAGGTGGCCGGCTTGGTGACGCCCTTGATGGTGATGTTGCCGTCGACAAGGTACTCGTCCTTGACCACGCGCACGCCGGTCGACACGAAGCCGATGGTCGGGTAGGTCTCGGCGTCGAAGAAGTCGCCAGTGCGCAAGTGACCGTCGCGGCCCGGCTCGTTGGTGTTGATCGAGACAACCTGGGCGGACGCGGTGACGCTCGTCTGGAGCGGGTTCTCGCCGGTGACGAAAGTGGCGTCGAAGTCGTCGAAGGTGCCCTTGACCTTGCTGATGACGATGTGGCGAATGCTGAAACTGACGGAGCTGTGGGTCTTGTCGATGGTCCAGGTTCCGGCCTTGTAGCCCGGGATGCTCAGTACGTTGGTGTCGCTCATAAAAGTTCTCCTCAAGTGTGTGGGCCCAGGATTTGTCGCCCTCGGGTACATGCAAGCGCATAGAAGACGGTGGTATTCCCCAAAAGACAAATATTCATGTCCCCCTATTCGGGCGTTCAGACGAGACCTAAACTCAGCCCGACCGAATAGGCTCACCCTGTCACGGGGTTCTGCGTGTTTATTGGGAGGTAGCTGTGAGACAACGAGGCGCACCGAACATGCAGGGGGTCGCTGGCGAGGGCATCCTGATCGCTGCCGGAGGCCGCGCCATCCTGCTGCAGCTGGCCAATCCGGCGATCGGACACGGTGTGGCCGACCACAGCAACTTCGCTGCCCGGCCGCTCGACCGACTGAACGGCACCCTCAGCTACGTCTACGCGATCGTGTTCGGCGATGCCGACCAGGCCGAAGCGATGACCGCACGGGTCAACCACGCGCACGGTCCGGTGCATTCGCGCGGCACGACCCCTGAGTACAACGCATTCACCCCCGAACTGCAGCTCTGGGTCGCCGCAACGCTGTACGAATCGGCCACCCACCTGCACGGCCTGGTCTACGGGCCCCTCGATGACGACACCGCCGATGCGGTTTACCGGGAGTATTCACGCCTGGGTACGTCGCTGCAGGTGCCGCCGGAGCTCTGGCCGAGCGACCGGGCAGCATTCGGCCGCTATTGGACTGAGCAGTTGACGCTCCTCACCACGGATGCCGCCACCCGCACCGTCGCACACGACCTGTTGCACTCCCGCAGGGCGCCGCTCTGGTATCGCGCCGCCCTCCCCCTGGCCCGTCTGATGACCGCCGGGTTACTCCCCCCGCACGTTCGCACACTCTTCCAACTGCCGTGGTCGACCCGGCGGCAGCGACGATTTGAGCGGGTGCTGGGCGGCATCCGCTTGATCTATCCGCGGCTGCCTCAAGCGCTGCGACACTGGCCGAAGAATCACTACCTGCGCGCCCTCCACGCTTCCGCGCTGGCGCCGGTAGTGTGAAAACTCATGACGCAACCGCAGACTCCCCACCCCGGACTCGACAGCACCGATCGCCAGATCATCGCCGAGCTCAGCCGTGACGCCCGCCTTTCCATGCGCCAGCTGGCCCTGCAGGTGCACATCTCGCGCACCGCAGCCCACACCCGGGTACAGAAGCTGATCAACCACGGCGTGATCACCGGGTTCGGCGCCCAGACTGACCGCAAGGCGCTCGGTCTCAACGTGTCAGCGCTGGTCGTCGTGAAGATCGGCGACGTGGCCTGGGGTGAAATTGCCGCGCAGCTTGCGCAACTGCCCTTCGTCGAGAAGGCACAGGCCGTGAGCGGCGACATCGACATTATTCTCACCGTCAGCGCGCCCGATCACGAGCAGCTCAGCCAGGCCATCCTCCGCGATATCCACACCATGCCGGGAGTGATCTCGACCCGGTCACACCTGATTCTCGACGAAATCACCGGGCACGCTCCCGGAGCCACCCCGGACGCCTGGCACTAATTCACGATTCCAGAACGCCGTTTGGCCGCCGTCTGGCAGCGGATCGGCCAATCGTTCACAACTGCGAAAAAGCGCAGCCGCGCCGGTAAAAAGGGCGCACCATTGCCTGATGAGCCTCAATGTCGAGAACCCGAGCCTGACCGCCGAGTTGGCACCCCCACCCCTGCGTCTGATCGACGATCAGGGCCGTGCGGCCCCCCAGAACGAGAGCGGCGGCTTCGCCCTCCCACCCGTGGAGACCCTTCTCGATCTGTACCGCCAGATGGTCGTGGCCCGCCGATTCGACGTGCAGGTGACCGCCCTCACCCGGCAGGGCCGCCTGGCCACCTACCCGTCCGCGCTCGGGCAGGAGGCCTGCGAGATCGCCGCCGTCGCGTCGCTCGCCCCGCAGGACTGGTTGTTTCCCACCTACCGCGACAGCATCGCGCTGCTCACGCGCGGCGTCGAGCCGAAGGATATTCTCGCCTCGTTCCGCGGCGACTGGCACAGCGGTTACGACTACCAGCAGCACCGTATCGCCCCGCAGGCCACGCCGCTCGCCACCCAGGCACTACACGCTGTTGGCCTCGCCACCGCCGCGAAGCTCAAGCGCGACGACACCGTGGCCCTCACCCTGCTCGGTGACGGTGCCACGAGCGAGGGCGACGCCCACGAGGCATTCAACTTCGCCGCCGTCTGGCAGGCCCCGGTGGTCTTCGTCGTGCAGAACAACCAGTTCGCCATCAGCGTGCCGCTCGACAAGCAGATGGCCTGCCGCACCATCGCCGACAAGGCGATCGGCTACGGCATGCCCGGCTACTACGTGGACGGCAACGACGTCGCGGCCATGTACGCCGTCGTGTCGGCGGCCATGGACCGTGCCCGCAGCGGCGGCGGCCCCACGCTCATTGAAGGCCTCACCTACCGCATCGAAGCCCACACCAACTCGGATGACCCCACCCGCTACCGCAAGACCGCCGACGTCGACCTGTGGCGCAGCCGCGATCCAATCGAACGCCTGGAAAAGTATCTCGTCGCCCAGGGCGCACTCACCGAGGAGGTGCGGGCGTTGATTCTGGCCGCCGCCGAGGATCTCGCTACGACCACTCGCGAGTGCATGACCGAGCAGGCGGTCATCGACCCGCTCGAACTGTTCGAGCACGTCTATTCCACCCCGCGGGCCGCCCTGGCCGAGCAGCGCACCTTTCTGGCGGCCGAACTCGACGGCGATGCCGCAGCATCCGCTATTGCTAACGAAGAGAGCATCCGATGAGCCCGCAGCAGACCCTGGAGACGGGCACCGCCGTGCGCGCGCCCGAAAGCCTCACCATGGCCGCGGCGCTCAATGCGGCCATTCGCGACGCGATGGTCGACGACCCGACGGTCGTTCTGTTCGGCGAAGACGTCGGACCGCTCGGCGGCGTGTTCCGGGTCACCGACGGGCTCTACGCTGAATTCGGCGAGACCCGGGTGAGCGACTCACCGCTGGCCGAGGCCGGCATCGTCGGCACCGCGATCGGCATGGCCATGTACGGCCTGCGCCCGGTAGTGGAGATGCAGTTCGACGCGTTCAGCTACCCGGCGTTCCAGCAGATCGTGTCGCACGTGGCGAAGATGCGCAACCGCACGCGCGGCAAGATCCCGCTGCCAATCGTCATCCGTATTCCCTACGCCGGCGACATCGGCGGCGTCGAGCACCACTCCGACTCCTCCGAGGCCTACTGGACGGCAACGCCAGGACTCACCGTGGTGAGCCCGTCGAACCCGGCCGACGCCTATTCCATGCTGCGCGACGCCATTCGCAGCGACGACCCGGTCATTTTCATGGAGCCGAAGAGTCGCTACTGGAGCAAGGCTTCCCTCGCGCTGCCGGTGCAGACCGAGCCCTTGAACCAGGCCGTCGTGCTGCGGGAGGGCACCGACGTCACGCTCATCGCGTACGGTCCGACCGTGAAAACGGCTCTCGCCACCGCCGAGCAGGCCGTGGCCGAGGGACTCTCGATCGAGGTCATCGACCTGCGCTCGTTGTCGCCGTTCGACGACGAGACGGTGGGGGCATCCGTTCGTAAAACCGGTCGCGCCGCCATCGTGCACGAGGCCGCGCAGTTCGGCGGCTACGGCGCCGAAGTCGCCGCGCGCCTGACCGAGCGCAACTTCTTCTACCTGGCCGCGCCCATTCTGCGCATCACCGGCTTCGACATTCCGTACCCGTCGCCCAAGCTCGAGGAGTACTTCTTGCCCACCCCCGACCGTATTCTGGCCGCACTCTCCACCTGGGAGTGGTCCTGATGAGCCGCGAGTTTCTGCTGCCCGACCTCGGCGAGGGTCTCACCGAAGCCGAGATCGTGGCCTGGTTGGTCGCTCCCGGTGACACGATCGTCATCGACCAGGCCGTGGTCGAGGTCGAATCGGCCAAGTCCATCGTGGAGCTGCCGTCGCCCTACGGCGGAGTCGTGGCGAGCTTGTTCGGTGAGCCCGGGCAGGTCATCCACGCCGGGCAGGTGCTGTTGACGGTTGCCGATGCCGCCACCGATGTGTCCGCGGCTGGCGCCACTGTGGGAGTTCCCGTCGCCGCGGCGCCGAACAGTACCTTGTCCGAAGGTTCCGGCGCGGTTCTCGTGGGTTACGGCACCACCGAGAGCACCCGGCCGCCGCGCACGGTGGCCGCCGGTCGATTCGGCACGGTCTCCACAGCGGATGCCGTGGCCCGGCTGAAAGCACCAACGCCCACGCCGATTCCCGCGGCGGTCGAACCGGTCCGTATCGATGCGGCCCGCCGCTCCCCCGTCGTGTCGCCGATCGTGCGCCGACTCGCACGAGAGAATGGGTTCGACGCGAGCATGCTCGCCGGCAGCGGCCAGAACGATCTGGTGCTGCGCAGCGATGTTGAGGACTACATTCGAGCGTTGACGACGTCCGCGTTGACCACGTCGGAGCCGCCTACGTCCGCGCCGCCCGTTCTCGTGGTTGCGGCGACGGGTGCGGCGGCCAGCGCAACGCCGGCCGGTCGCGACGACGTGAGCGCCGACATCCGGATTCCTATTTCCGGTCTGCGCAAGGTCGTCGCACAGCGGCTGACCACGTCCCGGCGGGAGATCCCCGAGGCCACCATCTGGCTCGATGTCGACGCGACCGCCCTGTTCGCAGCGCGAGATCAGCTGCTCACAGCCACCGGCGAACGATTCAGCGTGACGGCGCTCATCGCGCGTTTCGTCGTGGCCGGCCTGCGGCAGTTTCCGGTGCTCAATTCCTCGGTCGACACCGCGAGCCAGGAGATCCTGCAGCACGGCGCCGTGAACCTCGGCATTGCCGCGCAAACCTCGCGCGGGCTGATGGTTCCGGTCATCCACGGTGCACACGCGATGAGCACCCGGCAGTTGCGCGACGCCATCGCCGCCCTCGTGGCCCAATCCCAGGGCGGCACCTTCGCGCCGAGTGCGCTGACCGGCGGAACGTTCACGCTGAACAACTTCGGGTCGCTCGGCGTCGACGGTTCGGCGGCGATCATCAACCATCCGGAGGCGGCGATCCTCGGCATCGGGCGCATGATCGAACGCCCCTGGGTCATCGACCACGCACTCGCGGTGCGTACCGTCGTTGAGCTGTCGATGGTGTTCGATCACCGCGTCTGCGACGGCGGAACCGCTGCGGGGTTTCTCACCTACGTGGCCCGTTGCATCGAAAACCCGGTGAGCCTGCTCGCCGATCTGTAGGGGCACAGAAAGGAACACCTTCGCATGGGGCATGCGAAGGTGTTCCTGTTGTCCTCGACGGCGCGGGGGACGCCGGGAGGATGAGCGGGGTGATGCGGTGAATCAGACGCCGACGGCGTTTGTGGCCCGCTGGCCGCGAACCGGGGTGACGCGCACACTGGTGTGGTCGCATCCGGAACACTTGAGAATGTAGACGGGAAGTGAATTGCGCTCGGCGTGGGCGGGATTCGGGCTCAGTCGGGCTTTCGAACGGCAGAAGGGGCAAGTGAGTGTCATGCGATCTCCGAATGTGCCGTTGTTTGGGGCACGTTCTCAGTGTGTCGCCTGCCGGATCGGTCCCCTAGGGCCAAAGGTCCCGTACTGCTACAGGATCAGCCACGGGGTGCGTTAGCGTGGTCGGATGAGGGGAATCCGCCGCGGCCAGTTCACACCCGCGCTGGCTCCGTTCGTGCTTCCGGCCGCTGTCGGGCTGGTGACAACCGCGCTGTTCACCGTGTTCTCGGCCCTGCAGTGGCGCAGTTTCGCCGCACAGTCCTGGGACCTGGGAATCTTCACCCAGCTGGCTCGCCAGTACGCGGCGCTCGAGGCGCCCATTGTCACGATCAAGGGCGAGGGCTTCAACCTGCTCGGTGATCATTTTCATCCGCTCCTGGTGTTGCTCGGCCCCATTTTCGTAGTCTTCCCGCACGCGTTCACCCTGCTGGTGGTGCAGAACGCGCTGTTCGGCCTTGCCGCCGCCGCCCTCACCTACGCGGCCGTTCGGCTGCTCGGCCGACTCACCGGCACGCTGTTCGGGCTGGCCTTCGCGTTCAGCTGGGGACTGCAGGGGGCGGTCGAGGCGCAGTTCCATGAGATTGCCTTCGCCGTTCCGCTGCTGGCGCTGTCGCTGTGCGCCTTTCTGGGGCGCCAGTGGGTGGCCTGCCTGCTCTGGGCGATGCCGCTCGTGTTCGTGAAGGAAGACCTCGGACTCACCGTGGCCGCCCTGGGCATCGTGCTGGCCGTGCGCAGCCGGCATCCGCTCGGCGTGTGGCTGGCCGTCTGGGGCGTGGGCTGGTTCGCCCTGGCCAGCCTGGTCATTCTGCCGCTGCTCAACCCGAACGGCGCCTGGGCCTATTCGAGCAGCATCGACCTGCTCGGCATTCTGCAGAACCCGGCCGCATTATTTCAGCCGCAGAAGAGCGTGACTCTGCTTCTGCTGGTCGTAGCGGGCGGGCTCATCGCGGTGCGGTCGCCGCTGGCGCTCGTGCTGCTGCCCACTCTGGCCTGGCGGTTCCTGTCGGAGAATTCGGGCTACTGGGGTCCGACCTGGCAGTACAGCGCCGTGCTGATGCCCATCCTGTTTGCTGCCGTGCTCGATGGAATCGCGCTCGCTCGCGGCAGCCTGCGGGGCTGGCTGCGCGGATACGGGCGGCTGGCGGCATCCGTTTCGATTGTCGCAGCGCTCGTGCTCGCCACGACGCTGCCGCTGTTCAAACTGGCGGATGTCCCGGCCCATTTTTCGACGCATCGCGCCGCCGATGCGACCGCCGCACTGCAGGTTGTGCCCGACGGGGCGCTGGTCGAATCAGACATCGGGCTGATGAACTATCTCGTCGAACGAACGGATGTCTATTGGCTCGGCAATAAGAATCCGCTGCCGGATTACCTCGTGATCGATCTTGCCGCCGGCGGTCTGCCCGCCGAGTGGACGTCGGCGCAGGTGGTGGGCGAGGCGCTGCACCCCGGAGTGGAATTCACCACGATCTATGCCGCCGGCGGGTACGAGGTGGCGCGCCGCGACGCCAATGCGCCCTGATCCCCTTGCGTCCATTCCCCACGCTGTACTTCGCGACCCCCGGCACCGTGGACGGGGCCCGGGCCCCGTCCACGGGCCCAGTTTAAAAACTGAGCCCCGGGCCATAAGGTGGGCCTGGGCGCTAGTGCGCCGTCGGGTTCGCGGCCCTCAGGCCGGTCAACAGAGCCGCGGCGGCCTGCGGGTCGTCGACGGTCACGGCAAACTGGTTACCACGCCGCAGATTCACCACGAGGGCTGGCCCGCCACGCATGACCACGGCCGAGCGTCCGCCGGTCAGTCGGTATCCCCAGCCACCGGAGTAAAACGGGCTCACGGTCTCGGCGAACGCGGACTCCACCTGGTCGAGCGGCACCTGCTTCAAACGGATGCCCAGCAACCGCGACACCACGCGCAGCCCGCGGTGGTCCACGCTCACCCGAACCTGCACGAAGAGCAGCGTGACCGTGAGGATGAGAACGACAATCGCCACCGCCATGGCGCTGGCCGCGGCCGTACCGGTCAGCCCCTCGTCGCGCAGTTGGGCCGCGATTCCGATGGCCCCACCGAGCACGATGAGCCCACCGATCGTAGCCATGACCGGGCTCGTCACGACCTTGGTCCAGGTGGCGGCGGGATCGGCGGTCGCTGTCGCGGCGGTCGTCTCCGGGAGTTCCGTTACGGTCGCCGGCGTCACCCATTTCTGGGCAATCAGAAACGACAGCAGACCATACCCGCAGGCGGCGAAGGTGAGCAGCACCCAGGCGCCCATTTTCGGTTCCGCGGCTCCGGCAGCAACGGTGATGCCGGCCGTGGTCAGCCACAGGCTCGACGACAGCCCCGCAGCGAGGCCGAGCCCGAGGTAGGCCTGGCGGCGATTGGGCGCACCCCGCTCGCGGAGCCAGTAGGTGGCCAGACTGGCAGCACCCAGGCTCACCACGAGCGCAATCACGGCCATTCCCCAGGTGGGCATCGTCGAGCTCACCGCGCCGTCGCGCCCCCACTGCCGTGGCAGCACGCCCGGCAGGCGATCGATCCACAGCAGCCAGGTGACGACGACCGCCATGAAAGGCAGCCACAGAGTCAGCGCTGCAGCGATATCCCGCGGGCGGGTCGGCGCCGAACTGTTCACCAGTGTCATGAGGTCCCCCGATCGAGTGCGGGCAGACCAGTCCGCCCTCGCACTCCTTCCATCCAAGCACAGGCCTTTCCCGTGGCGAATTCCGCAAAAACGAACCGGCACAGACCAGAATCGCCCGTACCAGCGCCGCGCCTCCGGATTTCCTGAATTCGCCACCGAGATTCGTCGTGAGAACTCCGGCGGCCCAGGCGGGCTGGGCGGTCAGCGCTTGCGACGGGCGAGGAAGGCATCCATTCGGGTGAATTTGGCCTCCGATTCGAACAGAATGGACTGGGCCGTGTTATCGACGAGCGGATGCGCCGCGCGGGGAGCGTGGAACACCTCTTTGGCCAGCCGGGTCGCGAGGGGATCCTGCGCCGCAATACGGTCGGCCAGCGCGTGCGCGGCGGCCAGCAGGTCGTCGGGGTCGTGAACCTCGGTGACCAGGTGCACAGCAAGGCACTCCGCGGCGCCGAGGATGCGCCCGGCCAGGATGATCTCCTTGGCCACCGGCTCCCCGACCAGCTCGGCCAGGCGCCACAGCGCGCCGGCGGCGGGCAGGATGCCAAGCGCCGTCTCGGGGTTGCCGAGCCTGGCGCTCGTCGATGCGATCCGAAAGTCGGCCGCGTAGGCGAGTTCGGCGCCGCCGCCGAGCGCCCAGCCGTCGATGGCGGCGATGACCGGCATCGGCAGCTTCGCGATGCGGGAGAACAGCCCGGAGTTGATGCCGAGCAGCGCGTCATCGCGACGCCGTTCGCGCAGCTGGGCGATGTCGGCGCCCGAGGCGAAGACACCGTTCGCGCCACTGATGATCAGGATGCGAGGCTGCTGCTCGAGCTCGGCGCAGACCGCGTGCAGCTCGTCGATCATGGTCTGGTCGATGGCGTTGCGCACGTCGGGTCGGTTGAGTTCGACGTGCACCCGGTCGGCGCGGCGTTCAATCGTGAGGGTGGTCGGGGTACTCGTCATAGTGGGACGTCTCCATTGATGTCGGGGCGGGAATCGGGACTGGATTCGAGGTCGGGCGTGCCGGCCGGGAACACACGCTTGTAGCTGCGACCGTCGGGCAGGGTCACGGTGCGACTGACCAGGGTTCCGCGGCGCACCTGCAGATAGATGGCTTGGGCGCTCACTCCGCGCGCGGCCGCCGCCTCAGCGACGGACAGCCCGGGAAGGTCGGTGGGCACGCTGCTGGGCCGCACGGATCGTTTGCGGCCCGCTTCCAGGCGGGCACTGATCTCGTCGTCGGTGCCGCCCCAGCGCCATTTGGCCGCTGGTGCCTTGAGACCGGTCGCGTCGGCGATCTCGTCCCACGACGTATCTGCCGCGACAGCGTCACGCACGGCGGCGAGCGTGGCGGGGTCGTGTTCGAGCGCTGCTTGCAGAGCGCGGATGGCGCGCAGCCGTTCCAGGGGCGCGGCATCCGGTTGCAGGTTGAGCAGGTGCACGAGCGCGGTGGCTGTTGTCGGCGACAGAAACGATCCCATGCTTGGTCCTCTCTGCTGCCTGGTCGTGCAGCAGTCAGCCCCATCTTGCCAGACGCGATCAGGCCAGAACGACCACGGAGTGCGGTGCCAGCTGCAGGGCGTTGGGCAGCCGACCCTGCACGGCGTCGCCCGCGGCCGCAAAGGACAGCACGATGTCACCGCCCCCCGCCGGAACGTGCACCGGCTGGGTGCCGAGATTGAACAGGATCTGGGTGCTGCCACGGTGCAGCCGCAGCCAGCCGGCTGCCGCATCGAATTCCACGGCGATCTGGTCGAAGCGGGGATCGGTGAAGTCCGGGCGGGTGCGGCGCACAGCGGCCAGGTCGCGGTAGAACCCAAGCAGGCGAGCATGCTGTGGTTCGGCGGCTTCGTTCCAGTTGAGCTTTGAGCGCTCGAAGGTCTGCGCGTCCTGGGGATCGGGAACCAGCGCCGGATCCCAGCCCATGCGGGCGAATTCGTTGATGCGACCACGGGCCGTGGCGGCGCCGAGCTCCGGTTCGGGATGCGAGGTGAAGAACTGCCACGGTGTCGTGGCTCCCCATTCTTCGCCCATGAACAACATCGGTGTGTACGGCCCGAGCAGGGTCAACGCGGCGGCAATGGCCAGCTGGCCGGTATCGAGCTGCTCGCTCAACCGGTCGCCGACGGCACGGTTGCCGATCTGGTCATGGTTCTGGGAGGCGACGACCAGCCGCCAGGTGGGCATGCGCTCGAGGTCGATGCGGCGGCCGTGCGTGCGCTCGCGAAAGCTCGAGTAGGTGCCGTCGTGGAAGAACCCGTGGGTGAGCACCTTGGCGAGGGCGTTGAGAGGTTCGAAATCGGCGTAGTAGCCGGTCGTTTCGCCGGTCAGGGCGACGTGCACGGCGTGGTGAAAGTCGTCGCTCCATTGTGCGTCGAGACCGTAGCCGTTGGCCTCGCGCGGCGTCACGAGCCGGGGGTCGTTGAGGTCGGATTCGGCGATCAGGGTGCGCGGCCGGCCGGTTTCGGCGCTGAGCACTGCGACCTCGACGGCGAGCTGCTCGAGCAGGTGGGTGGCGCTGGTATCGCGCAGGGCGTGCACCGCGTCGAGGCGCAGCCCATCGACGTGGTATTCGCCGAGCCACATCAGTGCATTGTCGAGAATGTAGCGGCGCACCGGGTCGGAGTGCGGACCGTCGAGATTGAGGGACGAGCCCCAGGTGTTACCGGCCGCCTCACTGAGGTACGGGCCGAACTGGGGCAGGTAGTTGCCGCTCGGCCCCAGGTGATTGTAGACGACGTCCTGGATGACGCCGATGCCGCGCTGGTGGCAGGCGTCGACGAAGTTCTGGTACCCGGCCGGGCCGCCGTAGCCCTCGTGCACGGCGTACCAGAGCACACCGTCATACCCCCAGTTGTGCGTGCCGTTGAACGCGTTCACCGGCAGCAGCTCGATGAAATCGACGCCGATCGAATGCAGGTGATCGAGCCGGCTCGCGGCCGCGTCAAAGGTGCCCTCGGGCGTGAAGGTTCCCACGTGCAGCTCGTAGATGATGGCGCCGGCGAGCTGGCGACCGGTCCAGTCGGCGTCTTGCCAGACGTGGGCCGAGGCGTCGAAGGTGCGCGAGAGGGCGTGCACCCCGGCCGGCTGGTGCCGCGACCGGGGGTCGGCGAACGGTCCGCGCCCGTCCACGATGAATCCGTAGTCGATCGGTCCGGTGACCGGTGGTTGAGCGGATGCCGGCAGCTCCCACCACCCGTCGTCGCGCGCCGTGAGCTCGAGCTGGCGGAGGCCGAGTTGCACCTGCACGGCGTGCGCGTCAGGAGCCCAGACGGCAAATTTCTGATCGTTCATGCGTGTCGTCCTGTGTGGGTAGTGACGGGATTTCGGTCATCGACGGCCGCCAGGAGCGCCACCGGGTAGTGCGCGAGCACCTGGGCGACGTCGAGGTTCGGGCCCTCGAAGCGCTCCTGCGTGAGCAGATCGATATAGGCGCGCCCCGCCACAGCAATCGTCGTGTCTCCCCAACCGCCCGCCTCCTGCAGCCCGATCGGCAATCGGGTGGCCAGCGTGATCCCTCCCCCGCGATCAAACGCCACGAGGTGGCTCGCGCCCGACCCGAAAACCGGAACCGGGGCGTAGCGGGTGAACAGGTCCGGCCGGTCGCGGCGCAGCCGCAGGGCCCGGGCGGTGACCAGCAGCTTGGCGGCACCTGTCTCGTCTACCTCGGGAAGCCATCCGCTGTCGATGCGGGTCAGCAACTCGCGGCGCAGCGTGTAGTCGACCGTGCGACGGTTGTCGGGGTCGACGAGTGAGGTCTCCCACAGTTCACTGCCCTGGTACACGTCGGGAACGCCCGGCATTGTCAGCTGCAGCAGTTTGAGCGCGAGCGAGTTGCTCCAGCCGGCCTGCTGCATCCGCTCGACCAGCGCAGCAATCAGATCGTGGGTAGACCCCGGGCTGGTAGCGAAAGCGACGAGGTCCCCCAGTTTCGCTTCGAATTCGGCGTTCTGCTCTGTCCACGTGGTGATGGTTCCGGCCTCGCGCGCCGCCTTGAGCGCGTAGGCGGTGAGGCGCTCCCGGCTGGCCGGCCAGGAGCCGACGATTGCCTGCCAGAGCAGGTTCTCAAACGGTGCGTCCCCGAGCGGATGCGCCTCCCGCAGCTGGTCCAGGGCAGCCTCCCACTCGGCGGGAATCTCGGCGAGCACCGAGATACGGGCGCGCACGTCTTCGCCACGTTTGGTGTCGTGGGTGGACAGCGTCGTCATCGACCGCGGAAAGCTGGCCTGGCGCGCGCGCTGCCGGTCGTGAAACTCGGCCACCGTCACCGCAAACTCGTCGGGGTCGGCTCCCACCTCGTTGAGCGAGGTCAGCCGACCGAACCGGTAGTAGGCCCGATCCTCGACACCCTTGGCCATCACCATGCCCGAAGTCTGTTGAAAACGTACGGCCGCCGGATGCCCCGGGTCTCCCAGCAGCGGCAGCAGCCGGTCGATCTCGGCCTCCAGGTGCGGGCGGTGCGTGATCGACCGCTCCGCCGCCTCCTGCAGGTGGCCCTGGCCGAGGGGCAGGTAGGAGCGGTAGACCGGAAACCAGGCCAGCAGTTCGGCCACGGCGTCGGCGGTGGTGTCGGTCTCCTCGTCGTTCGGTACCAGACGGGCGATGCGCAGCACTTCCGAGCGAAGGATGCCGTCGGCCACCGCACGCTTGTTGCGAAAGACCAGATCGTTCCAAGCGACGGAGTCGCCCTGCAGCCGTGATTCCAGGGCGTCAAGGGCAGGCTGACCGGCCGGATCGACGAGCACCCGGTCCACGTCGGCGAGGGCGTCATACCCGGTCGTCCCGGCCGTCGCCCAGCTCGACGGAAGTTGTTCCGGACCCTCGAGAATCTTCTCGACCAGCACGTACGCCCCGTCGGTGGCGCGGCGCACGGCTTCGAGGTAGCCGGCCGGGTCGGCGAGGCCGTCGGGGTGGTCCACCCGGAGGCCCTGAACCAGGCCGTCCTTGACCCAGCGCACGATCTCGCGGTGCGACTCTTCGAACACCCACGGCACCTCGACCCGAATGCCGGCCAAACTGTTCACGGCGAAGAAGCGCCGATAGTTGAGCTCCGCGTCAGCGCGGCGCCAGTTCACGAGCTCATAGTGTTGGCGGTCATGCACCTCGGCCGGGCTGGCACCGTCGTCGGCGGTTCCGGCCGCCAGCGGATACCGGTTGTCGAAGTAGCGCAGCTCGCCGTCGACCAGCTCAAGCCGGTCGAGCTCGCCGCGGCTATCGCCGCCCTGATCATCACCGAGCACCGGAATGCGGATTCTGCCGCTACCGAACTCCCAGTCCACGTCGAAGGCTTCGGCGTACCGTGACTGTTCGCCGTTCTGCAGCAGGTCCCACCACCAAGGATTCTGCCGCGGCGTGGCCACGCCCACGTGGTTGGGCACGATGTCCACGAGCACGCCCTGCCCGGCCCGATGCGCGGCAGTGGCCAGGCGACCCAAGGCATCCGCCCCGCCGCGTGCTGGGTCGACCAGGGAGTGGTCGACGACGTCGTAGCCGTGCTCCGATCCGTCTTCGGCCTTCAACAGCGGCGACAGGTAGACCCAGTCGGCACCGAGATCGCGAAGGTAATCGACGATCCCCGCGGCCGCGTCAAGGTCGAAACCCGCAGTGATCTGCAGGCGGTAGGTCGACAACGGGGCGACGACGGGCACCGTCACGAAAAGATCTGCGTCAAGGGTCACCGAACGGCCCTCAGCTGTGGCCCGGCAGCGTGATCAGACCGGTGGCACCGGCCAGTGACGCGGCGACGGAGTGATCCGGTGCAACTTCGGGTTCGTGATAGGCGCGCAGGACCACGAGGGAACGACCGGCCACGGTCTGGATGGCTCCGGCCGGACGAGCGATGGAATCGGCCCCCTCACCGGCGGTATCGACCACAATTTCCCAGGCCGGGGCATATTCGTCGGGTGGCAGCGTGAATTCGACGTCTTCGGCGTCGGCGTTGAACAACAGCAGAAAGTTGTCGTCGGTGACGTCCTGACCGCGCACGTCTCGCTCACGGATTCCGTTGCCGTTGAGGAATTTGGCGACCGTGCGAGCGAGGTTTTCGTCCCAGTCTTCCGACGCCATCGGTTCACCATCGGTGCCCAGCCACACGATATCGGGCAGCGACTCGCCCGCGACGCGGTTACCGGGGCGACCGTCGAAGAAGCGACTGCGCCGAAACGTCGGGTGCTCGCGGCGGAGGCGGGAAACGGCCGCCGTGAATTCGATCAGCGGCACATCCGCTTCGTCCCAGTGCACCCAGGTCAGCTCGGAATCCTGCGCGTAGGTGTTGTTGTTACCCTGCTGGGTTCGGCCCAGCTCATCGCCGTGCAGCAGCATCGGAACCCCCTGCGACAAAAGCAGCGTCGCAATGAAGTTGCGTGCCTGCCGCGCGCGCAACCCACGAATCTCCGGATCATCGCTGGGACCTTCGACGCCCGAGTTCCAGGAGCGGTTGTGCGACTCGCCGTCTTTGTTGTCTTCGCCGTTGGCGTCATTGTGCTTCTCGTTGTACGACACGAGATCGGCGATGGTGAAGCCGTCATGCGCGGTGACGAAGTTGATCGACGCCATCGGACGGCGCCCGGAGTGCTCGTAGAGGTCGGCCGATCCGGCGACGCGGGAGGCGAATTCGCCGAGAGTGGATGGCTCCCCCCGCCAGAAATCACGCACAGTATCGCGGTACTTGCCGTTCCATTCCGACCACTGGGAGGGAAAATTGCCGACCTGATAGCCGCCGGGGCCGACGTCCCACGGCTCGGCGATGAGCTTGACCTGCGACACGATCGGGTCTTGCTGCACGAGCTCGAAGAAGGTGGAGAGCTTGTCGACCTCGTAGAGGTCGCGGGCCAGGGCGCTGGCCAGGTCAAACCGAAAGCCGTCGACGTGCATCTCGAGCACCCAGTAGCGCAGCGAGTCCATGATGAGCTGCAGCACGTGCGGGTGCCGCACGTTGAGGGTGTTGCCGGTCCCGGTGTAGTCCATGTAGTAGCGCTTGTCGTCGTCCATCAGGCGGTAATAGGCCTCGTTGTCGATGCCCTTGAACGACAGGGTCGGACCCATGTGGTTGCCCTCGGCGGTGTGGTTGTACACCACGTCGAGAATGACCTCGATGCCCGCGGCGTGCAGGCTGCGCACCATTCCCTTGAATTCCTGCACCTGCTGGCCGAGGTCACCGGTCGAGGAATACGCGTTGTGCGGCGCGAAGAATCCGATCGTGTTGTAGCCCCAATAGTTGCCGAGCCCCTGCTCCACGAGGGTGCCGTCATTGACGAACTGGTGCACCGGCATCAGCTCGATGGCAGTCACACCGAGCTTTTGCAGGTGGTCGATCACCGACGGATGCGCCAGGCCCGCGTAGGTGCCGCGCTGGGTTTCGGGCACGGACTCCTGCAGCTTGGTCAGGCCCTTCACGTGTGCCTCGTAGATGAAGGACTCGCTGTAGGGGGTGCGGAGGGATCGATCACCGGTCCAGTCGAAGAACGGGTTGACGACGACGCCGAGCATCATGTGCGAGGCGGAGTCCTCGTCGTTCGCCGAATCCGGGTCGTCGAAATCGTAGGAGAACAGCGACGGGTCCCAGTCGATGGCCCCCGTGGTGGCCTTGGCGTATGGGTCGAGCAGCAGCTTGTTCGGGTTGGCTCGGCTACCGGCCGCCGGGTTGTAGTCGCCGTACACCCGATACCCGTAGCGCTGCCCCGGCTGCACCAGCGGCAGGTAGCAATGCCAGATAAAAGCGGATGATTCCCGCACGTCGACCCGCGTCTCACCGCCGTCTTCGTCGATAAGACACAGCTCGACACGTTGGGCGGCTTCGCTGAACAGGGCGAAGTTGGTACCGCTCCCATCGAACGTAGCGCCAAGGGGGTAGGCGGTTCCGGGCCAGGTTTCCATGAGACTCCTCGGGATGAAGATGGGACACGGTCAGGTGCGACAGAGGCGACAAGACAGCGCCGACGGATGACCGAATCGCGCTTGGAGAATACGCTACAGGCATCCGCCGACATATCCGGTCATCCGAGCCGCTCCGGGCAGGCTTAGCCGAGTTGTTCGCGCACGAGCGGTGCGACCCGGGTACCAAAGAGCTCGATGCTGTTCATCAATTTCTCGTGCGGGAGGGTGCCGATGCTGTACTTCAGGTCGAACCGGCTGAGCCCGAGTCCCTGCACCACCGTGGCGATCTTCGTGGCCACGGTCTCGGGTGAACCCACGAACACGGCGCCGTCGGGGCCGGCATCCTGCTCGAAACGTTCCCGAGTAGCCGGGCCCCAGCCGCGCTCCCGACCGATGCGGTTCTGCATCGCCTCGTAGTGCGGCCACATTTCGTCACGAGCCTGAGCATCCGTCTCGGCGATATAGCCGGGCGAGTGCTCACCGATCGGCAGCGTGGGCTTCTCGAACTGCGCCAGGGCGCGGTGGTAGAGGTCGACGAGAGGCGCGAAGGCGAGCGGCGCACCGCCGATGATGGCGAGCATGAGCGGCAGACCGTAGTGCGCGGCGCGAATGACCGACTCAGGGCTGCCGCCCACACCGATCCAGGTCTTGATCGCTCCGGACTCGGTCGGCGGAAACACGGTCTGGTCGTTCAGGGCTGCCCGGGTCTGACCGGACCAGGTCACCGGCTGTTCTTTGAGCAGTTCGATGAACAATTCGAGCTTCTCCTCGAACAATTGCTCATAGTCACCGAGATCCAGGCCGAACAGCGGAAAGGATTCGGTGAACGAACCGCGCCCGAGAATGACCTCCGCGCGTCCAGACGACAGGGCGTCGAGCGTGGCGAAGCGCTGGTAGACCCGCACCGGGTCGTCGGAGCTGAGTACGGTCACGGCTGAGCCCAGTCCAATCCGGCTGGTCTGGCCGGCGATCGCGGCGAGCACCACTTCGGGTGCTGACACCGCGAAATCGGCGCGGTGGTGCTCGCCGATGCCGAAGAAATCCAGGCCGACCTGGTCGGCCAGCACGGCTTCGGCCACGACGTTGCGCAGCACCTGTGGCTGAGCCAGCGGCCGCCCATCGGCGTCGAAGGTGACGTCGCCGAAGGTATCGAGTCCCAGTTCAAGTTTGTGCGTCACGCGGGTACAGCCTCTCAGAACGAGTCTTTTCTATGCACATGCATACACCGGTGGAACCTTGGCCCGGCCGCTGTTATTCCGTTTCACCCAGACTCGCACGGTTGAAAGAACCGTACGATCTGCCGGAGCGGCCAGAATAGAGCCAGGTGCCGTGCGGCACCCGAAGAATGGAGCCAGCCATGACCGAATCCGAGCTCATCACTGCCTGGGTGAAAGCCCGCGGACACATCATCGCGTCCCAGGCCGCGCCGACCTTCCTGCTCACGGCCATCGTGGGCTTTCTCGCCCTGGGCCTCGGCACGACAGAGCTCTCCGTGCGCATCGCCGCGGCGGGCATCCTGCTAGCCTCGGGCATTTTCGGAGCTTTGGCCCAGATCGCCGCGGCCAATGAAGGCCTCGCCGTCATCACCGACCTGCGTGGCCTGGAGACGCCCAGCGCGCTCACCCGGAGCATCGTGGCCATGGCGCCCTGGGTCAATGTCGTGCGATTCGTCACGCCGGCAATTTTCGTCATCGTCTACATCGCGCTGCTGGCCGCGCTGTTTCTGACCGCTCGCTGAGCGCGCCCGCGGTCAGATCAGCCGGCCACCGGACGGTCGCGACGCGAACGCCACCAGGCCCAGACCCGCGTGACAATCCGATTGAGGAACCCGCCGAGCCGACGCGCTGAAGCGAATTCCGTTCCGAGCACGGCGAGTCCCAGGAAGACGATCAGCCACCCCGGCCCAGGCAGGGGAATCAGAATAATGCCGATAACAACAATCACTGTGCCGAGCAGCCCGACCCCGAGGCGATAGGCGAAGAGTAGATAGGGGTGCCCGTCAACCCACGCGCGAGTTCGTCGCAGGGCCCGCCGCACCGGATGCCGCGGATCACTGCCACTGGCGATATCGCGGGAGAGATGCTCAGACATCTACCCAATCTAAGCCAGATTTCTGGGAGGTGGCCGCCCGATATCGACCGCGGTGACGCGCCCTCTGAGATTCCATCCCGGCCATGCGGCTGGAAGTGGCTATCTGGAGTTCAGGCTGTCTGGAACGGCATCGAGGTAATACCATTGGCGGTCAACCTTGAGAAAGCAGCTCACTTCTTTCTGCTGACCCGCTATGCCGTTTTCACGATAGTGCGCTGCGAATTCCACGACGCCCTCACTATCGAGTAAACCACCGCGCTCTGTACGCACGATATCGAGCCGTCGCCAAGTTATCGCCGGGTCCAGTTCGAGTGATTCCGGTCGGGTCAACGGATGCCACGTCTGAAGCAGATACTGCGCCTCACCCCGGCAGAAGGCGCTATACCGAGATCGCATGAGCCATTCGGCCGTCGGCGGCACCGCAGCACCGCTGTGAAAGCGGCCGCAACAGACGGCATAGGTGCCCTCGCTCAGGCAGGGACACCGCTGATCCAGAGTAATGGTCTGTTCGGGCTCTGCTAGGCCTGCGCCCTGGCATAGGCCTCGCGCACGGTGCCGGCAATGCGCCCACGGTCGGATACGGCAACGCCGTTGGCGGCAGCCCAGGCACGAATGGCCTGGAGCTCGGCCCGGTCCGAACCGGCCGAACTGGTACCGCGTGACTTAGCGGGCACATAGCCAACGCGTCGGGAAACATTTGTGTATGGCTTGATCGCGGCGCGAAATTCAGCGAGGTTTTCGGCGGACAGATCGATCTCGTACGATTCCCCTTCGAAAGCATAGGAAACGGTTGCTCCGGAGCCATTTTCAATAACGGTGCCGTCAAGGTCATCCAGCAGCTGAACCGTGGTCTTCTTCATTCTGAGATTCTCCAATGAGGTGTCGAATACATTCGGGATGGATACATTCGCGTGTGGCGATAACCACTAACGAATTATGGCTGCCGAACTCTTTTTCCGATACCCGCCACGCGGTATTTCTTTTGCATTCACAACTTTTAAACGACGCATCACAAAAAAGTAGCCCCGACAATGTCGGGGCTACTTCATATTTGGTGGATCCGAGGGGATTCGAACCCCTGACCCCCTGCATGCCATGCAGGTGCGCTACCAGCTGCGCCACGGACCCAGATTGTTGTTTCGAATTGCTCCGAAACAACTTTGTTAGCTTACAACACAGATTGGGATCTGCGAAACCGAGGCTACTCCGCGACCTCGTCGGCAGCCTCATCGGCGGCCTCGTTTGACGTCACTTTGGCGGGAATCCCGGTCGGAATCACCGGGCAGTCCTTCCACAGTCGCTCCAGGGAGTAGTACTGGCGCTCTTCTTCGTGAAAAACGTGCACGACCAGGTCACCGAAGTCAACGAGCACCCAGCGGCCGGCAGCGCGTCCCTCGCGCCGCAGCGGCTTGTGGCCGGCCTCGATCAGCTTGTCTTCAATCTCGCCGGCAATGGCTACAACGTTGCGCTCCGACCGACCAGTGACGATGAAGAAGATGTCGGCGAGGGGAAGCGGGTTGGAGACGTCGAGGGCAACGAGGTCTTCGCCTCCCTTGGAGTCGGCGGCGGCGACGGCGATGGCAAGCAGCTCGAGGGCGTGGGGTGACGTGGTCATGAATGAATCCTTGAGATTGTGCCGCGAGGCGCGAATGCGCTTGTGGCGATGATAGGGGAAACGAGCGAGCCGAAGAGGCCCGCGAGGAAGGAAAGACACGGATGCATGGCGCGGGGCACTAGAAGAGACCCAGCAGGTAGCCGGTCACGAAGAGCGCCAGAACACTCACGGCCAGTGCGGCCGTGGCGATGACCAAAACGGTGGGAAGTGAGGCACGCTGATTCTTGGGCGGGGTTAACATCCCGCGGGTAGACGCGTGCGTGCTCACGGCGCGACTCGCACTGACCGGGGCCGAGTCCCCGCCTAGCTGATCGGCGTCGAGCTGGTCCATCAGGTGGTCCATCTCGGACGAATCGAACAGATTCGGGTGGGCGCCGGTCGAGCCAAGACTGCGCGGCAGGTCGAATGACCCCGTGATCATGATCTCGCCCGTATTGGAGATGGGACTCACGCTGCTCGGCTGGTGGGGAATCGACGGCAGGATGAGCGCGTTCGTGGTGGTGGGAATGCCCCCGGCCCCGATACCACGGTTGATCAGTTCGTCGAGCGACTGGTCAGGCTGCGATACGTCGACGCGCGGAGCATCCGCATCGACCGACCAGTGTCCGATCGGCGGCATCCATCCGGTCTTGTCACTGATGGTCGGATCCGGCGCCTCGATCGGCTCGGCCACGACCGGCTCGGCGTACATCTGCTCGGATTCGACCGGGTCGACGGCGACCGGCGTGGTGGGCTCGGGCTCGATCAGCTCGGCCTCGATCAGCTCGGCCTCGACCAGCTCGGGGTCAACCGGCCCAGCAGCAGTAGTTTCAGCGTCGGCGGGCTGATCGGCGGGGGTCGTGAGGTCCCCAGTATTGAGAGCCCGTTCCTCGTCTTCACGTGCGTGCAGTGCGCGCAATTCCCGGCGACTCAGGGTGTGCGATGCCGGAACCGACGGGTCGGGCTCGGCTGCACCCGGGGTTGGAACTTTATCGACGGTGTCCTGAGGCTCTTTCGGATCGGGAGCCGTGTGGTTCCGGCTCGTTCGCCGTGATGTCGAGGTCTGTGCCGATGGAGCAAACGATGCCGGGCGAAGCGCGGCGGGGACCAGCACCGGAACGTCGAGGGTCGGGATTGCGTCGTACACCGCGGCAGCTTCGTCACCCTGTTCGCGGGCAAGTTCGCGCGCCTGACGTCGGCTGAGCGGCTGAGGGTCTCCCGACGTCATGCCACACTCCGATACAGATGATGCTTTGAGATGTACTGGACGACCCCGTCGGGGACCAGATACCAGACCGGGAATCCCCGATTGACCCGTGCCCGGCAGTCAGTGGACGAAATAGCCAGTGCCGGAACCTCCAACAAGCTTACGTCTTGGTTCGGTAATCCCGAAACGCTCAGCTCATGGCCCGGGCGACTCACAGCCACGAAATGTGCCAGCTGCCACAGTTCACGCACGTCTTTCCAGCCGAGAATCTGGGTGATCGCATCCGCTCCGGTAATGAAGAACAATTCGGCATCCGGACGTTCTTCGTGCAGATCACGCAGCGTATCAATGGTGTAAGTCGGGCCGACCCGGTCAATATCCACCCGACTCACCGTGAACCGCGGATTGGACGCGGTCGCAATCACCGTCATCAGGTAGCGATGTTCGCCGCGGGTGACGCCGCTTTTCTGCCACGGCTGCCCGGTGGGCACGAAGATCACCTCGTCGAGGTCGAAGCTCTGTGCCACCTCGCTGGCGGCGACGAGGTGCCCATGGTGAATGGGGTCGAACGTTCCACCCATCACGCCGATGCGAAGGCGACGAACTGTCACGTTAAGATCAGGCTTCTAGTGGCCACCGATGCCGGTGGTACCACCGTGTCCGCCATGCGCGGCGGCGTAGGCGTCAGCCTTGCCGCTGTGGCGGTTGGACACATCACGAAAGCTCCACAGCACGACGCCGAGGGCCAGGAACAACACGGCGGCCACCACCGGGTAGACGATGAGCGGCAACGGCAAGGCGATGTGCTCGACCTCGGTTAGCACGGCACTCACAAAAGACATCGGTTCTCCATTCACGCGCCGCGCAGTCGGGCGCGGCCCCAGTTGGCCGCGACGGGTCGCGCGCCTGACGGCTCACGCCGTCGCCTCATTCTAGCTTGACCGGCGCACTTGACCGGCACCCGCGTGTGAAACTACGCGCGTACCTGGCCGGTGCCGCGCACGATCCACTTTGTGCTGGTCAGCTCTGGCAAACCCATCGGCCCACGAGCGTGCAGCTTCTGGGTGGAGATACCCACCTCGGCACCGAAGCCGAATTCTCCGCCGTCGGTGAAGCGAGTGGAGGCGTTGACCATGACCGAGGCCGAATCGACCTCGTTCAGAAAGCGCTCAGCGTTCTGCAGATCGTTGGTGATGATCGACTCGGTGTGCCCGGTTGAATAGCGACGAATGTGGTCCATGGCCTCATCGAGGGAGTCGACAATCGCCACCGAAATGTCGAGGCTCATGTATTCGGCGCCCCAGTCATCGTCGGTCGCCGGGACAGCGGCCGGATAGAGCGCGCGGGTGCGGGCATCCGCATGGATGGTGACACCGGACGCCGTGAGCTTGTCCAACACATCGGGAAGCAAGCGTTCAGCTGCGCTGCGGTGTACGAGCAGGGTTTCCAGGGCATTGCAGACGCTCGGACGGTGCGTCTTGGAGTTGTGCACGATATCGATCGCCCACTGCTTGGTAGCCGTCTCATCGAGGAAGACGTGCACGACGCCGGCACCGGTCTCGATGACCGGCACCTGGGACTCACGAACCACGGTCTGGATCAGCTTGGCGCTGCCACGGGGAATGAGCACGTCGACGTAGCCGCGAGCCTTCATGAGCTCGGTCGCGCCGGCCCGACCAAAGGGATCGATGGTCTGCACCGAATCAGGGTTGAACCCGGCGTCGGTGATCGCCGCCTGCACCAGGTCGATGAGTACTCGGTTGCTGTTCTCGGCAGCGGAACCACCGCGGAGCACGACGGCGTTGCCGCTTTTCAAGGCGAGGGCGGCCAGATCGACGGTGACGTTCGGGCGAGCTTCGTAGATGACTCCGATGACGCCGAAGGGAACACGCACCTGGCTGATTTTGATGCCGTTGGGCAGGCTGCTGCCGCGCACGACCTGGCCGACCGGGTCGGTCAGCAGCGCGATCTGGTCGACGGAGTCGGCGAGGGCCATAATGCGCGGCGGGTCGAGCTTGAGCCGGTCGAGCAGTCCGGCACTGAGGCCGTTGGTGGCGCCGGCAGCGAGGTCGACCTGGTTGGCCGTCACGATCTGCGCGGCGTGGTCGCGCAGCGATTGCGCAATCAATTTCAGCGCTTTATTCTTTAGCTCTGTCGGCGCTGAAGCGAGCGGCAGGGAGGCGGCGCGAGCGGCCTCGAGGGTGGGCGTGAGCTGGGCTACATCGTTCAGAGACTGCAACATGAACCTAGTTTACGGGAGGCGAACCATGAGACTATTCTCGGCTCTCAGGAAATACGCAGTGCTGACGGTGCTGGCGACGGTTCGAACCAGGTTCCCACCGGATCCCCGCGCAGCGCCTCGGCCACCAACCCGGTCGCCGTGACCAGCACGGCGGTTCCGGCCTGGGCCGCGATGCGCGCCGCCGTCACCTTGGTGCTCGCTCCCCCGGTGCCAACCCCGTTGACGGCAGTCGCGCCGAATTCCATCCCCACCAACGGGTCACCGGATGCCACGTGGCTGATGCGCTCAGCACCGGGCAGGTCCGGCGGGCACGTGTAGAGGGAATCCACATCGCTGAGGAGCACGAGCAGGTCGGCACCGATCAGGGTGGCGACGAGGGCGGCCAGTCGGTCGTTGTCGCCGAATCGAATCTCGTGGGTGGCTACGGTGTCATTCTCGTTGACGATCGGAAGAATACGCAGCGCCATCAGGCGCTCCATGGCGCGCTGGGCGTTGCCGCGGTGGGTGGCGTTGTCGAGGTCGCTCGCCGTCAGCAGCACCTGACCGGCCACGATGTCGTATCGGTCGAGGCTGTCCTGGTACCGAAAGATCAACAGATTCTGACCAACGGATGCCGCCGCCTGCTGGGTAGCCAGGTCGGTCGGCCGCTCCTGCAGCTGGAGGTACGGCATGCCGATGGCAATGGCACCGGACGACACCAGAACCACCTCGGTGCCCCGGGCATGCGCTTCAGCCAGGGCGTCGACCAAGGGCGCGATCTGCCCGGAATTCTCGCCACTGATCGACGAGGAGCCCACCTTGACCACGATACGCGCGGCGGATCGAACAACCTGCTGCGAGTGCGCCCTCATCGGGTGATATTTCGGTTGGCTACATTAACGCTGAAGCCATTCACGCTGACCCCAATAAGGACGTGCAACCCCACATGAATCTGGCCCTCCGGCAAGAATAATGGACGCGCCGTGCGACCACCGGCAGTTTAGCGCAGCTGGTGCGCCGGCTCGGTCAGAGCAGCGCGCGACGCTCTTCGCTTGCCGTCGCCTCGAACCAGGTTCCGACGTGCTCGCCACGCAGGGCTGCAGCGGCCAGTTCGGTCGAGGTGACCAGAACGGCGGTGCCAGCATTGGTGGCGAGGCGGGCGGCGACCACCTTCGTGCTCGCTCCCCCGGTGCCCACTCCGGTTGCTCCGCTCGAACTGAACTCGAACCTGTCGAGCGGGTCGTCCGCGGCGATGAAGTCGAGCTTCTCAGCGCCCGGCAGGTGCGGCGGCTTGGTGTAGAGCGCGTCGACGTCGCTGAGCATGATCAGCAGGTCGGCTTGGATGAGGGTTGCGACCAGGGCGGCGAGGCGATCATTGCTGCCGAACCGCAAGCCATAGACGGCCACGGTGTCGTTCTCGTTGACGACCGGCAGAATACGCAGGTCGAGCAGTCGTTCCAGTGCGCGCCGGGTGTTGCTCCGGTGCGGTTCTTTTAGGGCGTCGCCCTCGGTCAGCAGCACGGTACCGGCAGCGATGCCGTACCTGTCGAGGCTTTCCTGGTACCGAAAGATGAGCACATTCTGCCCGACAGCGGCGGCGGCCTGCTGGGTGGCGACGTCACTGGGGCGTTCATCAAGGTTCAGGAAGGGCATGCCGGTGGCGACCGCACCCGAGGAGATGAGTACCACCTCGGTGCCGCGACCGTAGGCCTCGGCCAGGGCGTCAACGAGTGGGGTGATCTGGTCGGAGTTCTCGCCGCTGATCGACGAAGACCCGACCTTCACCACGACGCGTTTCGCGCCCGCTACGTTGTCCCTGGCTAAGCCACTCACTTCTGTACTTCTTCCGTTGGGTCTGTCTCAGTCTCGTCAGCATTGGCATCCGTTTCGATGCCGGTGTCTGGCGCGGTTTCGGGCTCGGCGGCGTCGGTCGGCGTGGAGAAGTTCAATTCCACGTCGGCGAGGCGAACGTCTTCGTTGTGTTCCTCCTCGCCGGTCTGCCACATGCCGGCTTCGCGCTCACGAATGAGTTCGGCGCGGGCCGAGGACTTGGCGTCCATCCGACCGAAGTACTCCTCGCGGCGTTCGTTGCTGGTGCGACGTTTAGGCTCGTCAAGGCGGGCGTCGGTGCCGCGGGGAGCCGTGATGAGTTCGGCGGTGGAGGTGAGCGTGGGCTCCCAATCGAAGACGACACCGTGGCCGGGGCCGATGATGACGGTCGAGCCGGCGATGGCGCCCGACTTGTACAGCTCATTCTCGATGCCGAGCTTGGCGAGTCGGTCGGCGAGGAAGCCGACGGCCTCATCGTTCGTGAAGTCGGTCTGCTGAATCCAGCGTTCCGGCTTGGTACCGAGAATGCGGTAAATGTTGCCGAAGGTGCCACCCTCGACCTTGATGACGAAGCCGCCCTCATCGACGGCCTTGGGACGGATGATGATGCGCGGCTTCTTCGCTTCGGCTGCGGCAGCCTCGGCGCGGCCCTGTTCGACGACCTCGGCGAGGGCGTAGTTGAGCTGTTTGAGGCCCTCGTGGGTGACGCTGGAAATTTCGAATACGCGGTAGCCACGGGTTTCGAGGTCGGCCTTGACGAAGGCGGCCAGTTCGCGGCCTTCCGGCACGTCGATCTTGTTCAGGGCGATGAGCTGGGAGCGCTGCAGCAGCGGCTTTTGGCCGTCGGGCACCGGGTAGGCGTCGAGTTCGCCGAGAATGACGTCGAGGTCACTGATCGGGTCGCGACCGGGCTCGAGCGTGGCACAGTCCAGCACATGCAGCAGGGCGGTGCAGCGTTCAACGTGGCGAAGGAACTCGAGGCCGAGCCCCTTGCCCTCGCTCGCGCCCTCGATCAGGCCGGGCACGTCGGCAATGGTGTAGCGCGACTCACCCGATTCGACGACGCCGAGGTTGGGGTGCAGCGTGGTGAAGGGGTAGTCGGCGATTTTGGGCCGAGCCGCACTCATGGCGGCGATCAGGCTGGACTTGCCAGCCGAAGGGTACCCGACGAGCGCGACATCCGCTACGGTCTTGAGCTCGAGGTAGACGTCGCCTTCCCAGCCGAGCGTGCCGAGCAGGGCAAAGCCGGGGGCCTTGCGCTTGGTCGAGGCGAGGGCGGCGTTGCCGAGCCCGCCCTGGCCGCCGGGCGCGACGATGAGGCGCAGGCCGGGTTCGTCCATGTCAAGGAGCTGGTTGCCCTCGATGTCCTTGACCACGGTGCCGATGGGAACCATGAGCTCGCGCATCTCGCCGTTGTGGCCATTGCGGTGGTCGCCCATGCCGGGGCCGCCGTTGTCCGAGCTGCGGTGCGGTGACCGGTGGAAGCCGAGCAGGGTGGTCGTGCTGGGATCGGCCACGAGCACGAGGTCTCCGCCGCTGCCGCCGTTACCGCCGTCGGGACCGGCAAGAGGTTTGAACTTCTCGCGCTTGACCGAAACGCATCCGTTTCCTCCATTGCCCGCTCGTAAATGCAGCGTCACGTGGTCAACGAATGTGGCCATGAAGTGCCCCTTTCAGGTGGCGCAAGAAATGCTTCAAAACGAGGTGCTATGAAACCCGTGCGTGGAACGATGTGCTACAAAAAGTGCTGAACAAACACGTCAGGGCGGACCGAAGCCCGCCCTGACGTTGTGTACGAAAAATACTGTGCTGTAAAAACCTACTCGGCTGCAACCACGATGTTGATGACCTTGCGGCCACCCTTGGCGCCGAACTGCACGGAGCCGGCTTCGAGAGCGAAGAGAGTATCGTCGCCGCCACGGCCGACGTTGACGCCGGGGTGGAAGTGCGTGCCGCGCTGCCGAACGATGATCTCGCCCGCGCCGACAACCTGACCACCGAAGCGCTTCACGCCGAGGCGCTGAGCGTTCGAGTCACGACCGTTGCGAGTGGAACTCGCACCTTTTTTATGTGCCATCTGTCTATCTCCTCTGGCCTAGGCGATGCCGGTAACCTGAACGCGAGTGAGCTCCTGACGGTGCCCCTGACGCTTCTTGTACCCGGTCTTGTTCTTGAACTTCTGGATGACGATCTTCGGACCGCGAAGGTTGTTCAAAACCTCAGCAGTGACCTTGACCTTGGCCAGTGACGCCCCGTCAGAGGTGATCTTGTCGCCGTCGACGAGGAGCACAGCGGCCAGCTCGACGTTGCCGTCCTTGTCAGCCTTGATTCGGTCCATCGTCACGATGGTACCGACCTCTACCTTCTCCTGCCGCCCTCCGGCGCGCACAACTGCGTAAACCACTTTACGTACCAATCTCTGGGGAGCCTGAGGCTCCAATTTGCGGAAACTCACTGCTCAAACTTGACTGCTGCATTCACTGCAGTACACGGACCGGTTGGCCCAGCGCACTCAGAAAACCTTGGTATTCGCGTTTATTTATCTAACGCACACCAAGGGTTGACTTTACCTGATCCGCTACCCGTGGTCAAACCAACGGCACGGCGTGTCTGAACCACTTCTGAAACACAGGGCGGCTCGTAGACTTCGATCATGGCAATACTTATCGACCAGCCTCGCTGGCCGGCGCACGGAACGGTGTGGGCACACCTCGTGAGCGACTCGAATCTGCACGAATTGCACGCTTTCGCCGCTCAGGCCGGTATTCCCCGGCGTGGCTTCGACCTCGACCACTACGACGTGCCTGAAGGCCGCTACGCGGACCTGGTGGCCGCCGGGGCCATGCCGGTGAGCTTTCGGGAGATGATCGTGCGGCTGCGCTCCAGCGGGCTGCGTGTGACCGCCCGGGAGCGGCGCGGACTGTAGCCTCGGCTACTGCCAGGTGGCATCGAAGCCGAGCACGCTGCGGCGCACCGCGCCGGTAGCCACGTTCACGAACAGGGTCGTTGCATCCGTTGCCTGAGCATTGACCGGGTATCCGTCAGAGCGCTCGGTCTCACGGTTCGGCACGATCTGCACGGCCAGGAACTGGTCGTTCGGCGAGAGCTCGAATCCAACAATGGTTTCGTCAGCGGATGCCGGCGCATAGACGGTGCGCGCCTCACCACCCTGCACCAGCGAGAGATATTGCCTGACCGAACCGGTAGCGGCGTCGAACTCGGCGACGCGCTGCACGTAGCTGTCGGAGTCCGTGCCGGCTCCCCCGGCAAGGAAGCGCAGCTCGGCGGTGTACTGGGTGGTGCCTTCCACGCTCTGCGGCACGATGGCGGACTCTGTGCCCTGCGACAGATCAAGCACGTACTGGCCGTCGCGGTCCGACACGGCGATGCGCACGCCGTCGGGCGCGAACGCGGTGAGGTTCGCGAATTGCCCGAGCGGTACCGATGGGTCGAATTCGGGTTCATTCTCGAGCGGGTTGCCGCCGGACTGGTTTAGCGGATTGATCAGCAGCAAGGTCGAATCGTATTGCTGTGCAACGATGTCGGCGCGATTGGCCATGAATCCCCAGGTCGTAACACTCAGCGGGCCACCCTCGAGGGCGGGGACCGCAGTGGCATTGTTGGTGCGCAGGTCGAGCACGAACAGCACGTTGTCGTAGTGCGGGCCTGCGGCATCCGCTGCGCTGGTGAAACGAAAACCGAGCAGGGACTGGCCGGGCGCGGCTTGCAGATCCTGCACGAGGCCGACACCGGGCAGGTTGAGAGCTTCGGCGGTACCGTCGGCATCAACGCGATAGAGCGCGTTGGCCAGATCGGGGTTCACCGTGACCACGGCGAGTTCGCTGCCCATCGGCACGAACTGCTGGATGTTCGCCGACTCGAAGGCCACCTCGGTGTCAGCCCTGCCGGTCGTGGTACGCAGGATGCGGTCCGTGCCGCGCGTGCCGGCTTCGGCGGCCGACGCCGCGCGACTGAGGTAGTACAGCGAGGGTTCGCTCGTACTGAAGGCTGCCCTGACGGTCGATTCTCGGTCGACGGCCGTGCCGGTAATGCCTTGCACGGAGACCGCGTAGTCGGTGTTGTAGGCGAGTGGCTGCGAGAAGGAGATCACGACGGAATTCGCGCTCGTGGTGACCTGAAAGGCTGCGGACGGCTCGATACTCACCTGCTCCGGGGTGATGTCGGTCAACTGACGGTTCGTCGCGAGCACGAGGCGCGCGTTTGCGGAAGAGACCACGGCGGTGGTGTCGACGTCGACGTCGGTGAGCCGGGGGCCGGTCAGCAGGTTGACGGCGACCAGGGCAACGCAGGCCGCGACCAGGCCGCCGACGAGTATCCAGAGGGTACGGCGGAATGGGCGGGTCGACCGTGCCGGGAGCGGTTGCCCGGTCAACAGGTCAGCAGAGGGGTCAGTAGACATAGGGGTCATTCGGCTGGTCTACGGGAAGGATCTCGACCGGGGTGATCGCGAGTGGATCGCTCGCTGATGCGCTCACGCTCAGCTCGAACCGGCCGGTGACCTGCACCCAGTCATCGACCTTGTACTCGGCCTGCCAGCCCGGCAGGTAGACCGGAACGCCGATCGGCTGGGCGTCGACCGCGCAACAGGTGACGACGAACCGGGCCACATAGAACACGTTATCGGGGTCTTTGGCGTCAGGCGTGACGAACCCGGTGACCTGAGCGGTTTTGTCGGCGTAGAAGGCCGGATCGGAGGATTGCGCGAGCAGGGAGACCCACTCGCGCACGCTGAGCTGCTCAAAGTCGCCGGTGCCGATGAGCGCCGCGGCCTGGTCGGCGTCGTCGTCGGTGCCGAGCCCGCCGGAATTGACCTCGCGCTGGGTTGCCGTGGCGCTGGTCAGGGTGGTCGGCGGGACCACGACCATGGCGACGCCAATGATCAGCAGCAGCCCGACTCCGACCCCGGTCAGAGTCGTTTGGACCCGACCGCTGCGTTCGACCTCAAAACCGCGTCGACGGGCGAACCCGGCGGCGACGAGCACAAGCCCGACCACGGCCATGGCGATCGTGAAAACGAAATAGCGAGGGTGGATGTAGAGGCCGAGCTGGCCGCTCAGGGCCAGCCACAGGGTCGCGACAACGACCACGAGGCTGAGCAGCACACCCTGCCAGCGCTCAGCCCAATAGCGGAGGGCGCCGGACAGCTTTCGGTCAGGCAACATAGTTCACCAGCAATCCGAGCGCGGCGCTCATGAGGCCCACCACGACCGTGATCTGCACCAGGGTGCGACTGGTGAAGGTCGTGCGCATGAGGGCGAGCATCTTGACGTCGATCAGGGCACCGAACACGAGGAACGCCACGATTCCGCCGGGCAGAAAGGTACTGCCGAACGACAGCACGAAGAACGCGTCAACGTTGGAGCAGACCGCCACGATGAAAGCCAGCGCCATCATGGCGAGCACCGACCAGACCGGGTTGCTGCCGAGCGCGAGCAGCACCGACCGCGGCACGAACACCTGGGTGAGGGCGGCTACGGCGGAGCCGATGAAGAGGGCCGGCATGATGACCGATGTTTCGCGAATGAAGATCTCGGTGGTCTGGCTGAACCGGCTCTCCCGGTGGTGTGCATGATCGTGCCCGCTCGTGGACCCGACCGCGCAGGCGGCCGCGAACCTGGTCGTCAGCAGGCTCTGCGGGTCGGGGTGCTTGCTGAACAGCCAGCCTACGACGTTGGCGATGAGGAATCCGCCGACCAGCCGCGCGACCAGAATGTGGCCGTCCCAGCCGAAGGCCTGGTGCGTGGTGATTATGGTGATCGGGTTGAGAATGGGCGCGGCGAGCAGAAAGGTGATCGATTCGGAGACGGTGAACCCACCGACCATGAATCCGCGGGCGAGCGGCACGTTGCCGCACTCGCAGACCGGAAAGAACATGCCGAGCAGCGAGATCGTGGCGCGCCGCAGAATGGGGTTGCGTGGCAGATGCCGGGCCAGAACGCCGTGCGGCAGCCAGACCTGCACGACCGCCGAGAGTAGGATGCCCAGAAACACGAACGGCACCGACTCGATGATGACGCTGATCGCCAGGGTCAGGGTGTCCTGCACCCGGTCGGGCAGTTGGAAATCGCTCAGCTGCTCGTCGACGAAGGCGGGCGAAAGCGCCCGCACGACGAAAACGGCGAGCACCACCAACACCCCCGCGGTGAGGCCGAGAGGCCATCGCCGCAGGAGAGGGAGCTGCCCGCCGATTGCGTTACCGTCTAACTTCTGTCTGGGCCTAGTCGCCGTGCGGCGGCTGGCTGGACGTCGACGCGGAGGTCGCCGAACCGGTTGCGGTCAAAATGGCCTGCCCGGCGGAACCGCCGGCGGTCGTGACGCGACGGCTGCGCGCGCGTCCCTGACCGGGAAGTTTCGGTTCCGGCAGCGAGTCGAGCACCGAATCCAGCAGCTGGTCGGTGACCTGCTTGCTGGGGCGCCGGGTGGTGCGTGTGGACTTCTTCACCGGAATGTCGAGGATGTCAACAGACTCCGATGTGTCGGGGGCGGGGGTCGGCACGATCGGTGTTGAAACGGTCGGCGCTCCGGCTGCGAGGGTGCTGCGCCCACCGCGGGTGCGGGGTGCGGTATCCGTTGCTTTCGTCGCGACGAACTGCTCAGTGACGGGGGCAGCGGATGCCTCGGGCTTGGCCTGCTGCGTGCTAGACAGTTCCGTGCCGGCCTGCTGCGTGCTAGACAGTTCCGTGCCGGCCTGCTGCGCGTTGGCCAGTTCCGTGCTGGCCTGGCGGGCGCGGGCCTGCTCGGACCGCGACTGCTGGGTGCGCCCGTTCTGGCCGCGCGACCGCGACTGCCGACCGCGTGAACGCTCGGTGCTCGCCGGTTCGGCGCCTGCCGGTCCGGCCTGCTCGGCGTTCGCCGTGTCGGCGTGCTCGGCGTCGACCGGTGCGGTGCCGACCTGCTCGGTACCGACCTGCACGGTGCCGGCCGAATCGGTGTGGGCAGATTCGGTCGTGACCGGCGCTATGGTCGCTGCGTCAGCATCCGCTTCCCTGCTTTCGGGCGGAATGATCGAGATCGAGCCGGTGCGGGTGATGGTGCGCGCGGCGATCAGTGCGAGAGCCTGTTTGGCGTCCTCGGTGATGCCGTGGGTGCCCTGGCCGCTCTTCGGCGCGTCAAAAGCGCTGTCGCGCTGACCCGAGTTGTGCCCGTTGTCCCGGTTACTGCCGGAGCCGCCAGTGCTGGAGGCGTTGCTGCCGCCACTGTTATTGGGGGCGGAGCTGCCGGCCTTGGCGCGCGGTCGGCGCTCCTGCGGCGGCTGCGCGGTCTGGCGGTGCTTGATCACCGGGTCGTGGTGCACGATGATGCCGCGACCTGCGCAGGCCTCGCAGTTTTCACTGAACGACTCCAGCAGGCCGAGGCCGAGCTTCTTACGGGTCATCTGCACGAGTCCGAGCGAGGTGACCTCGGCCACCTGGTGTTTGGTGCGGTCGCGGCTGAGGCACTCGATCAAGCGACGCGACACGAGGTCGCGGTTCGATTCGAGCACCATGTCGATGAAGTCGACCACGATGATGCCGCCAATGTCGCGCAGGCGCAGCTGGCGCACGATCTCCTCGGCCGCTTCGAGGTTGTTTTTGGTGACGGTCTCTTCGAGGTTGCCGCCGCTGCCGACGAACTTGCCGGTGTTGACGTCGACGACGGTCATGGCCTCGGTGCGGTCGATCACGAGGGATCCGCCGGACGGCAGCCAGACCTTGCGGTCGAGAGCCTTCTCGATCTGCTCCGAGATGCGGAACTCGTCGAACGCGTCGACCTCGCCCTCGTAGGTTTCAACGCGCTCGAGCAGGTCGGGAGCTACCTGGCTGAGGTAGGTCTCAATAGTGGCGCGCACGTCAGGGCCGGCCACGACCATCCGCTGGAAATCTTCGTTGAAAACATCGCGCACGATCTTGACCAGCAGGTCGGGCTCGCTGTGCAGCTCGGCGGGGGCCTGGGCCGATTCGACCTGCTCCGCGATGTGCGCCCACTGTTCGCGCAGTCGGTTGACGTCGACGGTGAGCTGCTCGTCGGTGGCGCCCTCGGCGGCGGTGCGCACGATGACTCCGACATTGTCGGGCAGAACCTCCTTGAGGATCTTCTTCAGGCGCGCACGCTCGGTGTCGGGGAGCTTACGGCTGATGCCGTTCATCGAACCGTTGGGCACGTAAACGAGGTAGCGGCCAGGCAGGGACACCTGGCTGGTGAGGCGGGCGCCCTTGTGACCGATCGGGTCTTTGGTGACCTGCACAAGGACCTTGTCGCCGGGCTTGAGGGCCAGCTCGATGCGGCGGGCCTGGTTGCTGCTGCCGGAGTTCTCGGCGGCAGCGTCCCAGTCGACCTCACCGGAGTAGAGCACGGCGTTGCGGCCGCGTCCGATGTCGACGAACGCGGCTTCCATGCTCGGGAGCACGTTCTGCACCCGGCCCAGGTAGACGTTGCCGATGAGCGAGGCGTCCTGATTCTTGGCCACGTAGTGCTCGACCAGCACGCCGTCTTCGAGGACGCCGATCTGGATCTTGTTGTGCTTGGCGCGCACAACCATGAGACGGTCGACGGACTCGCGGCGGGCGAGGAACTCGGCCTCGGTAATGACCGGGCGACGGCGCCCGGCATCACGGCCGTCGCGGCGACGCTGCTTCTTGGCTTCAAGCCGTGTGGATCCCTTGATGCGCTGGGGTTCGGTGATGAGCTCGGGTTCGCGCGGGGCGCGCACCTTGACGACGGTGTTGGCCGGGTCGTCGGTGCCTGAGCGGCTCTCGTCGCCGGTGCGACGACGGGCACGACGACGAACCGTCGTGGTTTCTTCTTCGTCGTCGTCGTCGTCGTCCTGGTGCGACTGGCGGATGCCGGTGCGCGCCGGCATCGGCAGGATCTCCGGCGCCTGGAACAGCAGGGAGAACGACCGGCGCACGGGTGCTGTCGCCTTGTCGTCGGCGGCGAGATCGGGCGTGACGTCGGTCATCTGCTGCGCTCCGGTGACGTTGTTGTACTCCGCGATGGTGACCCTGGCGGGCTCTGGCTCGGCGACGACCGGCGTTGCGGGTGCCTCGGCTGCTGGGGCGGCGGTCGACCGGGTGACCGGCGCCTTCCGGGTTGATTTGCGAGTGCCGAACAGGCTCTTGCGTTTCTTGTTTTCGTTGTCTTCCACCATCACTGGTGCGCTCCTTGACCGCTGTGGATGACCGCGCCACCCACCGGTTACTCTCTCGTGCGAGGTTGTCACCTTCGTGAAAACCCCGCGAATTTTTTACTGCGGCAACCGGCTTTGCCCCCCGGTCTTGGTCGAAACTGTGCTCGGGGACTGTGCTCTGGCTGCAAATACTTCGGATCGTGGGACCCTAATTCCGGGCGACTGTTGCCCAGGCAAGCTCTGTACTCATTAAGACTCATTAAGCTCAGTGGCGTCTGCTTGAGCGCGGCTCAACGACTACTCACGATTATCGCATGTAATCGCACAAAGCCGTGCAGCGCGAGTGGCATAATCACAAGAGTGCCAACGACAGAGCATTCTCAGCGTCCAACCGGCCTGGCTATTTTCCTGATCATCGCCGGGATCATCGCGTTTTCAGCGGCATTCGCGCTCACGCTCGACAAGCTCCACCTGCTGGAAGACAAGAACGCTCAACTGAGCTGCAGCTTCAGCGTTCTCATCGGCTGCGCGACCAATCTCGCCTCCCCACAGGGCGCCATCCTCGGCTTTCCGAACCCGCTGATCGGACTCGCCGCCTGGAGCGTGGTCATCACGATCGGCGTGGCCATTCTGGCCGGGGCCCGATTCGCCCGCTGGTTCTGGGTGGGCTTCAACATCGGTATGCTCGCCGCGATCATATTCGTGATCTGGTTGATCGGCCAGAGCATTTTCGTCCTCGATGTGCTGTGCCCATGGTGCATGGTGACTTGGGCGGTGACCATTCCGGCTTTTCTGGCCGTGACCCTCTACAACTTCAAGGTCGGGAACCTGCCGGGCGGGGCATCCGTTCGCCGGTTCGCCGGAGCCGCGTATTCCTGGATCTTCGTCATCACGATCGTCTGCTACATCGTGTTCTTCATCGTGGCGCAGGTCAACATGGACGTGCTCAACCGTCTTTAGTTGCACAACCAGAATGGCCCCGCCTCGAAAACGAGACGGGGCCTTTCGTGACGCTCTGGTTAGTCGAACCAGAGCGCGAGCTCGCGAGCGGCGGATTCGGGCGAATCGGAGCCATGCACGAGGTTCTGCTGAACCTTCGAACCCCAGTCACGACCGAGGTCACCGCGAATGGTGCCGGGAGCTGCAGTTGTCGGGTCGGTGGTACCGGCCAGGGCTCGGAAACCCTCGATGACGCGGTTGCCGGCAATGCGGAAGGCGACGATGGGGCCGCTTTCCATGAATTCGACGAGGGATTCGAAGAACGGCTTGCCCTCGTGCTCGGCGTAGTGCGCGGCCAGCAGCGAGCGGTCGGGTTCAACCAGCTTCAGGTCAACCAGGGAATAGCCCTTGGCCTCGATGCGGCGCAAAATCTCGCCGGTCAGGTTGCGGGCAACGCCGTCGGGCTTGACCAAGACGAGGGTTTCTTCGATCGGGGTGTTCATGCAATCTCCTTGGGTTGATCTGGATTCGTGTGATCTATTCGAGAGCCGGTGATCATGCAGTAGGCCCACATGGCGGCAAAGAGGGCGCCGACAAAAAACATGGCCGGGGTGACGAACCCGGTGGCGATGATGATCGCCTGCAGCGCCCAGCCGATCGGGTAGGACCATCTGTAGCGGAGCAGTCCGATCAGGCCGACCATGGCCAGCACGAGCAACACGCCTCCGATGATGACGGCCAGCGGCGAGACCGGTGTGGGTTCGGTCGCCACCGACACGAGACCCAGGGTGACGACGGCACCGAGAAAGACAACGATCGTCTCGAAGCCGAGCAAAATCGTGGCGAGCGACCGTTTCACCGAGCGCGGCCCCGACGACCGGCGAGACCGGCCTGCGCCGGACCTGCCTGCGCCAGACTCGTCAGCGCCGTCGGCCACGAGGCTCACTTCTCCATCCATTCCCCGGCGGCGGCGAGCGTGACCGCTTCGCCGACGAGTACGATCGAGCCGGTGACCAGCACAGCGCGTTTGGGCGCCTCGGCCGCCCACTCGCGGGCGCTCTCGAGCGCAGCGGCCAGATCGTCGAAGCGGAAGGTGACCTCGTCGCTGGTCCACTTGGCGATGTTGTCGGCCAGGTCGTCCATGCGCACGGCCCGCTCGGAGTGCGGCTCCGTGACGTAGAAGCGGTCGACCTGAGGGGCGAGCGCCGCGACGATGCCCTCGGCGTCCTTGTCGGCGAGGACTCCAACGACCACGGCGATCTCGTCGAAGTCGAAGTAGGCCTCGAGCGCGGCGGCGAGGGCCATCGCTCCGTGCGGGTTGTGCGCGGCATCCACGAGCACCGTCGGTTCGATGCCGACGAGTTGCAGGCGGCCGGGCGAGGTCGCCGTGGCGAGGCCCTCGGCGAGCAGGTCACCGACCAGGGCCTGGCTGCCAGCGCCGAGGAACGATTCGACGGCGGCGATGGCCACCGCGGCGTTTTGCGCCTGATGGGTACCGTAGAGCGGCAGGAACAATTCGGTGTATGTGCCGGCCAGACCGCGCACCGAGATGACCTGGCCGCCAACGGCCACGGTGCTCGAAAGCAGTTCAAAGCCTTCATTCTCGTGGGCCAGGGTCGACTCGCTCAGCTTTGCCGCACGATCCAGCTCGGCCTGCACGTCGGCGCTTTGCGCCGCGGAGACAACGGATGCTGCCGGCTTGATGATGCCGCTCTTGGTGCGGGCGATCTCGGCGACGGTGTTGCCAAGGCGCAGCGTGTGGTCGAGCGCGATCGGGGTGAACACCGCGACCTGGCCGTCGGCGACGTTGGTGGAATCCCACTCGCCGCCCATGCCGACCTCGATCACGGCCACGTCGACCGGCGCGTCGGCGAAGCAGGCGAAGGCCAGCACGGTCAGCGCTTCGAAGAAGGTCAGCGGGACATCCCCGGCAGCTTCGAGTTCTGTGTCGACGAGTTGCAGGTAGGGCTTGATATCGGCCCAGTTCGCGGCCAGGATCTGGTCGCTGATCGGTTCGCCGTCAATGACGATGCGCTCGTTCAGACGCACCAGGTGCGGGCTGGTCAGCAGGCCGGTGCGCAGCCCGTACGCCCGCACGATGCTCTCGACCAGGCGGCTCGTGCTGGTTTTACCGTTGGTGCCGGCCACGTGAATGATCGGATACGAGCCCTGCGGGTCGCCGAGAAAGTCGAGGGCACGCCGGGTGGGCGCCAGGCGCGGCTGCGGCTGGGCCTCCCCCACCCGCTGCAGAAGCTCGGCGAAGACGGCGTCTCCGGCTTCGCGGAAGGCGTCGAGCGGGGCCGGCTGATTCATCGGCTCCTCGTCGTCGCCGCGACCGGTGATGTTCTTCCAGTCAGCGGTGTCGTCAGTGGGATTGTCGTTGTCAGACAAGGATTGCTCCATTCACGCGTGCGACGGCCACGATGACGGCGCCCAGATTGACATAGTGGTCGGCTTCAAAGCGAACGTAGTGCTCGACGGGCGCACCGACCCGGGCTTCCAGCCACTCCGACGGGAGCTCGGCCGAGAATTCGCCGGTTGACGGGCGGTGCGTTGTGAAACTCGTGGCGAGAGTTTCCGCCGCGACGTCGACGCCGAGGGCGAGGTCGAAGCTGTCGGCATCCGCTTCGCTCTGAAAGACCAGATCGAGACGGATGCGGTCGCTCACCTGAAAACCGGCCGACTTGCGGGTGTCCTGCACGGCGCGAATCAGGTCGCGGGCGAACCCCTCAGCCTCGAGTTCAGGCGTGGTATTCGTGGCGAGCAGCGTGAATTCGCCGCCGGGCAGCAGGGCGAGTGCGGCTCCGCCGTCGTCGGCGTCACTGTTCGCCTCGAGGGTCAGGTCGTACTCGCTCGGTTCCAGGGCGATGCCGCCGGCCGTGACACGGCCGTCGGTCTCCCTCCAGTCGCCGGCGCGGGCGGCCTTGATGACCTGCTGCACCTGCTTGCCGAGGCGCGGACCGGCGGCGCGGGCATTCACGACGAGCTTGCTCGTGACTCCGTATGCGGCGGCACTGTCGTCTTCGAGCTCGATCAGGGTGACCGTCTTCACGTTGAGTTCGTCGCGCAGGATGCCGCTGAAGGCTCCGAGCGCCGCGGTGTTGCCGGTGACGACGGTGAGGTTGGTCAACGGCAGGCGCACGCGCAGGCCGGCCTGCTTGCGCAGCGAGAGCACGGTGCTGCTGATCAGGCGCACCTGGTCCATCGCCGTGACGAGGGTCTCGTCGGCGGGAAACAGGGTGGCGTCCGGCCAGTCTTCGAGGTGCACGCTGCGACCGCCGGTGAGGCCCTGCCAGATGCGCTCGGTGACGAGGGGCAGCAGCGGCGCGGTCACCCGGCAGACGGTTTCGAGCACGGTGTACAGGGTGTCGAAGGCTTCGTGCTCGGTGGCACCGAAAGCCGCGCCACCCCAGAACCGGTCGCGCGACCGGCGCACGTACCAGTTGGTGAGCACGTCGGCGAAGTCGCGCAGGCGCGCCGCGGCGACCGTGCTGTCGAGGGCTTCGAGGTCGGCCGTGACGCCCACGATCAGGTCCCGGGTCTTGGCCAGAAGGTAGCGGTCGAGCACGTCGGTCGAATCGGTGCGCCAGGTGGCCTCATAGCCGGTGGCACCGTCAGTACCCGAGGCGTTCGCGTACAGGGTGAAGAAGTAGTACGTGCTCCAGAGCGGCAGCATGACCTGGCGAGCACCCTCTCGAATGCCTTCCTCGGTGACGACCAGGTTGCCACCGCGCAGTACCGGCGAGCTCATCAGGAACCAGCGCATGGCGTCGGCGCCGTCGCGGTCGAAGACCTCATTGACGTCGGGATAGTTGCGCAGCGACTTCGACATCTTCTGGCCGTCGTTGCCGAGCACGATGCCGTGGCTGACCACGTTCTTGAAGGCCGGCCGGTCGAACAGGGCGGTGGAGAGCACGTGCAGCAGGTAGAACCAGCCGCGAGTCTGTCCGATGTACTCCACGATGAAGTCGGCCGGGTTGTGCGCTTCGAACCATTCCCGATTCTCGAACGGGTAGTGCACCTGGGCGAACGGCATCGATCCGGAGTCGAACCAGACGTCGAGCACGTCCGTGATGCGGCGCATCGTCGACTGGCCGGTGGGGTCGTCTGGGTTCGGACGGGTCAGTTCGTCGATGTAAGGGCGGTGCAGGTCGGTGGGGCGCACCCCGAAATCGGCGGCCAACTCGTCGAGCGAGCCGTAGACATCCGTTCGGGGGTAATCGGGGTTGTCGCTCTTCCAGACCGGGATCGGTGAGCCCCAGTAACGGTTGCGGCTGATCGACCAGTCGCGGGCGTTGCCGATCCACTTGCCGAACTGGCCGTCCTTCACGTTCTCGGGTACCCAGTTCACCTGTTGGTTGAGCTCGACCATGCGCGGGCGAAAGTCGGTGACGCGCACGAACCAGCTCGAGACGGCCTTATAGATGAGCGGGTTGCGGCAGCGCCAGCAGTGCGGGTAGGAGTGCTCGTAGCTGGCCTGGCGCAGCAGCCGGCCGTTGGCCTTGAGCAGCGCGGTGAGCGGCTTGTTGGCGTCGCTCCAGAGCGCTCCGGCGACGTCGGGAACGTCGCTGAGGAACTTGCCGCCGTCGTCGAGCGAGAGGATCACCGGGATGCCGGCGGCCTCACCGATCTTCTGGTCCTCCTCGCCGTAAGCGGGAGCCTGGTGCACGATGCCGGTACCGTCGCTCGTGGTGACGTAGTCGGCCACGAGGATGCGCCACGCATTCTGCGTGCCCCAGACCGACTCGTCGGCGTAGTAATCGAACAGGCGGTCGTAGCTGACGCCCTCGAGCTCGCTGCCGATAATTGTGCGCGACACGGCAGCGGATGCCTCGGCGGCACTCTCGTAGCCCAGGTCCTTCGCGTAGTTGCCGACCAGATCGATGGCGATGAGGTATTCGGCACCGAGCACAGTCGCTGCGGTATCGGTGCCTTCGCGCAGCACCTCGGCGTCGGGCGTGCCGTTCGGGCCGGCCGGAACGACGGCGTAGACAATCTCGGGGCCAACGGCGAGCGCGAAGTTCGTCGGCAGGGTCCACGGGGTCGTGGTCCAGGCCAGGGCGCGCACGGCGGTGAGGCCGAGCGTCTCCGCCTTGGCGCCGATCAGCGGGAAGGTCACGGTGACGGTCTGGTCCTGGCGCATCTTGTAGACGTCGTCGTCCATGCGCAGTTCGTGGTTGGACAGCGGGGTCTGGTCGCGCCAGCAGTACGGCAGCACTCGGTAGCCCTCGTAGGCGAGGCCCTTGGTGTGCAGCTGTTTGAACGCCCAGATTACCGATTCCATGAAGGTGATGTCGAGGGTCTTGTAGTCGTTCTTGAAGTCAACCCAGCGGGCCTGGCGGGTGACGTACTCTTCCCAGTCTTTGGTGTATTCCAGCACCGACTCGCGGGCGACCGCGTTGAACGCGGCGAGGCCCATCTCTTCGATCTGGCTTTTGTCCGTGATGCCGAGTTTGCGCTCCGCCTCCAACTCAGCGGGAAGACCGTGGGTGTCCCAGCCGAACCGGCGGTGCACCTGCTTGCCGCGCATGGTCTGAAAACGGGGGAACAGGTCCTTGGCGTAGCCGGTGAGCAGGTGGCCGTAGTGCGGCAGACCGTTGGCGAACGGCGGGCCGTCGTAGAAGGTCCATTCCTCGGCGCCGGCGCGTTGGTCGATGGAGGCCTGAAAGGTGTCGTCGTTCTTCCAGAATTCCAGCACCTCGGTCTCGAGGGCCGGAAAATTCGGCGACGGAACGATGGCTTCGCCGGGTGTGGCACCGTTTTGGGTATTGCGGCTCTTGGGGTACAAAATGCTTCTCCTACCGGGACGGGTCACTGGGCCCTGCTCCACGAGGACGAACGATTCTGGAGAAATCGCCGCGGTACCACCTCGCTTGCCACCCGAAACTGCCGGATGACCGCTTGTTCACAGGCTGTAACGGGCCCGACTCGTTCGGTTCTACTGAGCTGGCTGCCCGAGGGCTTCCAGCTGTTCTTCCGAAGACTTCCCGGTGATGGCCGGGTCACTGTCATTCGTTTTAATCGTACCGGATGAATGCTCGTGACTGATATGTCGGCAGAAGAACGGATGCGCATAATGACTCTCCCCCGTTGGCCCGACGTAGCCTAACGTTGAGGGGTGCCCCGCAAGGCATACCTGTGAACGCAAACTCGGCGCGCATCCGCCGGGAAAAGAGATTCTTCATGCCCCTTCGGCACCCCTGGCGCATCCGTCGTCTGCTCGCCGCCACCACCGGCATCATTGCCCTGGGCTTGCTCGTCGCCGGCTGCACCCCGGCCGGCTCGAACGAACCGGTCGGGGAACCGAAAACCGGCGGCACGCTCACCTATGCCTCGGGCGACGCCGAACCGACCTGCCTCGACCCGCACGTCGGCGGCAACTTTCCTCAGGCGCTGGTCAGCGCCCAATACCTGGAATCCCTCGTTTCCCGGGACACCGCCGGCACGATCATCCCCTGGCTGGCCGAGTCCTGGATCCCGAGCAAGGACGGCCTGACCTGGGACTTCACCCTGCGCTCTGACGTGACCTTCACCGACGGAACCGTGTTCGACGCGGCGGCCGTGCAGGCCAATATCGCCCACCTGCAAGACCCGACAACCTTGTCGTCGACCGGCTATCTCGGGCTCGGTAAGGTCACCGGCACCGAAGCGGTCTCCCCCACCGTGGTGCGCTTCACCCTCAGCGAACCGGACAGCGCCCTGCTGGAATCGCTCTCCCAGACCTGGCTCGCCATGGAATCGCCGACCGCACTCGAGCGCAGCCAGGACGAGAACTGCGCGAGCCCGGTCGGCACCGGCCCGTTCCTCGTGGACAGCTGGGTGAAGCAGAACGCGATCACCCTCGTGCGCAATGACGACTACGTCTCCCCACCAGCGGATGCCGCCCACGCCGGCCCCGCCTACCTCGACAAGGTCATCTGGCGGTTCATCCCCGACTCCGCCTCCCGCTACGCCGCCCTGCAGTCCGGTGAGGTCGACGTGATCGACAACGCCCAGCCCGACACCATCGTGCAGGCGAAGCAGAGCGATTCGATCGAGCAGCTCGACTCTCCGCGACCCGGTGCCTCCAACCGCATTGAACTGAACTCGGGTCAGGCCCCCTTCAACGATGTGCGCGTTCGTGAGGCGTTCATCCGCTCAGCCAACGTCGACGACGCCGTCTCGAGCCTCTTCCAGGGCACCGCCACCCGGTCGTATTCGGCCCTGTCGAGCGCAGAGAGCACCGCCGTGTCGAACCCCGCACTGTTCGACTACGACCCGGCCGCCGCCGTTACGCTGCTCCAGGCGGCCGGCTGGGGCGAAACGGATGCCGACGGCTACCGCATCAAAGACGGCGTGCGGCTGAGCGTGCAGTTTCCGGTGAGCACGAACCAGTCGATCCCGGCCGAGCAGAGCGTGTTCGAACAGATTCAGGCCACGGCGAAGGAGACCGGCTTCGAGGTCAAGCTGGCCCCGATGGACCTCTCGAGCTGGTACGCCGCCCTTGCCAGTAACGACTATGACGCGGTGAGCGCGCCGTACACCAAGGTCGGCCCCGACGTGCTGCGCATTCTGTACCACTCCGCCAGTATCGTGCCGGCGCCGAGCGGGTACTTCGCCAACCTGGCCCAGGTCAATGACCCCGCCATCGACGAGCTGCTGACGACCGCGGCGCGCACCACGGATGCCGCCGAGCGCGCCTCGCTCTACGCCGACGCCCAGAACCGCATTCTGGAGGGTTTCTACATCTTGCCGCTCTACGACCAGCAGAACCACTACCTGCTGCGCAGCGATGTCATAGGCTTGCGCACCCTGCCGACCGTGGCCGTGCCCACGCTCTACGACACGTGGCTGAACCGGTAGCGCCGCCCGATCGGCCCGGGGCGGGGTCGGTTCGACCGGCCTCTGGCAGCGCTCCCGGTCGACGCCGGGCCGTGCTGCGGATGCCTGTGCTGCGCCTGCTGAGGCGCGTGCTCGCCCGCCTGGGCGGAGCGGTCTTCGTGCTGTGGGCGGTGGCATCCGTCACCTTCTTCGCGGTGCGCCTCATTCCGGGCGACCCGGCCCAGGCCGTGCTCGGCGGCCCCGGATCGCAGGCTTCCCCGGAAGCCCTCGCCGCGGTCAACGCCGAGTACGGCTTTGACCAGCCCGTGATCGTGCAGTATTTCGCCCAGCTCGGCCGGCTCGCAACCGGCGACCTGGGCCGGTCCTACGCCCTCAACCAGGACGTCGGGTCGCTCATGCTGAGCCAGCTCGGCGGCACCCTGCTGCTGGCCGTGCTCGCTCTGGCCCTGGCCTGGCTGCTCGCCCTCGCCCTGGCGACCTGGTCTACCCTAAGCGGCCGGATCGCCTCCCGGGTGGGGTCGGCGCTCGAAATCGTCGCGGCAGCGCTGCCGCATTTCTGGCTGGCCACCTCGCTCATCGTCGTGTTCAGCATCTGGCTCGGCGTGCTGCCGCCGATCAGCACCGGCGGCGCCCTCGGCCTGGTGCTGCCGGTACTCACCCTGGCCATACCGCTGGCCGGATTTCTCGGCCAGATCATGCGCGAATCCCTGCTCCGCGCCCTGGAGAGCCCGTTCGTGCTCTCGGCCCGCGCCCGCGGCGAAAGCGAGAGCGGCGTGCGCTGGATCCACGCGCTACGCCACGCCTCCCTGCCCGCGATCAGCCTGTCCGGCTGGGCCTTCGGCTCGTTGATCAGCGGCGCGGTCGTGGTCGAAACCATTTTCGCTCGCCCCGGCCTCGGCCGCACCCTGCTGAACGCGGTCACCCTGCGTGACGTTCCCGTGGTGATCGGCGTCGTGATGATCGTCGCGGTCGCCTACATTCTCATGACCCTGCTGACGGATGCCGTCAGTCGCCTGGTCGATCCCCGATTGCGCCTCTCATGAGCGACCTGGAGGTGCAGGTCGGGCTGGCCGCGCAGGCCGGCCAGCCCGACCGGGCGGCACAGTCTGGTCGACGACGACGCTTCGGCGTCGCCGAGACAGCGGCCGCAGTGCTCGCCCTGTTCCTGCTGGCATCGGCCGTGGTGCCGCAGCTGCTCGCCCCGGGCGACCCGCTCGGCATCGACCCACTTTCGGCCTTTCAGCCGCCTTCCGGCGCGCACGGCTTCGGCACCGATGAATCGGGTCGAGACATCTACACCCGGGTCGTTCACGGCACCCAGTACTCGCTCCTGATCGGCGCCGCCGCCACCGCGATCGGATTGGGGCTCGGCATCGTGCTGGGCACCCTGGCCGGAATGCTCGGCCGCGTCGTTGACTTCACCGTGAACCGAGTTCTCGAGGTGCTGTTCGCTTTTCCCGGACTGCTCCTGGCCCTGCTGTTCATCCTGATCTTCGGCCCCGGCGTGGCGACCGCCACGATCGCCGTCGGGCTGTCGACCGCGCCCGGGTATGCCCGCATTATTCGGGCCCAGCTGATCTCGGTGCGCTCCGCTGCCTTCGTCGAGGCCGCGACCGTGCTCGGACGCACCCGCTGGCAGATTCTGCTGCGCCACATCCTGCCGAACACCCTTGCTCCCCTGTTCGTGCTCGCGACCCTCGGCATCGGCCAGGCCATCGTCTGGGCTGCCACTCTCAGCTACCTCGGGCTCGGAGCCGAACCGCCGACCGCGGAATGGGGCGCCATGCTCTCGGCCGGACGCACCTACATCACGTCGGCCTGGTGGATGAGCTTCTTTCCCGGTCTCTTCATCGTGCTGACCGCCGTCACCGCCACTGTGCTCGGCCGCAGCATCGACCGTCGAATGAGGCACGCATGAGCGAGGCAGACACGAGCGCGGCACGCCGGAACGGCGACACACCTCGGAGTGAGCGCGCCGCCGCGTTGTCCGTACGTAATCTGCGGGTGGGATTCGGCGCAGCCGCACCGGTTGTCCGGGGCGTATCCTTCGATATCGCGCCGGGCGAGTGCCTCGCCATCGTCGGCGAATCCGGCTCGGGAAAGAGCGTGACCGCCCGCAGCCTGCTCGGTCTGGCCGGTGCGAACGCCCGGGTCAGCGCCGACCGGCTCGAGCTCGGCGGCCACAGCGTGCTCGGCCTGACCGAGCCTGCCTGGCAGGCCCGTCGCGGCAAGGACGTCGGACTGGTGCTGCAGGATGCCCTGGTCTCGCTCGACCCGCTGCGACCGATCGGCCGGGAGATCGCCGACTCCCTCCGTCTGCACACCGGTCTCGGCGCCTCCGCGCGGGCAGAGCGGGTGCTCGAGTTGCTCGACGCCGTCGGTCTGCCAGACCCCGAGTTGCAGGTGCAGAAGCTCTCCGGGCAGCTTTCCGGCGGGGAACGCCAACGCGCCCTGATTGCCGCGGCGATAGCGCTGAGCCCGCCGCTGCTCATTGCCGACGAACCGACGACGGCCCTCGATGTGACCGTTCAGGCCCAGATCCTGGCGCTGCTCGAGCAGATCACCGGTGCCGGCACCGCCGTGCTGCTGATCAGTCATGACCTCGCCGTGGTCAGCCGCATCGCGCACCGGGTGGCAGTCCTGCACGATGGCGTGCTGGTGGAGACCGGCCGTACCGAGCGGGTTTTGGGGTGGCCCGAGCAGGAACAGACCCGGCGCATGGTCGCCGCGATCCCCGCCGACAAGCCGCGCGGCACGAGGCTGAGCGAGGCCGACACCCCGAACATTCCCGATACCGCGATCGACTCTGTTCAAAAGACTCCCGCCGACAACACCGTCGTGCTCGAAGCCATCGGCCTGTCCAAGAGTTTTCGACACCCCGACGGTACCCGGCAGCTCGCCGTGGATACGGTCTCGTTCGCCCTGCCCCGCGGCAGCACCCTCGGAATTGTGGGCGAATCCGGCTCCGGCAAGACCACGACGGCGCGACTTCTGCTCGCGCTCCTCACGCCGGAGCACGGCGAGGTTCGGGTGTTCGGCCAGCCCTGGAGCACGGCCCGCGAGAAGACGCGGCGTGCTCTGCGCCCCGGCGTTGGGGCGATCTATCAGGATGCCCTCGGCTCGTTCGATCCGCGCTGGAGCGTCGCCGAGATCCTCAGTGACGCCCTGAGCCTTGGCCGACAGCGCCGCACGCCGCAGACGACGGCGCGGCTCGCGACCCTGCTCGACGAGGTCGGCCTCGCCGCCACGGTGCTGCTCCGACGTCCGCTCGAGCTCTCCGGCGGGCAGCGGCAGCGGGTCGGTATCGCCCGTGCCCTGGCCGGGAAACCCCAGATTCTCATCTGCGACGAACCGGTCTCCTCGCTCGACGTGACCGTGCAGGCCCAGGTGCTCGACCTGCTCGACGACGTCCAGCGGGAACGCGGGCTCAGCCTCGTCTTCATCTCACACGACCTCGGTGTCGTGGCGCACGTCAGCGATCAGATCGCGGTCATGCGTGCGGGCCGCATCGTGGAGCTCGGTCCAGCGCTGCGCGTGTTTGCCGAGCCGCAGCATCCGTATTCAGCACAGCTGCTCGCCGCCGTGCCCCGCTTGTCGGCCTGATCCCACGCCGACAAGCCGTACCGGAAGCCCCCGTTCGGGGAAAAAGAACCGATCAGGTAGATTAGATGGGCACACGAGGCACCTCACCATCGACACGGTGCCGAATACCGAACCGGAGAAGTATGACCAACACCGATCGCGCCCCCGCATCCAACGTTCCCGAAAAGCCCGCCCTCGAAGGGCTCGAAGCCAAGTGGGAATCCCGCTGGGGCACCGATGGAACCTACCGCTTCGCCCGGGAGAACGCCACCCGCGAAACGATCTACTCGATCGACACTCCCCCGCCGACCGCTTCCGGTTCGCTGCACATCGGGCACGTGTTCTCCTACACCCACACCGACGTCGTCGCCCGGTTCCAGCGGATGCGCGGCAAGAACGTCTTCTACCCGATGGGCTGGGACGACAACGGCCTGCCCACCGAGAGGCGCGTGCAGAACTACTACGGCGTGCGCTGCGACCCATCGCTTGGCTACACCGAGAACTTCGTGCCGCCGTTCGAGGGTGGCGACGGCAAGAGCACCAAGGCTGCCGATCAGCTGCCCATCAGCCGCCGCAACTTCATCGAGCTGTGCGAAACCCTCACCAAAGAAGATGAGAAGCAGTTCGAAGCCCTCTGGCGCACCCTCGGTCTGAGTGTCGACTGGACCCAGACCTACCGCACCATCGGCCCGGAAGCCCTGTTCACCTCACAGCTCGCCTTTCTCGGCAACGTCGAACGAGGCGAGGCCTACCAGGCCATGGCGCCAACGCTCTGGGACGTCACCTTTCGCACCGCGGTGGCCCAGGCCGAACTCGAAGACAAAGACATGCCGGCCGCATACCACCGGGTGTCGTTCGCAAAGCCCGACGGAACGACGATCGAGATCGAGACGACCCGTCCCGAACTGATGCCGGCCTGCGTGGCCCTGGTGGCGCATCCGGATGACGAACGCTACAAGCACCTGTTCGGCACCACGGTGACGACCCCCGTGTTCGGTGTCGAAGTTCCGGTGCTCGCCCACCACCTCGCCCAGAAGGACAAGGGGTCAGGCATCGCCATGATCTGCACCTTCGGCGATGTAACCGACGTGGTCTGGTGGCGCGAGCTCGACCTGCCCAATCGCGCGATCATGGGCTTCGACGGCCGAATCATTGCCGACGTGCCAGAGGCGATCACCTCCGAAGCCGGGCGTGCAGCGTATGCGCAACTCGCTGGCAAGACCGTGTTCGGCGCCAAGGCCGCCGTGGTCGAGCTGTTGAAAGCCAGCGGCGACCTGATCGGTGACCCGAAACCGATCGTGCACGCCGTGAAGTTCTTCGAAAAGGGCGACAAGCCGCTCGAAATCGTTTCCACCCGGCAGTGGTATATCCGCAACGGTGCTCGCGACGAGAAGCTGCGTTCGCGCCTGCTCGAGCACGGCACCGAGCTGGCCTGGCACCCCGAATTCATGAAGGTGCGCTACGAGAACTGGGTCAACGGTCTCACCGGCGACTGGCTCGTCTCCCGCCAGCGTTTCTTCGGCGTGCCGCTGCCGGTCTGGTACCCGCTCGACGAGGGCGCCAACCCCGTCTTCGAGCAGCCGATCGTCGCCACCCGCGACCTGCTGCCGGTGGACCCGTCATCGGATGCCGCACCCGGTTACACCGAAAGCCAGCGCGGCCAGGCCGGCGGCTTCGTCGGTGAGGTCGACGTCATGGACACCTGGGCCACCTCCTCGCTCACCCCGCAGCTCGCCGGCGGCTGGGAACGCGACCCGGAGCTGTTCGAGCTGGTCTTCCCGTACTCGCTTCGCCCGCAGGGCCAGGACATCATTCGCACTTGGTTGTTCTCCACCCTGCTGCGCGCCGAGCAGCAGCACGGCACGTCCCCATGGCAGCACGCCGCGCTCAGCGGCTTCATCGTGGACCCCGACCGCAAGAAGATGTCGAAGTCGAAGGGCAACGTGGTCACCCCGGCCGACATGCTCGAAACGCACGGCTCCGACGCGGTGCGCTATTGGGCGGCATCCTCTCGCCTAGGCACCGACGCGGCCTTCGACCCGCAGAACCCGACGCAGATCAAGATCGGCCGACGCCTGGCCATCAAGATTCTCAACGCGAGCAAGTTCGTCTCCATGTCTGCCGGCAGCATCGACGCCCCGATCACCGAGCCGGTCGACCAGAGCATGCTCGCCGGCCTCACCGCCGTAGTCGCCCAGGCCACGACCGCGTTCGAGAACTACGACCACGCGCGCGCCCTGGAAACCACGGAAAGTTTCTTCTGGACCTTCTGCGACGACTACCTCGAGCTGGTGAAGGAACGCGCCTACGGCGAGCCCGGCCCGGCGCAGGCATCCGCTGTTGCCGCGCTGCGCACCGCGCTGGCCACCCTGCTGCGCCTGTTCGCACCGTTTGTTCCGTTCGCGACCGAAGAGGCGTGGTCGTGGTCGAACGCGGGCTCGGTGCACACCGCTCCGTGGCCGATCGCGGCCGACCTGCTCGGCAGCGACGAGGTCGCCACCGGCAACATCGCCCTGCTTGATTTGGCCAGCCGGGCGCTGACCGGCATCCGTCGTGCCAAGACTGATGCGAAAGCGTCGCAGAAGTCCGAGGTGGATTCCGCAGTAATATGCGGTGCACCCGCCGAGATCGCACTGCTCACCCTGGCCGCCGCTGATCTCAAAGCGGTCGGTCGGATTCAAGAACTAACCTTTGTCGACGGCAGCGAACTCGCTGTGACCGATATCGTGTTCGCCACCGTGTTGGAAAGCTAGGAGACCAGATGTCCGTAACCGTGCGCCCGCTGGGCGATAAAGACTTTTTCGCCTGGCTGGGCCTGTTCGAGGGCTACAGCGCGTTCTACGAGAGCGAACTAACCGATCAGAAAGCCCTGCAGGTCTGGAGCTGGATCATCGACGCGAACAACGACCTCGACGGCGCCGTCGCGGTCAACGACGACGGTGACTTCGTGGGCTTCGCGCACTACCGCAGCGTGCCGCGCACGCTCAGCGGTGACCTCGCACTGTTCCTGGACGACCTCTACGTCGCCGAGGACGCTCGCGGCCAAGGCGTCGGCACCCAGTTGATGGAGTTCACCAAGGACTACGCCCGACAGCACAAACTCGCCCAGGTTCAGCTGCTGACCGCGGCCGACAACGCGACCGCGCAGGTGCTCTATGACCAGCTTGGCACGCGTACCGACTGGGTCACCTACGAAATCGACGTCTAGACCATGCAACTGGGTACCCGGTGGACCCTCGGCGGCACCCTGCCGACCGGTCTTCCGCACGTTGTCGAAATCGCCGTGCGCGCCGTCGAGGAAGACTCCACAGCTCTCGCCGTCGACACCAGCACCTGGCGTTGGACGCTGACCTGGCTGGAGTCCAAGCCGGTGATCGAGCTCGACGATGGCACCATCATCCGCTACAACCCGGTGGACGACAGCGCCACCATCACGCAGCCGTCGACCACTGTCGATGACGACGACGAGGAATGGATCTAGCTTCGCCCGTGTAGCCTCTCGGTGATACACATGCTACCGTCTGTGTATTATCCTAGTGATACACGAAAGGTGGCCAGCGTGCTCTTTCTCCTTTACTTCGTCCTCGTCTTCATCGTTGTCGGGGTTGTTCGGGTGGGCAGCCGCAAGCGCCTGGCCAGCCTGGTCCTGACGGTTGACGACATTGGCACGGTCAGAGCGCGCCGGTTCGCCCGCTCGATCATGGTGCGCAACATCAGCGCCCTCGCGGCCGGCGGCGTGGTGCTCTGGGCGCTCGACCTGGTCAACCAGGCCCAGCCCGGCTGGTACGGCCTGCCGCTGATCGGCCTGACTGTGCTGCTCGCCGCAGCGACTCTGTTCGCGCTCGGCCGCATCGCCTCGGCCGCACGCTCCGAACAATTCAGCGACCTCGATCGTGCCGTGCGCATTCTGGCCACGCGGGTGGTCATGCAGCTTAGTTCCGGAGCGCTGTTTCTGTACTTCGGGGGCGTTCTGCTGTTCGCCGGCTGGACCACCAGCAACGCCGCGACCGTCTTCGCCCCGGGCGGGGTTGCTCTCTCCTCCGTGCAGCCGGCCGCCGCCATCGGCCTCACCGAGGTCATCGCCGGGCTGGTGGTCGCTCTGCTCGGCGGGGTTCTGGTCATCCTGGCTATTCTTGATGCGACCAGGCAGCCACTCGGCCGGGTTGCCGCCGTCGGCACCCCGGCAGTGGATGCGGCATCCGCTCGCGAGTCATGACCACCCGCGCATGATCACCCTCGACGACGAGCACCCCACACCTCCGTTCGAACAGATCCGCGGGCAGCTGGCGGATCAGATCCGCGCCGGAACGCTTGCGGCCGACCATCGCCTGCCGTCGGTGCGCCAGCTCGCGGCCGATTTATGCGTGGCGACCGGCACCATCGCGCGCGCTTACGCGGCGCTGGAAGCGGCCGGGCTTATCTCAACCAGCCGTGGCAGCGGCACCCGGGTTCGCGCCGATCAGTGCCTCGACGACGAATCCCGGGCCAGCGCTCGACGCTTCGTGCACGCCCTGCAGCAGCGCGGGGTCAGTCTCGACGACGCGCTGAGTGCGGTGCGCGCCGAGTGGCCCCGCCTGCCCTGATTCGCGGCCTCGCGTCAGGCTCGGGCCAGAATCTCGCCGTGCGGCATGCCGAACCAGCCGTTGGGGTCGCGTACCCACTCGCGCCAGCCCACGGCCATCCGTTCGAGATCGGCGAGGTCGGCCAGCCCCGACTCGATAGCGTGCGCTGCAAAACTTGATTCGGTCACTCGTACCGCCCACGATTCGCCCCACCACTCGCGCTCGGCATCCGACGCGAAGCACCAGATGGATGCGCTGCTGGTCACCGCGGTGAATCCGGCCCGCCGGGCCCAGGCCTTCAGCGACCTACCGGCATCGGGGTCACCTCCGTTCCAGGCGTGCACCTCGCGGTAGACCCGCATCCAGTCGACCAGGCCGTCGATGTTCGGTGCGATCATGACTCCGCCGTAGTCGACGTCGCGGGCGGCGAACACGCCGCCAGGCTTGAGCACCCGGCGAATCTCGGCCATCGCCGCGACCGGGTCGGCCAGGTGCTGCAGCACTTGGTGGGCGTGCACGATATCGAACGTCGCATCGGGCCAGGCGAGTGCGTAGACGTCCCCGACCTGGAAACTCGCGTTGTGTACCCCCTCATCGGCGGCCAGGCCGGTCGCGCGCGCGACGATATCGCTCGACGCGTCGATGCCGACCACGCGGCCCGGAGCGAGCCGATGGGCCAGATCGACCGTGATCGTGCCGGGACCGCAGCCCACATCGAGCAGCACGCTCCCGGCCTGCAATTCTGGAATGAGGTAGGCCGCCGAGTTCGCGACCGTGCGCCAGGTATGCGAGCGCAGCACGCTCTCATGGTGCCCGTGGGTGTATTCGTCACGTGGAGCGGACTCTGAACTGCCGGTCAGGTGGGTCATGGTGAGATCCTACGCGCAGCCGGTGACCGGGCCGGGCCGGCGGGTTTGGCTAGGGTGGAGGCATGGCTTCCACCGTGAACAATCCCTTTTTCGCCCGCAGTACTCTGCCCTACCAGCTGCCGCCGTTCGCGTCGATCAGTGACGAGCACTACCGCCCGGCTTTTCTGCAGGGCATGACCGAGCAGCTCGCCGAGGTCGGGGCAATCACCCACACAGCGGATGCCCCCACCTTCGAAAACACGCTTGTCGCGCTCGAGCGCAGCGGGCAGACGCTGTCGCGGGTGGCCGAGGTCTTCTTCAACAAGAGCTCCTCCGACTCCAGCTACTTCACCAACGACCTCGAAGAAGAACTTGCGCCGCTGCTGGCCGCCCACGCCGATGCCATGAGGCTCGACCCCGCCCTGTATGCCCGCATCGCCGCTCTGCATGCCCAGCGCTCCGATCTCGAACTCAATGCCGAGTCGCTCTACCTGCTCGACCGGTACTTCACCGAGTTCACACTGGCCGGGGCCGGCCTGAGCGACGACGATAAGCAGTCTCTGCGTGATTTCAACTCGCGGCTGTCGACCCTCACCACCCGGTTTGAAAAGAACCTGCTGGCCGACACCAACGAGCTCGCCCTGGTCATTGACGACGTGGCCGAGCTCGACGGGCTCACCGACGGTGAGATCTCGGCCGCCGCGGAGGCTGCGCGGGAACGCCAGCTCGACGGTAAGTACCTGATCAGCCTCGTGCTGCCCACCTCGCACCCCTACCTGGCGAGCCTCACCAACCGCGGGGTGCGCGAACGGCTGCTGGCAGCAAGCCGGGCCCGCGGCATCCGCTCAGATGATGCGGGAGCTGCGAGCGACAACCGGCCGCTCGTGATCGAGATCACCCACCTGCGGGCCCAGCGCGCCCGCCTGCTCGGGTTCGACAGCCACGCCGCCTACGTGACCGCCGATGAGACCGCCAAGACTCCCGGCGCGGTCTGGGATCTGCTCGGGCGTCTCGCGCCGGCCGCTGCGCGGAACGCTAGCGTGGAGCAGGCCGACCTGCAGGCCGTGATCGACGCCGAGGGCGGCGGTTTCGAGCTGGCCGCCTGGGACTGGGCGTTCTACACCGAGAAGGTACGCCGGGCCAAGTACGACGTGGACACCGCCGCCATGCGTCCCTATTTCGAGCTCGGGAGCGTGCTGGCCAACGGGGTCTTCTACGCGGCCCACCAGCTCTATGGCCTCACCTTCACCGCTCGGCCCGATCTGGTCGGCTGGCACCCCGAATCGCGGGTGTTCGAGGTCACGACCGAAGATGGCTCGGCCCTCGGGCTGTACATCGGCGATTTCTACACCCGCGATTCCAAGCGTGGCGGGGCCTGGATGAACGCCCTGGTCGCGCAGTCCACCCTGCTCGGCACCGAGACGACCGTGGTCTGTAACAACCTCAATGTCTCCAAGCCTGCCGCCGGACAGCCGACCCTGCTCACCTACGACCAGGTCACGACCCTATTCCACGAATTCGGCCATGCCCTGCACGGCCTGCTCGCCCGGGCCACCTACCCCAAGTTCTCCGGCACCAATGTCTACCGCGACTTCGTCGAGTTTCCCAGCCAGGTCAACGAAATGTGGATGCTCTGGCCCGAGGTGCTGGCCAACTACGCTCGCCACTACCAGACCGGTGAGGCGATGCCGCAGCAGCTCGTTGACCGCATCCAGGCGTCGTCGGCTTTCAATGAGGGCTTCCTCACCAGTGAATACCTGGCCGCAGCGCTGCTCGACCAGGCCTGGCACCGGATCGATGCCGACACGACCGTCACCGACGTTGCCAGGTTCGAAGCGGATGCCCTCGCTTCCGTCGGTCTCGACAACCCCGCAGTTCCCACCCGCTACGCCAGCACGTACTTCGCCCACACCTTCTCGGGCGGGTACGACGCCGGGTACTACTCCTACATCTGGAGTGAAGTACTCGACGCCGACACCGTCGAATGGTTCAAGGAGAACGGCGGCCTCACTCGTGCCAATGGTGATCGTTTTCGGGACCGACTGCTCGGAGTCGGCGGCACCACGGACCCGCTGGAGGCCTACCGGCACTGGCGCGGTCGGGATGCCGAGCTGCAGCCGCTGCTCGACCGCCGCGGCCTCAACTAGACCGCGGCATCCGCTCACTGGACAACTTCGCGGGGTGCAGGTGGCACCACACCCCACGAAGTTGTCTACTGAGCGGCAGGTGGACCCTGCACCCTCAGGATTGAGGATGCGACCGGCTCGGTCTGGCCGTAAGCTCCATGACTATGGACACTCCGGAACTGTCACGCCAGGGCGAGGGCCGGCGGCGCTTCTTGTGGATCGCTGCCATCGTTTTGGCCGGGATGCTGCTGGCCGGACTGGTGCTGCATTTCATCCGCGAGAACATCGACAGCTCCGTACCGGGCTGGGCTCTTCTGAGCGGAACGGCGAGTCTGCTCTACGCCGATGGTGAAGCCAACCTGTGGGCCTGGATTTCCGGCCTTCTCCTGGCGGGCGTCGGCGTCGCCCTCGGCGTCGTCGGATTCACCGCACGACACGAGGGCAGGGCCGCGCTGCCGTACTTCTTCCTCGGCGCTGTCGCACTTGAGATGTCTGCCGATGAGATCGCCCAGCTGCATGAGAAGCTGGCCCGGTTCAATCTCGGTTCGTCGTTCACGTTCGCGTGGCTCGCCCTCGGGGTGCCGCTCGCCATCGCCGCTGGCCTGGTGGTGTTGTGGATCGCTCGACGAATTGACCGCCGTCTTCGGCGGCGGCTCATCGTCGCGGGCACGATCTACCTGCTCGGCGCGGTCGGAATCGAAGCACTCACCGGGTACATCGTTGGCGGGCGCCAAGATGACCTCGCTCGTGCGAGCCTCGAATACCACGTACTGCTGGGCGTGGAGGAGAGTCTTGAGGCAGCCGGAGCGCTGCTGGCCCTCGCCGCAACTCTTGCCGCGCTCAGTATCGAACGCACCACGGCCGGCATCGTCGTGAGTACCCGATTCGAAGTCCGCCAGATACGCCGCAACACCTCATATGTCGACTGAGCACCCCCGCAGACTACGACCCACACACCGATTGCACTCCGCCTCCCCACCACGGCGGCAGAAGAGTGACGGCCTCGCTCAACCCGGAGGTTGACGCACCTGAACGCGTACGCTGCTAGGCGGACTTTACCTGGCGGGTCTTGTGCAACACCATCTCGGCCGGAGCGTTGTTCAGCACGGTGTCGCGGTTGATGATGACCCGCTCCACGTCGGTGCTGGACGGCACCTCGAACATGACCGGACCGAGTACCTCTTCGAGGATGGCTCGCAGCCCACGGGCACCGGTCTTGCGCAGCACGGCGAGGTCGGCGATGGCCTCGAGGGCCGGCTGCTCGAACTCGAGCTCCACCCCGTCGAGTTCGAACATGCGCTGGTACTGACGCACCAGGGCGTTCTTGGGAACAGTGAGAATTTGCATGAGGGCCACCTGGTCGAGCTGGGTGACGGTCGTGACGACGGGAAGTCGGCCGATGAACTCGGGGATCAGCCCGAATTTGTGCAGGTCTTCGGGCAGCACTTCGCTGAACAGGTTGATGTCGTCCCCCTTGATGTGCAGGGGTGCCCCAAAGCCGATGCCCTTCTTGCCGGCGCGGGACGAGATGATGTCTTCGAGCCCGGCGAACGCACCGGCCACGATGAACAGCACGTTCGTGGTGTCGATCTGAATGAACTCTTGATGCGGATGCTTGCGCCCGCCCTGCGGGGGGACCGACGCGATGGTGCCCTCGAGAATCTTCAGCAGCGCCTGCTGCACGCCCTCGCCCGACACGTCGCGGGTGATCGACGGGTTCTCGGCTTTGCGCGCGATCTTGTCGATCTCGTCGATGTAGATGATGCCGGTCTCGGCCCGCTTGACGTCGTAGTCGGCGGCCTGAATGAGCTTCAGCAGAATGTTCTCGACGTCTTCACCGACGTAGCCGGCTTCGGTGAGGGCCGTCGCATCCGCTACGGCGAAGGGAACGTTGAGGCGCTTGGCCAGAGTCTGGGCGAGGTACGTTTTGCCGCAGCCGGTGGGGCCGATCAGCAGGATGTTGGACTTGGCGATCTCAACGTCGTCGTGAATGGCCTCAGCGGCGGTGAGCGTGGCTCGTGACCGCACGCGCTTGTAGTGGTTATACACGGCGACGGCGAGGGCACGCTTGGCGGGTTCTTGCCCGATAACATATTCCTCGAGGAAGCCGAAGATTTCTTTGGGCTTGGGGAGGTCGAACTCGCCGGCGATGGCTTCAGAGCCGGCTTCAGCCAGTCGCTCTTCGATGATTTCGTTGCACAGCTCGACGCATTCGTCGCAGATGTACACGCCGGGGCCGGCGATGAGCTGTTGTACCTGCTTCTGGCTCTTTCCGCAGAAGGAACATTTGAGCAGGTCGGCACTTTCACCGATTCGGGCCATGTCAGCCTCCTCCATTGGTCTCGCTGCAATTGAGCCTAGCCTGTACGTGTGACAGTTACGTGCAGCACGCCATAAACCGAAACGGCGCGCCGCCCGCAGGCGACGCGCCGGTCGTACCGGTTCAGGGCACAGGCTATTTGACCAGCATCGGAAGGTTTTTGCGGCTGGTCAGAACCTGGTCGATCAGGCCGTATTCGAGGGCCTCGGCCGCGCTCATGATCTTGTCGCGGTCAATGTCCTTGTTGACTTGCTCCACGCTCCGGTTGGAGTGGTGAGCGAGGGTCTCTTCAAGCCAGACGCGCATGCGCAGAATCTCGGCTGCCTGAATCTCGATGTCCGAGGCCTGGCCGCCGCCCTGGCCACCAACCGAGGGCTGGTGAATGAGGATGCGCGCGTTCGGCAGGGCGAGACGCTTGCCCGCTGTACCACCGGCAAGCAGCACGGCGGCAGCGGATGCCGCCTGGCCGAGGCACACGGTCATCACGTGCGGGCGAATGTACTGCATGGTGTCGTAGATCGCCGTCATAGCGGTGAACGAACCGCCGGGCGAGTTGATGTACATGGTGATGTCGCGGTCGGGGTCCTGACTCTCGAGCACGAGGAGCTGGGCCATGACGTCATCGGCCGAGGCGTCGTCGACCTGCACACCGAGAAAGATGATGCGGTCTTCGAACAGCTTGGCGTAGGGGTCCTGGCGCTTGTAGCCGTAGGCGGTGCGCTCTTCAAAGGTGGGGAGAATGTAGCGAGATTCAGGAGCGTTCTTGGTCGAGCCGCCCATCGAGCTGTAGGCCGTTCCACCGAATGTGGGGATAGTCATGATTTCTTCCTGTTCAGTTTCGGTGGACTACTTGGTGACTGCCGCGTCGGGGTCAGTGCCGCCGCCGCCGATGACATCCGAAGCGGATGCGCGGAGGTGATCGACGAAACCATATTCGAGGGCTTCCTGAGCGCTGAACCAGTTGTCGCGGTCACCGTCGGCGTTGATCTGCTCTGGCGTCTTGCCGGTCTGCGCGGCCGTGATCTCCGACAGTCGCTGCTTCATGTCGAGAATGAGGCGCGCTTGGGTCTGGATGTCGGCGGCCGTGCCACCGAATCCGCCGGACGGCTGGTGCAGCAGCACCCGGGCGTTCGGGGTGATGTACCGCTTGCCCTTGGTTCCACTGGTCAGCAGGAACTGCCCCATCGAGGCGGCCATGCCGATACCGACGGTGACAATGTCGTTGGGTACGAACTGCATCGTGTCGTAGATTGCCATTCCGGCGGTGATCGAACCACCGGGTGAGTTGATGTAGAGGTAGATGTCTCGCTTCGAGTCTTCGGCTGCCAGCAACAGGATCTTGGCGCAGATCTCGTTGGCATTTTCGTCACGGACCTCTGAGCCGAGCCAGATGATGCGGTCCTTCAGCAGTCGGTCAAATACACCGTTGGTGGGTGTCGGGTCGGCCATGTCGTGCTCCGTTTCAGTTGTCGCTTCTCAATGAATCTATCGGAGCGCGCGAGCGAAAACGGCTCTGTTCGCCCTCGGCAGATTACCGGGCCGCGCACACGGCTCCCTCAGCATGCAAAAAGCCGACTGGAAAGATTCCAGCCGGCCCGTTCACGCAAACAACCGCTACTTCTTGGCAGCGGCCTTCTTCTTCTTGGGCTTCTCTTCAACCTCGGCGTCGGCTTCGACGACGGGGGCGTCGTCGTCGCTGGTGGCGGCATCCGCTTCGACAGCGGCGTCGTCGGCGGAATCATCAGCGACCGGGCCGGTGAATTCGCTCAGGTCGACCGGCTTGCCGTTGGAGTCAACGACCTCGGCCTTGCCCAGGGCGATGGCGAGGGCCTTGTTACGGGCAACCTCGGCGACCATCGACGGAATCTGACCGTTGGTGTTGAGCGTCTGTACGAACTCGCTCGGGTCCATGCCGTACTGGCTGGCGCCCTGGATGAGGTACTGGGTGAGCTCGTCCTGGCTGACCTTGACCTGCTCCGCTTCGGCGATCGTGTCGAGCAGAATCTGCTGACGGAACGTCTTCTCGCTAGCCTCGGTGACCTCGGCGCGGTGGGTGTCGTCTTCGAGACGGCTTTCGCCCTCGAGGTGACGGTTCACCTCGTCGAGGATGATCGCGGCGGGGATCGGAACGTCGACCGAACCAAGCAGCGTCTCAATGAGACGCTCGCGGGCCTGGCTGCCCTGACCGAAGGCCTTGGACTTCTCGACCTGAACCTTGAGGCTCTCGGTCAACTCGGCGATCGTGTCGAACTCGCTCGAGATCTGAGCGAAGTCGTCGTTGGCCTCTGGCAGTTCGCGCTCCTTGACAGCGATGACCGTAATCGTGATCTCGGCCGTCTCACCCTCGTGGTCTCCGCCCATGAGGTCGGAGTTGAAGGTGGTGGTCTCGCCGGCGCTGAGCGAATCGAGCGCCTCGTCGATGCCGTCGATGAGGTCGCCGGAGCCGACCTCGTAGGAAATTCCGCTGGCGGTGTCAACCTCGTCGCCGTCGATCGCGGCGTTCAGGTCGATCTGGGCGAAGTCGCCGGTCTTGGCGGGGCGGTCAACGGTGATGAGCGTGCCGAAACGGCTGCGCAGCTTGTCGAGTTCTTCGGCGACTTCTTCGTCGGAGACCGAGACAGCATCGACGGTGAGCTTGAGGCCGGCGTAGTCGGGCAGGTCGATCTCGGGGCGCACGTCAACCTCGATGGCGAGAAGCAGGTCACCGGAGAAGTCGGTGTTGCTCGGCCATTCGACGATGTCGGCTTCGGGGCGACCCAGCGGGCGCAGCTTGTTCTCTTCGACGGCGGCGCGGTAGAAACCGTCGAGGCCCTCGTTAACGGCGTGTTCCAGAACGGCAGCCTTGCCGACGCGCTGGTCGATGATCGCGGGCGGGATCTTTCCCTTACGAAAACCGGGGATGTTGATGTCTTCGGCAATGTGGCCGTAGGCGTGGGTGATGGCTGGCTTCAGCTCGTCGGGGCTCACCGTGATGGTGAGCTTGGCGCGCGTGGGGCTCAGTTTTTCGACCGTGGACTTCACTCGAGACTCTCCTGTGTATTGAAACGGTGTGCTGCGGGTAATGTCGGGGCGACAGGAGTTGAACCTGCGACTTCTCGCCCCCAAAACGAGCGCTCTACCAAGCTGAGCTACGCCCCGGATCGTTCGATCCGTCGGTACTACTTTTGTTGGGGAATCAATCTGTCGGCGCAGGCGGAAGCTTGCGACAGCCGGATTGACCTCAGCCAGTCTAATGCACGGCATTCGAGCGGATGCGCCCGCACTGGCATCCGGTGCCCGGTTTCTTGTACTACGCTATCCCAGTGCCCGAATGTTGGGCGTGGGGTCGTAGCTCAATGGTAGAGCCTGAGTTTTCCAAACTTATGACGCGGGTTCGATTCCCGTCGACCCCTCCCAATTGAAGGGACCGAAGCCAGATGGCTTCGGTTCTGCGTGTCTCCCGCAAGGTGAGGTGCAACCCGTGACTAGCACCGTAGTTTTCTACCCAAGAAGTCCCCGGTACGTGCCTGACCAGCCACGATTCACCCCACACAGAACCGCCTCCGCTGCTGCAGCGGAGGCGGTTCTGTCCAAGCCTGGTCACGATCTCCCCGGGCTCAGAGCGAGAAGACCTTCATGATGTTGATCACCGCGGGCGTCAGCAGCACGATGAACAGCACCGGCAGGATGCAGAACACGAGCGGGAAGATGACCTTGACCGGCACCTTCATCGCCTGCTCCTCCGCACGCTGACGGCGGCGCAGACGCATCTCCCCCGCCTGCACCCGTAGGACGTCGGCGATTGCGATGCCGTAGGTGTCGGCCTGGATGACCGACCGTGTGAAGCGGCGCAGATCGGCGGAATCGGTGCGATCGGCGAGCGCGAGGTAGGCATCCTTGCGGCTGCGGCCGATGCTCATGTCCTGCAGAGTGCGGATGAGCTCCTCAGCCAGCGGCCCGGACCCATTGGTTCCGGCCTTGCTCATCGCCGCTTCAAAGCCGAGGCCGGCCTCGACCGAAATGGTCATCTGGTCAAGCGTGTCGGCGAGCGCGTTCTGCATGGCTGCCTGGCGTTCCTGACCACGGCTGTACAGCAGCAGGTCGGGCACGAAGAAGCAGATCACCACGAGCAGGCTTCCGACCAGGATGCGCAGCGGAACGGGGTCGTTGGTGATCCACAGCACCGCGAGCAGCAGGCCGGCTCCGGCCAGGGCTGGTTTGGCGATGAAGATCTTATCGGTGGTCCAGGCGGCGGGGCGGCCGGCCAGGGCGAGGCGGTGGTCAAGAAAGCCCACGTACCCCTTTGGTGCCAACTCACGACTGGCCGCGAGCAGTCCCGAGCGACGAGGCAGCCGGCCCGGCCGACCCAATCCGGGCAGCACAAGGACCGCGTCGGCGACCGGGTCGGTTCGGCGGGCTCCGACCAGAATGGCTACGATGGCGGCGAGGCCGCTGGCCACAGCAAGGGCGGCGAAAAAGATGAGTATCGGGGGCATCCGCTTCTCCTTAGAATCTCACTTTGACGACGGCCATCATCCAGAGCGAACCGACAATCAGCAGAACGGCGGCCACGATGAGCGCGATGATTCCGATAATGTTGCCGAGGAACCCGTTGAAATAATTGGGCTGGCTGATAAGCAGGAACGCGAACACCCCGATCGGCAGAAGCACGAGCACCCACGCCGAGAGCTTTCCCTCAGCGGCGAGGGATTTGACCTGACGCCGAACCTGATTGCGTTCCCGAATGGTGTGACCCACCTGGTCGAGCACCTCTGAGAGGTTGCCACCAACCTCGCGGTTAATCGAGATGGCTTGGGCGACCCACCGAAAATCTTCACTGCGCATGCGCACTGCCGTAGTCTCGAGCGAGTCGCTCAGGTCACGGCCGATACGTGTTTCGTTCACGATGCGCGCAAATTCATCGGACGTGGGTTGTTCGGTTTCGTGGCTGACGGCATCCACTGCCCGCATCAGGCTGTGCCCGGCGCGCAGTCCGCCGGCCAGCAGCCCGAGTGATTCGTCAAGCTGATCGGCGAATTTGGCGCGGCGGTGCCCTGTGCGCAACCGGAGCCAGACCTTGGCGCCGACGACAGCGAATGCCGCGAACAAAATCATGAGGGGCACCATCCAAACGGTGCCGTCACCGAGGAGCAGGCCGAGCAGGGCTGCCACCGTCGCTGCGGAAATCACCATGAGCACAAAAGCGGATGGCTGCATTCGGATCCCAGCCTGTTCCAGCTCGGCTGCGGTTAACGGCACCACGTTGCGTCGCCGGATCACTCGGTCGATCGCTCCGACGGTGCGGTCGGTGAGCCGGGTCAGCCCGGACACCTCTACCGCGCCGGGAGCGCGGCGACGATCCAGCGGCACGCGAAGCATCGGCGGCGCAATGACAAGAAGCACGACCACGAGCAGTGCGGCAACAACGCACAGCACACCGAGCGCAAAGATCGCGGTACTCATCGCGGTGCCTTCGCGCTGCGGGTCAGCAGGTCGGCCTGGAACACACTCGGGTCCAAAACGATACCGAGGTCGGCGAAGCGATCGGCGAAACGTGGCCGAACGCCAGTGGCTATCGCGCGACCGAGCAGGTTTCCCGCAGGATCGACCCCGGCGTGGTGATCGAACACGAACACCTCCTGGAGGGTGACGATCTCCCCCTCCATGGTCTGCACCTCGGTGACATGGGTAATGCGCCGAGAGCCGTCTTTCATGCGGCTGATCTGCACGATCACGTCGATGGCGGAAGAGATCTGCTCTCGGATCGCCCGCACCGGCAGGTCCATGCCCGCCATCAGCACGAGTGTCTCCATGCGGGCGATCGCATCGCGCGGCGAATTGGAGTGCACCGTGGAAATCGACCCCTCATGCCCGGTGTTCATGGCCTGAAGCATGTCAAGGGTCTCGCCACCGCGGCACTCACCGATGACGATGCGGTCCGGCCGCATGCGCAGGGAGTTGCGCACAAGGTCACGAATGGTGACCTCGCCCTTGCCCTCGATGTTGGCTGGGCGGGATTCGAGGCGGATGACGTGTTCCTGCTGCAGTTGCAGCTCGACGGCATCCTCGATGGTCACGATGCGCTCTCGCTCGGGAATGAACCCGGAGAGTACGTTGAGCAGGGTCGTTTTACCAGTCCCCGTTCCACCCGACACGATGATGTTCAGTTGTGCCTTGACGCAGGCGTCGAGCACCTGTGCCATTTCGATGCTCATCGTTCCCAAGCGGATGAGGTCGGTCACCGTAAACGGTTCCCGGGCGAATTTGCGGATGGTCAGGGAGGAGCCGTCCACAGCGAGCGGCGGGATGATGGCGTTCACCCGGGAACCGTCGGCCAGGCGGGCATCGACGAGCGGAGACGATTCGTCGATGCGGCGACCGACCTTGGACACGATTCGCTCGATCACCCGGCGAAGCTGGGCCTCGCTCGTGAAGTGGGTATCGCTGCGGGACAGCTGGCCGAAGCGTTCCACCCAAATCTGCTCGTGGCCGTTCACCATGATCTCGGTCACGGTGTCGTCGTCGAGCAGCGATTCCAGCGGACCATAGCCGAGCACGTCGTCGCCGATCTCATTGATCAGGCGCGCCCGTTCGTCGGAATTGAGTGGCACCTGCTCGTCGGTGACGATGTTGCCCAGCTCGGTTCTGGCGTAGCTGTGCAGCTGTTCCTCGGTCAGGCTTGAGTCGTTCAGGCGAAACCCGATGCGCTCGAACAGTTCCTGGGCCGCCCGCTCCTTAATGTCGGCAAGCGGATCGACGACGATCGGCGGCGCCTCAGCTGGCGGGGCGGTACGGGCTGCCGGTACGACGCCGTCGTCAGGCACGCTTGGCAGCGGATGCAGCGGTGCGGTGCGGTCAACGCGGGCCAGCGGACCGTCGCGCAGTGCGGCGTCCATTCGTTCATTGAGTCTCATGAGATATCCACCCTCTTGTGCAGCTGAAAGGTTTTCTTGGGGGCACCGGCGTCAAACCGGGCGACCAGCCTGTCGAGGGCGCGGGCGACGGGACTTCGTCCGCCCTCCTGCAGCACCGGTACGCCCCGGTTTGTCGACACCGAGACCAGGGTGGAACGGGGCACTGCTACGTCGACCGGCACACCGATGGTCGCCTCGACATCTCGAACGCTGAGCCCGCTGCGGTGATCGGCCAGGTTGAGCACGACGTGGCGTTTCGGCGGCATGATGCCAATGCGATCGAGCACGGCGAGTTCCTTGCGCAGCCCGCGAGCGCTGGGTACCGTCATATCGCAGAGAAACACGGCGTCCGTGGCCAGTTCGAGGGCGGCCAGGGCATGATCGCCGAGCCCCGGCGCGGTGTCAATGATGATGTACTGAAAGACGTCGGCGAGTTGATTGATGAGATGACCGAGCTGATCGCCGGTGACGCGATCGCCGGCATCCGGCTGGTCGGAACCGCACACCGTGTAGAAGCCGCTCGAATGTGCGGTCAGCGACGATTTGAGCACCATGAGGTCGTCGACGGCGCTCCCCAAGACGAGGTCGGGCAGGGTCAGCGCCGGCTCCAGGGAAAGCGCCATGGCGACGTCCCCGAACTGCACATCGGCATCGATGAGCACGACCGAGTGCGGGGCGAGCCGCGCCAGGCCGACGGCCAGGTTGGTGGCGACCGTGGTCTTTCCGAGACCGCCTTTGGGGGCGACGACCGCTACGATGCGACGCCGCGGTGCGTTTCTAGCCGGAAGAAGATTCTGTTCCACTGCCTCGGTACGCGTCGCTGCAAGATCGACCGGTTCATCACGCATTTCGATGATCACCTGGCCGGGTTCGGGGTTTGCCCCGCCGGGGCGAGCCTGCGGCAGGGGCCCGAAACTCTGCATCTGCCTCATCGGAACATCTCCGACCCGTCAACGACTCGGGAGCCCGTCTCGGAGGCGTTGTCGGGTTCGATCGTGAGCCAGACCGTTCCGAACTGCTGGCCCCAGACCAGGGACTCGATGTCGGGGGTGGTGCGGGCCAGAGTGACCATAATGACGCTCACCGGGGTGGCATCGGCGCCAGCGTCGGGCGTCGTGGTGGTGCCGGCCTGCACGGCCGTGACCAGCACCTTGTGGAAGACCTGCTTGCTCAGCAGCATTTCCGTTCCGTCGACGGTTTTGGTCGCGGTGATCACCACTCCCACGGTGTCGCCGGCTTTGAGCACGCCGCCCACGACTCGTTCCAGCGGTAACGCGAGGGTGAGCACCTGCATGCCGTCGGGAACCTTGACGTCACCGCGGGCGGCAAGGTCGGCCGCTTCGACCCAACGAGAACTGATCAGCTGCTCGCCGGGTACGAGCGCGGCATCCGCTACCGTGCCAGCAAGCGCGCTCAGTTTGGTCACCCGACCCGGAACGGCGGCCACCGCAGGAATCTGCTTCTGTTCAATGAACGTGGTGATGTCTTCAGCCTTGGTGCCCTGCGGAATCTGAGTCGTCACGACGAACACGGAGACCAAGGCTGCGCCGTCTGCCGCTCGGGCATCGGCACCGCGCACGTAGCCGGTGAGCGCGAAGGTGCCCACGAGGGCCAAAATAATCGCGACGATCGCACCGATAAGTCGGGTTTTCATGGGATCTCCTATTTGATCAGTCTGACAAACTCTGCGCCGAGATTCGGTCCGCCGAGCTCTTGTACTTCTGCCGAGTCAACCGACACCCAGTGGTCGAAATATCCCTGAATGCCCCTGCAATTTCCGGTGCATTTCGTCGCCGGCGAGGCTTGCGCAACTGGATCGAGGCTGGTCATCGGAAGATTATTGTTTCCGCTGAACTTCCACCCGGTGATGCGAAAGGCGGCAAAGGCATAGATGTGGTAGCTGCCCACGGCTCCCGTCACGGCGTCGTTGCCGTTGCTGGCGTAGGCGCGATCGAAGATGGGCACCAAGATCGTGGTGTTCAGCATGGCGTTGAAGTACGTGTCGCAGTCACTCGTCGGCGGGTCGTTTCCCGGGTCGCTGGGTACGGTCTCGCTGGTAAGGTTAACGGCAGCTTCGCAGGTGTCGGCGATCGGGTCAATCCAGCCGAAACCTCCCGGAATAGGATGCCCGTCGCGGCCAGCGCACTCCAGATTCCGATCGTAGCGAATGAGCTGTAGTTTGCCGTCGAGAGCCGGCCGAAATTCGCAGTAAGAAATAGCGAGTGGCAACACGTTGGCCGCTTCGGGCGAACCCCACTCCGCCTGCGCTACCACGCTCATTGTCGTTGGAGCAGCTCCGATGGCGAAGAACGGCCTAATCGCGGACGCTCCAGATGCCTCCAAAGTAGTCGCTACAACCTGAACGCTGTTGGGAGGCGCGGGTGACGGCGCGGGCACGACCGCTGAGGCATTGGATTTTGCGTCGTTTGAATTGACATTCGCAAAGTCTTGAGCCTGGTTCGCGACCGTGGTCGGGGAGTTGCACAGGCCGTCGACGGCGCAGTTGCGGGCGATGGCAATGGCTGCTGCATCCGCCCCGTTCTGCAGTTGCGCTTTTTCGGCGTAGAGGGCGCCGACGTCGATCGCGATCGCCAGGAATCCCAGCAGGGGAATCATGAGGATGCCGACCATGACGGCGCTGGCGCCGCGCTCGGCGCGGAGCAGATGATTTAGCCACCGCACAGCATGACTCCCTTTCCGGTGAGCACCATTGATGTGTATGGAAGGTAGCCCGAGATGAGATCGACCGTGTGTTTGACCGTCACCGTAATGGTCGAATCGGTCGCACAGGTGGTCGGGCTGACTGTGACTTCCCCGGCTGTCAGTGGAACTGACGGGGCGGCATTAAGGGTGGCCGTCTTCGCGTCGTCCACGACGTTGTGAATCGCCATCGACCGGGCACCCTCGCGGGCGGCTCCGGTGATGGAGATCTGGATGTTGTACAGCCGACCGAACTCGATGATGAAGAAGATAAGAATGATGAGAATTGGCAGTACCAGCGCGAACTCCACCGCTGCCGCGCCACGTTCACCAGAGTGCAGGCGCATCAGTCGTCGACGTAACCCCAACATCGGAGGTCCCTTCAGCTTGAGCGGCAGCGGCTTCCCTGCGGAAGCCGCCACCTTTTACCGCTGTCACTGTGCCGTTCGGTCGACCGACCGGCCGACCGAGTTCTATCGCTGGCTACTTAATGACGGGCAGTTTGCCGGCGACGCTGGTGAAGAGCGTGCCAAGGTTGGTCCCGAGCAGGGTGACGCTGACGATGATGGCGACGGCGATCAGCGCGACCATGAGGCCGTACTCCACCGCGGTAGCACCCTTTTCTTCTGAACGCAGGCTGTTGACGAATGCGGAAATCTGGGTGAAGAACTTCATGTCGGGTAGTCCGTTCTGTGAGAAATCAGCCTGAGTGCCGATCGGTAGCTGAAATATATTCGACACGAGTTTTGCTCACAAATACCAAAACTGGGGCTGGTCAGGCGCTGGGCCGTAGACCATACTTATTGGTCCGAAAGAGACTGCGTTACGTCAATGCCCGTGGTCTGGCGTCAGCACGCGCGGGCCATTTCCGACGGCCAGGTTCTCCCGCGAAATGATCGCGTCGTGAGCGGTCGGTGGCGTTCCGGCCTGCTCGCCCGGCCCGACGACCACGAACTGGCCCATCATTCCGGCATCTTCGTGCGCGAGCATGTGGCAGTGGAACATATACGGAAAGTTCGGATCGGTATATTCCGCAAACTGCATGATCAATTCGTAGCGAACGCCGGGTTCGAGATAGATGGTGTCCTTCCACCCGGAGAGTTCGGCTGGCGGCGACTCGGTCCCCACCCGCAGCACCTGAAACTGCACGGCGTGCACGTGAAAGTTGTGCGGCAGCGGCATGGCGTTGTCGACGGTCCACACCTCGGTGGCGCCGGCCTCGACGGTCTCGTCGATGCGGGTCATGTCCATCAGCCGGTTGTTGATCGTGTAGCCGTTGAGGGTGAAGGAACGGTCGGTGGTGGCATCCGCTTTGTCCAGTGGCACGATGTTGGCCAGGGTGGTCGGCGTGGCGCCGATGCTGCTGAGCGCGTCGGCCGCGCGCAGTTCCATGACGTCGAGGGTGTCGTCGCCGGCGTTGCGCGTCGCTGCGCTGGCCGACGTGCCGAGATCGGGCGGGGTGGATTGCAGTTTCACGGTCTCGCCCGGGGTCATTTTCACGAGAATTTCAGCACGTTCCCCCGGTGACAAGCGGATGCCGTGCATCGGTGCCGCCTCGCCGAGGAGTCCCCCGTCGGTTGCGATCAGGTCGAACGAGCGCCCGTCGCTGAACCCGAAGTCGTACAGGCGCGCGGTGGACCCGTTGACCAGGCGCAGCCGCACGACATCGCTGGTCACGTCGAGATAGGGCGCGAGGGTGCCGTTGACCAGCAGCTGGTCGCCGATCGGCCCGATGTAGCCACGCACGTCGGTGACAAACTGGCCGTTGTCGTCGAAGCGGCGGTCCTGCACGACGACGGGAATGTCATCGACCCCGTAGCTGCGCGGCAGGTTGAGCGCCGACTCCTCGTCGTCCTGCAGCAGGAACAGGCCGGCCAACCCCATCTCAACCTGGTGTTCGGTCTTTTCGGTGGGGTGCGGGTGATACCAGAGGGTCGCTGCGGGCTGGTCGATCGTGAAGTTCGGGCTCCAGCTGGCGCCGGGTTCGACCATCTGGTGCGGGCCGCCATCCATTTTGGCGGGCAGGTTCATGCCGTGCCAGTGCACGGTCGTGGCCTCATTGAGGTCATTGCCAACATTGATGCGCACGTCGTCGCCGCGTTTCGCGACGAGGGTCGGGCCGAGATAGCTGCCGTTGTAACCCCAGGTGTCAGTGGCGACGCCGGGAGTGAACTCGGTCGTGCCCTCCTTGGCCGTGAGGTCGAAGACTCGCTCACCGGCAGCATTCACGGTCGCTTCCGCCAATGGCGGGATAGCGAGCGGGTTCACAAAATCGATGGTACCGACGGTGTCGATCACGCCGGCGCCGGTGTCGCTGGTGCAGGCGGTCAGGCCCACGGCGAGTACCACAGCGCCCACGATCGTGCCGCTGATGATGGTTGCCACACGACGGCGCGGCCGGGCAAGTCGACTCTGGATCATTACCCTATTTTCGCAGTGTGCCGGGCGCCGTCACACCACGGCGGTGCTCAGGCCTGACAGCGCGGGCACCAGTACAGTTTGCGAGCCGCCATCTCTTCGAGCACGATGTGGGTGCCGCAGACCCGGCAGGGCAGGCCTTCGCGCTTGTAGACCCAGTGCCGGTCGGCGCGATTCTTCATGGCGAGGCGATACTCGCCCCCCTCGAGCTTGTCCATGGTCATCATCTGACCGGTCGCGACGCCGATGTGCAACAGGTGCGCCCAGTCCTGCCAGACCGCGCGCACGGTGTCATCGCTGAGCGACTTGCCGGGGGCGTGCGGGTTGAGGCCGGCACGAAAGAGCATCTCGGCGCGGTAGACGTTGCCGATGCCGCTGACCACGCTCTGGTCCATTAGCAGCCGGCCGATCGGCGTGGGCTTCTTGCGCACGACGCTCACGAAACGTTCCTCGGCCTCGGGCGTGTTGCCCTGTTCCGGATCGGGGCCGAGCTTGCCGATCACGGCGTCGACCTGGGCCGGGTCGAGAACCTCACAAGCGGTCGGGCCGCGCAGGTCGGCGCACACCGTGTCGCTCAAGAGGCGCACCCGCACCTGTCCGACCGGCTCAGGCGGAAAGGCATCGGCCAGGTCGATCTCCTTCTCCTGCTCGGACATCCGCACCCGGGTACGGCGGGGCGCTCCGATGCTGAAGATCGAGTTTTCCCCGGCCGAGTCATACGTAGCGAGGTCGGTGCCGTGCTGGTTGGTCTGGCCCATCCTCCCGTTGGCCGAGGCCATCGTGGCATCCATCAGAATCTCGCCGCTGAAGTCCCAGGCGCCGTACATTCCTAAGTGGATGCGCAACCACAGTCCGTGGTCGAACTCCAGAAACATCTGCTTACCGACGGCGCGGGCATCCGTTATGGTGTGGCCACTGAGCTGGGCGGCGCCGACCACAAAACGGCCCTGCGGCGACGAGACGGTGACGCGGTGCCCGACGAAGTTGCGCTGGAATTGTCGGGTGATGCGATGAACGGAATGACCTTCGGGCACCTCAGCTCACTTGCCGTCGACGTTCTTGCCGGCAATGGTTCCGGTGATCTCGTATTCACCCAGCTGACGGATGCGACGCACGTGGCGCTCCTCGTCGCTGAACGGTTCGGCGATGAACGCGTCGATAAAGCCGGTGGCCTCCTCGATCGTGTGCTCGCGGGCACCGATCGAGATGACGTTGGCGTCGTTGTGTTCTCGGGCGAGCCTTGCCGTAGAGAGGTTCCAGACCAGGGCGGCGCGGGCGCCGGTCACCTTGTTGGCGGCCATCTGCTCGCCGTTGCCGGAGCCGCCGAACACGACACCGAGCGCTTCAATGCCTCCCTCAAGGTCGTCGACGGTGGCCTGCGCGGCATTGATGCAGAACGCGGGGTAGTCGTCGAGGGCGTCGTAGGCCTGGGGCCCGTGGTCGATGACCTCGTGGCCCGCCGCACGCAGGTGCGTGATCAGGTGGTGGCTGAGGTCGAGACCGGCATGGTCCGTGGCGATGTGGATGCGCATGTCACCATCCTATTTAGTGCCGACGACCTCGGCGAAAATTGGGTCGCGGGTACGGCTGCGCTTGAGCTCGAAGAACCCGTCGTAGCTCGCGAGCGCGACCACGCCGTCCCAGAGTGTGAGAGCGTCGTCGCCCATGGGTGCCGGGGAGATGACGGGTCCGAAGAAGGCCACGCCGTTGACCGCGATGACCGGGGTGCCGACATCCTGGCCGACCCGGTTGATGCCGTCGAAGTGGCTGGCGCGCATCTGGGCGTCGTACTCGTCGCTGTCCGCAAAGGCGGCGAAGCTCGCGGGAAGGCCCACCTCGGCGAGCGCGGCGGGGATGACCTCGTCGGGATTGCGGTTGCCGCCAGGGTGAATCTGGGTGCCGAGCGCGTCGTAGAGCGCCTTGACCATCTTCTGGCCGTGCAATTCGTTGGCCGCGGCCACGAGTCGGGTGTACTTGAGTGCCCGCGGGAAGAAGGCGGCGTATTCCTCGCTGACGTCCTGGTCTTCGTTGAGAACGGCGAGGCTCATCACGTGCCAGGTCACGTCAAATTCGCGCAGGTGTGCCACTTCGTCAACCCAGCGCGACGTCATCCAGGCCCAGGGGCACGAGGGGTCAAACCAGAAATCTACAGAATCAGTCATGCCCCCAGCCTAAGCAGCACTCCTGAGTCATCCCCGAAAGTTAGACCCAACATTTGGGCGATGCCCCCCGTGAGGGGGTATTGTGGGTGGGTTGAAAAAAATCTGGATCACGCAGTACAGCTCTGTCTTCGCAGCACAATATCTCCACGGGAGAAATTCTTATGCCCACTGACCGAAGCACATCCAACCCGAATTCCAGCGCCCGGAGCGCCTCGGCAGCCCGGGCAAAGCCCCTGAAGGCTCTTCGCCGCCGCCGTATCGCCGTGTCCGACGTCAACGTCGTCGACAAGCCCATCATGAAGCGCGCCCTCGGCGGCACGATCGTGGGAAACACCATGGAGTGGTATGACGTGGGAATCTTCGGCTACCTCATCACCACCATGGGTCCGGTCTTTTTGCCGGAGGCGGACGCATCCGTTCAAACCCTGTTTTTGCTCGGCACCTTCGCGGCCACCTTCTTCGCCCGCCCGCTCGGCGGCGTGTTCTTTGGCTGGCTCGGTGACCGCATCGGTCGGCAGAAGGTGCTCGCGACCACGCTGATTCTGATGGCCACGTCGACCTTCGCCGTCGGGCTGCTGCCCGGCTACGCGCAGATCGGGGTCTGGGCGGCGGTGCTGCTGGTGTTCGTCAAGCTCGTGCAGGGTTTCTCGACCGGTGGCGAGTACGCCGGGGCGACGACCTTCGTCAGCGAGCACGCGCCCGACAAGCAGCGCGGCTACTTCGCGAGCTTTCTCGACATGGGCAGCTACCTCGGTTTCGCCGTCGGCGCGTCACTCGTCTCTGTGTTGCAGCTCACCCTCGGCCAGGACGTGATGGAGGCGTGGGGCTGGCGTCTGCCGTTCCTCATCGCCGGGCCGCTCGGCCTGATCGCCATCTACTTCCGCATGAAGATCGACGAGTCCCCCGCCTTCCAGGCCACGCTCGACGCGCAGGAGGAAGCCCAGAAGAACTCCATCGGTGCCACGGCCGACACTCCCAAGGGTCCGATCGCCATCTTCAAGGCGTACTGGCGCAACATCATCATCGCGATGATTCTGGTCGCCGCCGCGAACACCGTCGGCTACGCGCTGACCTCGTATATGCCCACCTACCTCACGGAGAATAAGGGGTACGACGAATTGCACGGTACGGCGCTGACCATTCCGATTCTTGTGGTCATGGCGTTGTGCATCCCGCTGGCCGGCCGGCTCTCCGACCGCATCGGGCGTCGCCCGGTGCTCTGGATCGGAGCCGTCAGCACGGTCGTGCTGTCGTACCCGGCGTTCCTGCTGATCGGTATCGGCGACATCTGGTCGACCCTGCTCGGCCTGGCGCTCATCGCATTCCCGGTCACGTTCTACGTCTCGAACCTCGCCTCGGCCCTGCCGGCCCTGTTCCCGACGGCGAGCCGGTATGGCGCCATGGGCATCTCGTACAACTTCGCGGTGGCCATCTTCGGCGGTACCACGCCGTTTATCATCGCGGCGCTCATCGTGGGCACCGGCAACGACATGATGCCGGCGTTCTACCTCATGGGTACCTCGTTCATCGGGGCGATCGCCATCTTCTTCCTGCGCGAATCGGCCAACCGTCCACTGCCCGGCTCCATGCCGAGTGTGAACACCCACGAAGAGGCGCACGAACTGGTCAAGACCCAGGACGACAACCCCCTGCTCGACACCGACGAAATGCCGTTCGACCATACCTTCGAGCCGCCGACCTACGCCATCCCCATTCAGGAGCCGGCGAAGATCTAACGTTCGCGCGTGCGTTTGTTCGTGCGTGGCCGGCTTTCGGTCACGCACCCACAAACGGATGCTCACAGTCACCCCGCGTAGAATCCTGGAATGACCACCGCGCCCTCCACCACTGCGCCCACCGGCTCGGCACCAGAAGAATCGGGCGTGTCGACCGCTGACTTCGAATCATCCGATCCGGAATTCATCGACATCGACCCACACGACCTCGCGGTAACCCTGCGGGTGCTCGCCTCCCTCAGCAACGTCGACCCGGACAGCGCCGACTTCGTGACCGTGCGCCAGGCCACTGCCAAGATGTTCAAGTCGGTCAAGATGGCACGCCGCCTGGAGAAGCGTGCGGTCATCGCCGACGCCGATCGCAGCGTCATCGCCGCCACCGCCACCGGCGCGCCCACCCGCATCGACGACGAGACCCGCGGCGCCCAGCTGTCACTCGGCACCAGCGCGGCCACCGCCGGAGAACTGCTCGTTCCCCGCGCCTGCTACATCTGCAAACAGAAGTACACCGTGGTCGACGCGTTCTACCACCAGCTCTGCCCGAGCTGCGCACTGTCGAGCCACGCCAAGCGCGACGCCCGCACCGACCTGACCGGCAAGCGTGCCCTGCTCACCGGCGGCCGGGCCAAGATCGGCATGTATATCGCGTTGCGTCTGCTGCGCGACGGAGCCCACACCACCGTCACCACCCGCTTTCCGCGCGATGCCGTACGCCGCTTCGCCGCCATGCCCGACTCCACGGACTGGCTGCACCGCCTGCGCATCGTCGGCATCGACCTGCGTGACCCGGCCCAGGTGATCGCCCTGGCCGATTCCGTCGCCGCCCAGGGCCCGCTCGACATTCTCATCAACAACGCCGCGCAGACCGTGCGTCGATCACGCGGCTCGTACTCCCCCCTGGTCGAGGCCGAGGATTCGCCGCTGCCCGACGGCCCGCTGCCGGAGATCGTGTCGTTCGGGCACACCAACGACGCGCATCCGCTGGCCCTGGCGGCGTCGGTGTCGGGGCATCCGCTACTTGCGGCCGCCTCCGGCGCGGGTGCGCTCACAGCGGATGACCTCACCCGGCTGGCCCTCGCAGCCGGGTCTTCTTCGCTCGAAAAGCTCGCCGCCGGCACCGCGATCGACGCCGGCGGCCTCGTTCCCGACCTGCACGACGTGAATAGCTGGACGGCCAATGTCGAGGACGTCGATCCGCTCGAGATGCTCGAAGTACAGCTGTGCAATACGACCGCACCATTCTTATTGGTGAGCCGTCTGCGGGCGTCGCTCACGGCATCCGCTGCCCGGCGCACCTACATCGTGAACGTGTCGGCGATGGAGGGTGTATTCGGTCGCGGCTACAAAGGGCCGGGCCACCCGCACACCAACATGGCCAAGGCCGCACTGAACATGCTCACCCGCACCAGCGCGAAGGAGATGCTCGAAGACGGAATTCTCATGACGAGCGTCGACACCGGCTGGATCACCGACGAACGCCCGCACCCCACGAAGGTTCGCCTGGCCGAGGAGGGTTTTCATGCCCCGCTCGACCTGGTCGACGGCGCTGCCCGGGTCTACGACCCGATCGTGCGCGGCGAGGCAGGCGAAGACCTCTACGGCGTCTTCCTCAAGGACTACCAGCCCGGCGCCTGGTAATCAGTCGAGGTCGAACGCCGTGTGAATGGCGGCGCTGAGTTGTGGCTCCTGGCTGGGCAGCAGAAAACCAATGTGGCGGCCGAGGCTTTCGACCGGGATGGTCACGATGTTGTCGCAACTCACGACGCAGTCCTGGTCGAGGCCGTTCGCCGGGCCGACCGGCACTTCGGTGGACAGCCCCCGCACCGAACTGGTGATCGGTGCGACCGTGACCCGCGTGAGGTACGGGCGCACGAGCTCGCGGGTGAGCACAAGAACCGGCCGTGCCTTGTCGAGGTGCGCAATATGAATCGCGCGCATCGTCACGGGACGTCAGTCGGGAGGGTCGCGCCGTAGCGTGCGAGTTCGTCCAGGTCATCGACGTCTGTCGACTTCTCGGAGAGAATACGAACGTCACGCAGTGCAACCTCGCGACGACGTTCTCGTTCGAGGGCCCGCGTGATCACTGCGGCGCGGCTGCTGTCGCGGCCCTCCGTTACGGCGAGGTCAAGATAATCAACGATGTCGTCGGGGAGGCGCACCGCAATTTGTCGGCTCATACCTGCAGCATACCGTTCTAGAACCCGATTTGGTATGCGATTCTCAGGCTGTGCGACGTCGAGCAGCAGCAGCGCGATAGCGAGGAAAGCACAGGTCACGGGCCAAAAATCTCCCCTGCTAGGCTGACCGAATGCTGCGCCGCATCCTGATCCTGCCGACCGTTTTTCTCGCGCTCGTCGCTCTCAGCGGATGTGCAGCCGAACCTGTGCCGGAACCGTCGGCCACGTCAACGACTTCGCCAACCGCAACGCCTGCCGCAGCCACCAGCCCGCTCAGCTGCGACGATATCGCGGCCCCGGGCGACATTGCCAACGTCTTCGCGGATCCCGCCGGCACCGTGCCGACCCCGGTTGCCGCGATGCAGCCGTCGACATTCCTGGTCGAGTACGCCGTTCCAGCCCTCGGCGGGCTGGCCTGCTCCTGGCGAGTCGGCGCGGCGGCGGGCAATCCGATGGATCACCAATCCGACTCCGACTGGGCCTACATGAGCGTCAAGGTACTGCCCGGCGCGGCCGACTCCTGGGCGCCAAACGATTCCGGCGCCGGTCCGGCCGACCCGCTCACCAGCATCGGCGGCATCGAAGCGGCCACCGGATGCGGCGACCCCGGGTGTTTCATCTCGGCACCCGTCGGTGACGCCTGGGTCGCCGTGCAGGTCTGCGCCGACCCCTCCGGTTACTGCACCGTGATTTTCTCGCTCGGCGAATCGGCCTACTCGGTCGAATCTGTCTCCCAGGCTGTGGCTGTCGCCGAGGCGATCATCGCCCAGGCCCGCTAACCTCCTACTGCGCTACAACGACAGGAGCACGAGATGACCGAGGATACTTTCGACCGCGACGTCATGCGCTCGTTCAAGAAATTCATGGAACGCGTCGTGGCAACGGCGGATGCCCAAAACCCGTCGGGCCAGTCGCCGCTCGGCGACGCGATCACCGAGTTTCTCGGCGCGAACGCATCGACCCTGCCGGTCGTATCCGAGACTCTCGCCGATCATCGCCTGGTCGACGCGGACATTGCCCTGACTGCCCTGGCCGGAATCGATCCGGCCGCGCTTCTCGGCGTCTCCGGCGGGCAGCAGCGCTTTCACTCAAGCCTGTCCGAACTGGTGGCCAGCCCGTTCCAGGGTTTCGCTCCCGGGCCGGTGGACTACTCGGCCCGGGCGACCGGACCGACATCGACCCGTCAGGTGGTCTCATTCGGCCTGCGGCTCATCCGCTTTGAGGGTGAGCCGATTGCGGTGCTGCAACGCGCCGCGAACCCGCAATTCGGGCGCAACACGGCCGAACTCGAGATCATGGCCACAACACCGCAGGCGGTCACCGGCTTTCTCGAGCACCTGCGCGCGCTCATGATCGAGCACAGCGTGCTGCGCGGGCAGGTGCTCTCGTTCGTACAGACCGAATACGGGGCCGGTGCCGGAATCAGTTTTCTGGAACGACCCGTCGTTCCGGCGGCCGCCATCGTGCTGCCGGACGGCATCCTTAGCACGATCACCGACCACGTCATCGGAATCGGCGAGCAGCGCCAGGCACTGCTCGCCGCCGGTCAACACTTGAAGCGCGGCGTATTGCTCTACGGTCCTCCCGGTACCGGCAAAACCCTCACCGTACGACACCTGCTGAGCGTTACCCCGGGCATCACCGCCGTGCTCCTGACCGGCACCAGCATCGTGCACATCGCTGCCGCCGCCGAAATTGCGCGCACCTTCGCGCCGTCCATCGTCGTGCTCGAAGACATCGACCTGGTCGCGATGCAACGCAACACGACTCCGCAGCCACTCTTATTCGAGGTGCTCGACGCCCTCGATGGGCTCGACGGCGACGCCGATGTAGCCTTCGTCATGACCACCAACCGGGTCGAGGTACTCGAACGTGCCCTCGCCGAACGGCCAGGCCGGGTCGATCTCGCCGTGGAAGTGCCGCTGCCCGCGCTAGCTGAACGCGAGCGGTTGTTCCGGCGTTATGCGGGCGGGCTGCCGTTCAGCCCGGCCGCCCTCGATGCCGCTGCCGGCCGAGCGGAGGGCGTGACCGGATCCTTCGCCAAGGAGCTCATTCGTCGTGCCGTGCTTCGCGCTGCCCTCCGCGCCAGCACCGTCGACGACAGCGACCTGCAGGTGTCCCTCGACGATCTGTTGTCGGCGGGCGAATCCTTGACCCGGCGGCTCCTCGGCACGAACAGTGGCGATACCCTGCGCTGGCAGCCCGACGAAGAGCCGAGCGACGGGCCGAATGGCGGCAGCTACGTTTCGATGCAGGAGGCCGCCGTGATGACACGCGAAGCCTCCTTCGGGTGGAGCGGCCCGACAGGGCCGGTCACACCAGTGGCCGACGCTGAGGGCGAGCCCGAGGAGACCGAGGAGCCCCAATGACCGGTCAGCGCTCGTAGACGTCACGACGATGGCCGCCCGGGCAGCGCCCTACCGTCCAGCGCCGGATTGAAGCGGATGCCCGGTGGCGGTTACGGCAGCACCTCGAAGATACCGCGGGCGCCCTTCTCGGCATCCGACATGATGTGGCTGACGAAGGGGTAGTGGCCCGGCTGGGTGAAGCTGAGCTCGACGAACCCGCCCTGCGCAACGGCGAGATCGATCACCTGGGAGCCGCCGCTACCGGTGCTGCCGCCGTCCTTCAACAGGTAGTCGCCCTCCTTGTACACGGTGGAGAACTGACCGCCCACGACATGGAAGGCGCTGCCCACATTGGGCCCGGCCGCCAGCACCCAGACGCGCACGGTCTCGCCCGCCGTCGCCTCTAGCGGCCGGGCAGCGTATTGGTTCGCGTAGCCGTTGAAGACCATGATGTCGGGGACCTGCGTCGCCACCTTCACGGCGTCCACTTCACCGCCCTGAGCGCCGAGGTACAGTTCGGACTGTACGAGGAGGTACTCGCGGTCCACCTCCGCCAGGCCCGGCGGGTCGATGATCACCGCGCCGAACATGCCGTTGGCGATGTGCACGGACATGGGCATGGTGGAGCAGTGATAGAGCCAGATGCCCGACCGTGTGGCGGTGAAGGTGTAGATCAGGGATTCTCCGGGTGCGATGGTGCGCATCACGGCGTCTGGCGCGATATCGCCGGCGTGGAAGTCGATCGAGTGCCCGACCGTGCCCTCGTTCACCAGCGTGATCTCGAATACGTCGCCCACGGTGCCGCGCAGGGTGGGCCCTGGCGCGGTGCCGTTGAAAGTCCAGAGCATCTGGGTGACGCCGGGCGCCACCTCGGTCTCGATGTTCTGCACGGTCAAGGTCTGCCGGTGGACTTTGGCGGACGAGGCGGGCGGCAGCACGGCGTCCCTCGCCTCGAAACCGGCGTCGGGTTCAGCCATCGGGTCGAGATCCTCAGCAGCGGATGCCCCGGCTGCGGCCGCACCGTGGTCAGAGTGGGTTCCGCTCGCGGCGCCCACGGCGACGATGCTGATCTCCATGCCGAGCAACCGATGTCCGGCTATCGAGCACCAACCGGACACGCTCGCGCCGATCACACCGACGCTCACGGTCTCGGTAGCGCCCGGTTCGAGTGCCCCCGACACCAGGCCGGTGTCCAGGACGAGGTTGTGCGCCATCTCGTCACTGTTGGTCAGAGTGATCATTAGTTCATCACCGACCGGCACCTCGATGCGGTCAGGCACGAAGCGGGTGTCCACCATGTCGACCGCCACCGTGGTGGTGTGTCCGGTCGCGGCGGCGCCGGCCGCGGAGGAGCCGGCGGCCTGGGTCGACACCGTCCAGAGGCCCGCCGAGGCCGGGTCGAGCACGGTGCCGACGGTAACCGTGAGCAGCAGCACACTAGCCGCCGCGAGCATCCGCCCGGCGGCACGCGGTCGCTCGACGGCCGTTCGTTCTCCCGGCACCACGCGCACGAACGGCAGGGCACGCACCCTCCGGTTGACCCGCAGGGCCCTGGTGAACAGCACCAGAAAACCGGCCAGGGTGGCCACGATCAGCACCGACAATGCCACCGTGAGAGTGCTGGAGACGGGAAGCAACGACAGGGCGAGGGCGCCATTGACGACCACGACCCGAAAGAGGCTGCCACGGTCGAGCTCGGCCGCGGTTGCCTTGAGGGCGGCCGGGCCTCCACCGAGCACGACGGGCACCAGATAGCTGAGGGCCCCGAGTAGAATCTGGGCCGCAAAGCCGATCGCGAAGTACGGCACGAGGGTTTCGACGCCGGCGGCCGCGGCCGCCCAGCTGGGGGCGAGAGCCACCAGCAACCCGAAACCGGCGGTACAGAGGGCAAACCAGATCTGGGCGGCACCGAGGCTCCAGGCGGCGAAGGTCACGGCGGGCGCCCGGCGCAGGTGCCCGATGCCCTCCCAGAGCACTCGACCCAGGGCAACGAGGTAGATCAGAACGCCGAGCGCCACGAGCATCCGCTGGTCGGCCAGGCAACCGACGAGGAGCAGCCCGAGGCCGCCCGCCAATACCGGAAGGGTGCTTCCGGCCGCCACTGTGGCGCCCTCGACACGGGTATGCAGCACCGTGGGCCAGAGCAACGCAACGGTACCGATGACGGTGAGGCCCACCCACCCGAGCAGGTTGAGGCCGAGATGGCCGATGAACAGGCGTTCGTAGCCCTCGCCTCCGCCGTCGAGCCTGGCCATCAGAATGCCGAGGGTAACGCCGCCGGAGAGCATCACTGCGCTGACAATGTAGTAGCGCACCAGCGGGGCGAACCGACCCGGCATCGCTCCGCGGGTCTGACTCACGATCACCGCGGCGTGGACCAGCGCGTTCAGTCCGACCAGGCTGCCTCCGACCAGCACGAGCGGGTACCACTCGGCGACCATGCCGGTCATCACCGCTATCGCGCCCCCGGTGTGCACGCTCAGGCGCAGGCCGAGTGAGCGGCGGTCCCCGAGGGCCTTGTGGCGAAGCAGGGTGTCGGCGAAGTGCTGACTCCAGATCAGAATTGCCGTGCTCACCGCGCCGAGCAGCAGCAGGTGCACGAGCAGCCAGCTCGACGACGGCACCTGGCGGTGCAGCAGAGTGAGAATCACCGCGGCGGCCAGCCAGGCAGGCACCAAACTGCCGGAGACGATGTGCCAGAGCTTGTCTTTCATAGGGTGGTCATCAGCGGCGTTGGGTCAGATCAACCTGGCTGTCGGACGAGTGAGTGCGGGTGAGGCGCACGGTCCAGGTTTCGGGTCCGCTCTCGAGGTAGGAGACGGCAAAGTCGCCGGGGCGGCTGGCTTCGAGCTGTCCGAGCAGCGGCAGCGGGTTGTGCGAGGCCACCAGGTCGAGGGCGAAGCCGGGCTGAATAACACCGAGTGCGCCAAAGATCGTGGCGTGGCGAATGGCGTGTGGGATGGGGCGAGTGTCGAGAACGATGGTCTCGGTGTCGTCGTGACCGCAGGCGCACGCGTGAGCGGCGGGAGCGTCGACATCTGCGGCACCGGGCCGGCTGGCAGACAGGTTGATCGGTTCGGCAGTCATAGAAAATCCCCTTTCACCGGGTCGAATGACCCTCGTGACTAGTTTAGAGGATTTTATTCCTTTCAATCAGCTCACGAGTGCTGTGGTGACAGGTGCACGAGGCAGAGCGTCGGCTGCACGAAGGGCTCCAGGCTGATGTCCTCGGCGTCGTGGCCAAGTGAGCGGGCGAGGCCTTTCATCAGGCCCAGGTGCACCGAACAGACCACATCGGGATTCGATCGTGCCTCGGCCCGGAACGGGCAGGCCTTCAGCGCGATTACGGCCTCATCAGCTCGAAGTTCGGGCTCGAAACCGATCTCGGTGAGCACACTCAACAGCGGAGGAACCACGTCGGCAGCGGGCCCATCGGTCGCCACCCCAGCGGCCGCGGCCGCGTACTGCGCCGACCAGCGCTCGCCGGCCCGTATCGCACGGGCGCGGCCGCCGTCGGCATCCTCGCCAATGACCCCGGCGAGAGTCTCGATCAGCTGCTGCTGGGCGTTCTCGGCTGCCAGCGGCGCCGCGACCGCGCTGAACAACACGTGTGGGCGGCCGCGCTGCCCGGCCCGGGCGACCTGGCGCTCGATGAGCCCGGCCGCCTCGAGGTGCTCAAGGTGAAACCGTGCCGTCGTGATGTGAAGTCCGAGGGCGTCGGCCACGGCGGCAACGCCCAGCGGCACGGCGGATTCGGTGAGCAGCGCCAGGGCACGACGGCGCGGCTCACTGGCCAGGGCAGCGTGCCTGGCTTCATTCTGCGTGGGCGGAACCATGATTTTAGAGTAGCAGCGTGCGGTTAAACCTGCGGTTGTGGCACTCGTCCCACGGCGCGAGCCAGTGCAGTGACCGGCCGTGCGGCTGGGTCAGGGCGATCGGCTCGCCGTCCAGCGCAAGAATGAAGGCGGATGCCGGCATGTGATCTAACAGCGCCGGCACCTCCGCAAGTCGCTCCAGCACCCCGGGCACCACGCTCTGTCCTTCGTTCGACAGCCAGCGCACCGGCAGCCGGGTCATCTGCTCGGCGAACCGGTTACGATCAGCCTCGTTGAGGTAGGCGAGCACCGCGGTGTGGAACACCACGGCGGTCGCCCCGGCTGGAGCCCGGGCAACGAGTGCTTCGATCTGTTCGCCCAGATCACCCGACACGATCGGGGCCGGCTCCCGGCGGGCCACGGCAACCGCGGCGCCCAGTCGGGCCCGCCGGTCATCGTGCTCCGGCCAGATGAGCGCGTCGAGCCAGGCCACATCCGTCTCGCTCGACACGTCAAGCGGGTGCAGGTCGATGCCGGCGCGCCAGACGATCTCGGGCATCCGCTCGGGCAACGGAACCGGGCCGGTGACGTCACAGTCCAGAACGACCGGGCTCGGACCGTCGAATGGGTGCAGCATCCGCTCACTGCCATCAGCCAACCGATACCGGTAGCTGTACCGGTCTGGGTGCAGGCACAGACCAGCGGATGCCCCCACCTCGATCAGCGCGAGCGGCCCGGCGAGCGCCGCCAGGGCCGGCAACAGCACGGCGCACCGACCGGGCTCGTTGGTCTGGGTGGCGTGGGTCAGGCAGGTCGCGGCCACGTCGGTCCAGTGCTCACGCAGCCAGGCCGCGAACTCGGGGTACTCCCCCACCGACGCACCGTGCAGCCGTGCCGCGCTGAACACCAGGTTCGGTTGGCGCTTGACCGCGGGCAGTTGGTCGATCAGGGCAACGGTAGCGGGATCGGCCGCGACACCGGCCGCCCAGGCCTCGTAGCAGGCGCTCATTCCGCGAGCTTCCACTTCGGCGAAGGCTCGGTAGCGTTCGGCGGTGGGGACCAGTGGGTCGGTGCTTGCTCTCATGCCCACATCGTAATCATGGTTAGGCTTGCGGGGTGCGATGGCGCCACGAGTGCCAAAGCTTCACAATCGTGAATCGAATTGGAGAATCTGTTGCCTGGAGAAAATCTCACCCGCATTGAAGCGACCGAGCGCGCTGCGCTGGTCACCGTAGCGAGCTACAACGTTGTGCTCGACCTCACCAGCGGTCCCAGCACGTTCGGCAGCACCACCACCGTGCACTTCACCGCCACCCCCGGAGCCTCGACCTTCATCGACGCCATCACGGCGCGGGTGTACTCGGTCACCCTCAACGGCGCCCTGCTCGACCCGGCCGTCGTGAGTGACGGCATCCGCATTGCGCTTGACGGCCTGCAGGCCGACAATGAGCTCGTCGTCGTCGCCGACGCGCTGTACACCAACACCGGTGAGGGACTACACCGTTTCGTCGACCCGGTCGACAACGAGGTCTACCTGTACAGCCAGTTCGAGGTACCCGACTCCCGCCGCGTGTTTGCCGTGTTCGAGCAGCCCGACCTGAAGGCAAAATTCTCCTTCACCGTCACTGCCCCCAGCCAGTGGCAGGTCGTCTCCAACTCCACCACGCCCACCCCGATCGATGCCGGCAATGGTGCCAGCACCTGGGCGTTCGAACCGACCCACACCATCTCGAGCTATATCACTGCGCTCATCGCCGGCCCGTACGCCGTCGTGCGCAGCGAGCTCACGTCGAGCGACGGACGTACCATTCCACTCGGGGTATTCAGCCGCAAGAGCCTCAGCGAGTACCTCGACGCCGACTACATCCTGGAGAAGACCCGCCAGGGCTTCGCCTACTACGAGGAGAAGTTCGGTTACGCCTACCCCTTCGACAAGTACGACCAGCTGTTCGTGCCGGAGTTCAACGCCGGCGCCATGGAGAACGCCGGCGCGGTCACCTTCACCGAAACGTACATCTTTCGCTCCAAGGTGACCGACGCCATCAAGGAACGCCGCGTCGTGACGATTCTGCACGAGCTGGCCCACATGTGGTTCGGCGACCTGGTCACCATGACCTGGTGGAACGACCTCTGGCTCAACGAGAGCTTCGCCGAGTGGGCGTCGACCATTGCCACGGCCGAGGCCACCGAGTGGCACGAAGCGTGGACTACCTTCGCCGTGATGGAGAAGAGCTGGGCCTACAAGCAGGACCAGCTGCCCTCGACCCACCCGGTCGTCGCGACTATCCGCGACCTCGACGACGTTCTCGTGAACTTCGACGGCATCACCTACGCCAAAGGCGGTTCGGTGCTCAAGCAGCTCGCCGCCTGGGTCGGCATCGACGCCTTCTTCACCGGCGTCGGCTCCTACTTTCAGAAGCACCAATGGGGTAACACCGAGTTGCGCGACCTGCTGGTCGAACTCGAACTCGCGAGCGGCCGCGACCTCGGCGAATGGGCAGCGCTCTGGCTCGAAACGGCCGGCGTCAACACCCTCCGCCCCGAGATCACCGTTGATGACCACGGCGTCATCACCGCCTTCACCGTGCTGCAGAGCGCGGCGCCCTCCTGGCCCACCATTCGCCCGCACCGCCTCGCGATCGGCTTCTACACCTTCAACGACGCCCGCAAGCTGGTGCGCACCCACCGGGTCGAGCTCGACGTTGACGGCCCCAGAACGGATGTCCCCGCTCTCGTCGGCCGCGAACGCGCTGACCTGATTCTGCTCAACGATGACGATCTGAGCTACGCCAAGGTGCGCCTCGACCCGGCCTCGGAGGCCGTCGCGCTCCAGCACCTCGCCGCGATCGAGAGCCCGCTCGCCCGCGCCCTGGTCTGGGGTTCGGTCTGGGACGCCACCCGCGACGCCGAAACCACGGCACGCGACTTCGTGCGCCTGGTCTTGAACAATGTCGCCACCGAAACCGAGTCGACCACGCTGCGCACGGTGCTCGGCCAGGTCGTGCTCACCGCCAGCTCCTACGTGGCCGAGCCGCACCGCGAGGCGGTCACGACCGAGGTCGCCGACGCACTCTGGAAGCTCGCACAGGGCGCGGCGGCCGGCAGCGACGCCCAATTCCAATTCGTAAAGTTCTTCGCCTCCGTCGCAGCCACCGCCGCGCAGCTCGACAACGTGGCTGCTTTGCGTTCCGGCGCGACGGTACTCGAGGGCCTCGAGGTCGACACCGACCTGGCCTGGGAACTGCTCACCGCCCTCGTGGCCGGGGGCCGTGCCACCGCGACCGAGATCGATGCGGCGCTCGAAGCCGACAACACCGCCACCGGCGCCCAGTCCGCCGCCCTCGCCCGGGCTGCCCTGCCCACGGCCGAGGGCAAGCTCGCCGCCTGGTCGTCACTGATCGACGTGGACACGGCCGCGACGACAATCGTGCGCACGACCGCCGCCGGGTTCCTGCGCGTGAACGACTCGAAACTCCTCGAGCCGTTCGTCGCGAACTACTTCGACATGCTGCAGTCGGTGTGGGCGGCTCGCAGCTTCTCGATCGGCGAAAAGCTCGTCATCGGCCTCTACCCGGCGCCGCTGAACAACCAGGCCCTCGCCGACGCGACGCAGGCCTGGCTCGATGCCAACCCCGAGCCGGCCGCCCTGCGCCGCCTAGTGGTCGAGAACCTGGCCGGGGTTGAGCGTTCCCTGAAGGTGCAGGCGCGCGACGCTTAAGTAGTCAGCGACAGCAAACCCCGCGCCCAGCCCTGGGCGCGGGGTTTTCGCGTCTGCCCGCCCGAGCACCCCGCACGTTCACAGCAAACTCCACACAAAACGCCGGAATGCCACTGCCTGCCTGCCTGCCCGGGCCCGGCTGAGTGCCCCGGCAGCCTGGGCACAATGCCAGCGACCGCGGCCGTTCCCGGGTGCCGCCGAGACCCCTCGGTAGACTGGCTTGGATATGAATTGGGATACTTTCTGGGCCGACCTCGGCGCCTACTTCGCTCAAATTACCTGGACCATCTACCTCGAAAAGATCTTCTCCGTCGCGATGATCATCGTCGTAGCCTTCGCCGTGCGCTGGGCCCTGCAATACGTGATTCGACGGGTCGTGCAGCAGATCGTCTCCGGCGTGAAGAAAACCCAGAAGGTCGATGACACCCAGGCGCTGAACGTGTCGCCGATGGCCGCCGTTCGCGTCGTGCAGCGCTCCCGCACCCTCGGCGCCGTGTTGGCGAACATCGTCAACGTCTTCATCCTGATCACGGCCCTGCTGCTCATCATCACTACCCTGAACAAAGACATCCTTGGTTCCTTCGCCCTGCTCACGGCGGCGATCGGTGCCGGCCTCGGTTTCGGCGCGCAGAACATCGTCAAGGACATTCTGAACGGCCTCTTCATGGTGGTGGAAGACCAGATCGGTGTGGGCGATATCGTCGACGTGGGATTCGCATCCGGTGTCGTAGAAACGGTCGGAATTCGCATCACGCAGGTGCGCGATGTCGACGGCACGCTCTGGTTCGTGCGCAACGGTGAGATTTTGCGCGTTGGCAATATGTCGCAGGGCTGGGCACGGGTCATTATCGACCTCGCCATTCCGTACAGTTCAGACGTGGAGGCCGTACAAGACGAGCTGCTGCGCGTGGCCAGCGCCCTCGCCTCGAGCCGCAAGTGGCGCGCATTCATTCTCGAGAAGCCGGAGATCTGGGGCTTGGAGTCGATCAGCGCCGAAGCTCTCGTCACCCGGCTCGTGGTCAAGACCCGGGTCTCGGCCAAGTGGGACTTCGCCCGCGATCTGCGCCTGCACATGAAGAAGGCCCTCGACGGCATGGGCGTGCCGCTCACCCCGCTCAACAGCGTGGTCATGACCACCGGCGACGGCACCATTGATGGCTCGGCCGTTGAACCAATCGAGGGAGCCGTTGACGCAGCCGAAGGGGCCGCGGCCGCCGTGCCCGACGTCGTTGCCGGTGTGCGCACCGGCCCGGTATCGGTTCGCAAGCCCCGCGGGCCGCGCAAGGCCAAGGCAAAGCCCACGGATGTTCCGGCTCCGATGAAGACGCCAGACCCTGAAACCCGCAGCGACGGCATTGACTAGCCTGAAATAACTCCAGCACACAGTAGAAAGCCGCACCACGTGACCTCTGAACGACACCCGACCGACCAGCCGACCGTCCCCGCCGGCGTCCACCTGCGCGAGGCCGAAAACGGCCCAGCCGTGGTGCCGACGTTCTTCGACGAGGTCGGCGGAACCCCGTTCTTCGAGAAGCTCGTGCACGACTTCTACGTGGGGGTGGCCACCGACCCGGTGCTGAAGCCCATGTATCCCGAAGACGACCTGGGCCCGGCCGAACACCGACTGGTCATGTTCCTCGAGCAGTTCTGGGGCGGCCCCGGCACCTACAGCGAGCAGCGCGGTCACCCCCGTCTGCGCCAGCGGCACGTGCCGTTCAAGGTCAATCCGGATGCCCGCGACCGGTGGCTCGGCCACATGAAAGTCGGCGTGGACGCGGCTAATCTGCCGCCGCTGCAGCGGGGCATCCTCTGGGATTATCTGGAACGCGCCGCCTTCGCCATGGTGAACAGCTTCGACGAGTAGCTCTACTGCAGCCCTTGAAATCGTCTGGTGGCTGGTCGCACAGACCCATCGGGCTGAAGATGTCGTGTCGCCGATGACACCCACACCGCGAGATGCCATCTTCGGCCCCATCGCCGCGGAACCGCAATCTCACGGCGTGTGTCAGAACCGCCGATACTAAAGACATGACAATCCGCGACCTGACCCCGGGCAACATCGACGCGGCGGCTGCGCTCTGGCACCGGGCCGGGCTGACCCGGCCGTGGAATTCACCCGAGCTTGACGCGCAGCGCGCCCTCGACGGCGACACCTCCACGGTTCTGGGCGCATTCGACGACGAGCGGCTGGTCGGCACGATCATGGTCGGCCACGATGGCCATCGCGGGTGGGCACACTACCTTGCAGTTGACGAGGGCCAGCGCGGAACCGGGTTGGGCAAGCGCATGATGGCTGCCGCAGAAAACTGGCTGCGCACGCACGGTTGTGAAGGTTCAGCTCATGGTACGTGCGGGCAACGACTCCGTTCTGGGATTTTACGAGCACCTCGGCTACGAGGACGCCAACGTGCAGGTGCGCTCCAAATGGCTCGCCCAGCCAACGTCATAGAAAACCCCGGCCGCGAGCATCCCGTGACCGTTGCCTCGTATGCTTGACCAGTGGGGAACACTCGAGGACGCGCAGTAATAGCCGGGGCAACGGGATTCATCGGGCAGCGACTTGTTCGCGAGCTTCGCGACCAGGGTTACGACATTGCCCGCATCGGTCGGAACGGGCCGGATGCCCGGTGGGACGATGCATCCGCTATAAGGACGTTGATTGATGGTTCCAAGCTCGTGGTGAACTTGGCGGGGAAAAGCGTCAACTGTCGCTACACCGACCGGAACCGCGACGAAATCCTGCGCTCACGCATCGACACCACCCGTGCGTTCCGCCAGGCCATCGCAACGAGCGCGAATCCCCCACGGGTCTGGCTCAACGCGAGTACCGCGACCATTTACCGCTATTCCCTAGACCGGCCGATGACCGAAACCAACGGCGACGTGGGCACAGGATTCTCCGCTGACATCGCGCAGGCGTGGGAAGCGGAGTTCTTCGCTGGAGAGCTGCCCGCTACCCGCCGGGTGGCGCTGCGGATGGCGATCGTGCTGGGAGACGGTCCCGCAACGGCTGCCTTGGTGCGGCTGGCACGGTTTGGGCTCGGAGGTCCTCAGCTCGACGGCTGGTGGTTCCCGCATCGGCGGTATCGCGGGATCGGCACGAAACCGACCAGCACTGGGGCTCAAACCCACCACTCCCACGGACGCCAGAAATTCAGCTGGATTCACATCGACGATGTTGTCAACGCCGTGAAGTTCATCGTCGACAACGCTGCTCTTGACGGGCCGGTCAACCTGTCGGCACCGCAGATCAGTGACAACCGCACGCTCATGTCGACGTTACGACGACGCGTTGGGGCTGTCGTGGGATTGCCGGCATTCAGGTGGATGATGGAACCAGCCATGTGGATACTGCGCACCGAACCCGAATTGGTTCTAAAAAGCCGCTGGGTGACACCGGAGCGACTGCTTCAAGCTGGATATACATTTGCCTGGCCCGATCTCGAGCCGGCGATCAACGATGTTGTGAAGCGCTAAGCGGGCGCGCGTCAGGGCGCCCGAGCAACTCGACGGCCTCGCAGGGGCTGGCCGTGGGGTCGGCTCGGTGCACACTCGTGGCCAGCGTGCCGAGGAGCCCCGCGAGCTGGTCGGCGGCATCCGCTGGTATGCCCGAGAGGATGCTGGCTTCCACGGCAGCAACGCGCGCCTCGTATCGAGTGAGAACGCTGGTTCCCTCCGCCGTGGCCCGAATCTTTCGGGCCCGGCGATCGGTCGGGTCGGGAATGCGTTCGACCAGCTTGGCGTCGACCATGCCGTCGAGCAGGTAGGTCAACACCGTGCGATCGATGGCTAGGTGCGCCCCGATGGCCTGCTGGGATGGCAGGTCGCGGTGAATGACGGTGGAGAGCACCTGATAGCAGCGCACTCCCCCGGGCAGCCCGTCGACGGCGGTCTCCAGCTGGCGCTGATAACCGCGCAGAACCATCGCGAGGTTCCACCCGAGGTCACCGGGCACCGGTGAGGTCGGGCGTAATTCGGCAGTCATGCAGGTCAGCTTACCTGAGAGCGTGATGTGGCAGAGATATTCTTTTCAACATATGATCTGTAGAGCATCATATTTCGACGGGAGCAGCGCTTTGAGCGGTCAACATGTCTTGAGCAGTCACCACGACACCACCATCGGCATTCTGGGAGCCGGGCGGGTTGGAACGGCCCTGGCCCGGCAGGCGGTTAAAGCCGGATACCGGGTGCTGATCGCGACTGCTAAACCCGCGGCGGAGAACGCCCTGCTGGTCGATATTGTGACCCCAGGGGCGGTAGCGGTGGAATCAAGCCAGGCCGCCGCATCCGATCTGGTGGTTTTGGCGATTCCGCTGCACAAGTACCGCACGCTCCACCCGAGCGAACTCGCCGGCCGAATAGTCATCGACGCGATGAACTATTGGGCGCCGGTCGACGGCGTATTCGACGACTTCGAGAGCGATCCGCGCACCTCCAGCGAGGTCGTCGAAGAGTTTCTGCGGCACGCCCGGGTCGTGAAGTCGCTCAACCACATCGGTTATCACGAGCTCGAAGAAGACGACGAGGCCGCCGGCGTGCCGACGCGGCGCGCGCTCGCGCTGGCCGGTGACGACGCCGACGCCAAGGCATTCGTCTCTAGCTTCATCGACCGCCTCGGCTACGACGCGGTCGATGCCGGACCGCTCTCCGCCGGCCGCGCCTTCCAGCCCGCCACCGAGATTTTCACCGGCAGCCACACTGCGAACCAGCTTCGCGCCCTCATCCAGAAGAACCGTCCGCTCGCGGACGCGGCCTAAACACAATGGAGAACTCCATGCAAATTGGCGCCTACAGCTTTGGCGACACGCAACTCAACCCCGACGGCACGACGCGTGCCACCGCGGAGGCGATCAAGAACCTGTTCGACGCCATCGTGCACGCCGACCGAGTGGGCCTCGACTATTTCGGCGTCGGTGAACACCACACCGTGTCGATGCCGGCGTCCTCTCCGGGAGCCCTGATCGCGGCCGCAGCCGCCGCGACAACGCAGATCACGCTCGGCAGCGCGGCCAGCATCATCTCAACGGATGACCCGGTGCGAGTGTTCCAACAGTTCGCCACCGCCGACGCCATTTCCGGCGGCGGTCGCATCGAGATCACGGCCGGCCGCGGCTCCTCGGTCGAGACGTTTCCGCTGTTCGGGCACGACCTGAACGACTACGACGAGCTGTACGCCCAGAAGCTCGACCTGCTCCTAACGCTGAACAACAGCACGACCGAGCAGGTGACCTGGTCGGGACGCACCCGCCCGGCGATTCGCGAACTGGCCGTGGTGCCGCGCCCGGTCACCGGATCGCTTCCGATCTGGATCGCCACCGGCGGCAGCGCGCCGTCGTCGGCTCGCGCCGGCCGCCTCGGCCTGCCCCTCTCCTACGGCATCATCGGCGGGCAGCCACACCGGTTCGCGCCGCTCGCCAACCTCTACCGGCAGTCGGCGGCGCAGGCCGGGCACACCGGCGACAACATCAAGGTGTCGGTGGCGACCCTGGGGCTGGTCGCGCCCACGAAACAGGAAGCGATCGACCGGATGTACCCGGGATGGGTCAACTTGAATATTGAGATGGGCCGGCTGCGCGGCTGGCCCGCGCCACAGCGACGCGACTTTCTCGCCCAGGTCGACGCGCCCAGCGCCTATTTCGTCGGCGCCCCAGACGAAATCGCCCAGCGCATCGTCGACCTGCACGGGCACCTCGGCCACATGCGCCACTTTCTGCAGGGCGACTTCGGCGGGCTCCCCCAGGAGCACCTGCTCGAATCTCTCACGCTGCTGGCCAGCGAGGTCAAGCCGCGCGTCGCGCGCCTGCTCGCCGCCAAGTAGCCGCCGGAAGCACCGACACCCCTTTCCGGGGAGGGGCTGTCGGCACGTGGTCTCGGCCGGATAGCCTGAAGTCATGTCAACGGCACAGATCAACCCATCACAACACTGGATCTGGTTTTTCGGAATCGTGTACAGCGTCGTGATTCTCGGAATCGGTCTGTGGGTGAGCCTGGTGACCGGCGAGTGGATCGCCATCCTCTGTGCTGTGGGACTGGTTCTCGTGCCAATCGGGGGCTTGGCCGTGCGGTCGCGCAGATCCCATTAGGAATGGGTACTGCGTGACGCTTCCCCGCCCGGTGAAGGACACTCGGTGCCATAAGGCTATCGACCACCGAGCGATCATCCGATGAGCGCGGTCGTAGTCGCCCTGACTATCACGGCAGCACTCGGGGCCGGCCTGACGGCGGGCGTCTATCTGGCCTTCTCCTTTTTGGTCCTGCCCGCCTTTCGCACCCTTCCCGATACCGCCGCAGTGGCCGCCATGCAGCGCATCAACGTGAGCGCGGTTCGGGCGCCGTTCATGACGGTCTTTTTTGGCGGCGCCGCAGCATCCGTTGTTGTGATCGTGCTGCAACTCACGTCAGAGGCTCCTGCCGAACCCACCCGTATTCTTGGAGCAGTTCTCGCCCTGGCCGCCGTCGTGATCACCGTGGTGCGCAACGTGCCATTGAACAACGCCCTCGTGCGCGCCGACGCCAGTTCATCCGGCCTGACGGTTGCCTGGCAGTCCTTCGACCGGAGCTGGTCTCGGGCCAACTATGCGCGTGCGGCCGTGTCCGTCGGTGCCGCTGTCGCTCTGATCTTTTCGCTCACCTGACCCGCCGTGGTCGCCACCCGTCGACACCGCTTCGACACGACCTTGGTCATGGAACAGATTCGACATGAATTCGTGATGCCGTTTAATGGAACCATGGCAGGAACCTGTGTGTACACGATCGGGCATTCGACTCATCCGCTTGATGAGTTCGTCGGAATGTTGAGAGCAAATGGTATCGAACGGCTCATTGACGTGCGTACCGTGCCGGGGTCTCGTCACAACCCGCAATTCGGGGAAAGCGAGCTTCTCACCAGCATGCCTGCCGCCGGTATCGACTACCAGCGGCTGAGTGCGCTCGGCGGCTTACGGCACACCCCAGTGGCAGACGCAACGATCAACGGAGCGTGGCGCAACAAGAGCTTTCGTGACTACGCCGATTACATGCAAACCCCCGAATTCGTTCACGGCGTCGACGAGTTGATTGCGCTGGCGAGCACGCAGACGGTGGCGATCATGTGCGCAGAGGCCGTGCCCTGGCGTTGTCACCGATCGCTGATCGGAGACGCGCTGCTCGCTCGAGGACTGCAGGTTGCCAATGTGATGAGCCGGACCTCCACCACGCCGCATACTCTGACCAGTTTCGCGAAGGTCGACGGCAACCGCGTCTGGTACCCGCCCGAAGAATGATGCTGGGCCAGGTTACGGGCGGCCCGGTTTGTAGGCCGAGACCGACGAGGCATCCGCTAGCCAGTATCGCCAGGGGAAGTTCGTCGCACTGCCGCCGGGCCCGCTGACGCCTACGCGTGGTCCGGTCAGATGCGGCAGCGCCAATCCACCGTCCGGCACGAAGAACGTCCACTGTCCGCCGAAAAGATCATCACCATCGTTGGTCAGGGTTGCCCCAAAGCTCTGGGCGACGCAGCCAGGGCCTCGCGCCAAACTCCGATCGAGAAGGGGAACCTTTCGTGGCTTACTTTCTCGCCGGCTGCGGGCGATGTCGGCTCCTTCCAGCACGTCTCCTGCTCTGATGAGGCAACCGTAGGGCTGGCCTGGTTGTCCGGCGACGAGGTTGATCGCGTGGTGCATTCCGTAGGTGAAGTAACAGTAGAGGCGCCCGGCGGGGCCGAACATGGTCTTATTCCGATTCGTCATACCCCGATAGGAGTGCGCGCCAGGGTCGCGTTCACCCGCATACGCCTCGACCTCGGTTACTCGAATGGTCACAGTGCCATCGTCATCCGTGCGTTGAAGGATGCAGCCGAGAACGTCAGGTGCGAGATCAAGCACCTCACGGGCAAAAAATGCCCGGTCGGCGAGATGAAACCCTTCCAGCACGTTCACGCACACAGTCTATCGACTCCCCGCGAGCCGAGCTCGATCGCGACGTTCGGAGCATTCGCGACGGACATCGACCTCGTGATTCACCGTTTGTCGCAGCTGGCCAGGGCTGTTCTGGGCACGATAGCGTGGAGTCTGGTGAAGCGGGCTTGGTCACCTCGACTGTTTTTGGGGGCTCATATCCGTAAACCACGTGCTGTGATCGCCATGATCGTTGTGGCCGGCGCCTTGTCGGCCTGCACCGCCGCACCACCCCAAGCACCACCGACCGTCGAATCGGTAGCGTCCGAAACAGCGGCCCCAGCACCAGAGCCAGCCCGCATCCTCATCGGAGCTGAGACCGCCGACATCGTGGACGACGGCGGAAACGTGCTGCTCTCACTCCGCTATTCCGAGAACGGCGATGGAGCCGTCGCTTCCGCCATCGACATTCTCGGCGAGCCACAGGCCACGCATCATCAGGACGGCTCGAATCATTACCCCGAGATGGAGGGGACGTCGTGGGGCGGGTTCGACGTACGCTCGGTGGCGCTCGACCTGCCCACGTCATTCCCCGGCATCGTCGCCGATCCCGGGATCGATATGGCCTACGGCGTCATTGGCCGATCCGATCAGGGATCAGGCACGATCAGCAAAATCGTCGCGCCACGTTTTCTTTTCTCGCAGGCCTAGTTCATTCCCACGCATCACGGAGTTGTGAGCATGACCAGTTGCGGCGTCGCCCTGGTCATCGCGACGTAGCGGTCGACAGCTCCCTCGACTCCGGTTCCAAACCTTTCCGGGTCGATGAGCACGATCAGGTCGAATTCGAGCCCCTTAGCCAGTTCCGGCGATTTCGCCGGTGCCGACCACGACGCCGAGTCAGATATCGAGGCCGTAGCGTTGGCCGAAGGTCTCGTACCACTCGCAGGCCAGGGCTCGCTGACCGTGGGCGCGCTGACCGTGGGCGCGCTGACCGTGGGCGCGCTCTAAACGGATGCCTGACCGGCGTCGGTTCGTGGCAAGCTTGACTCTCGTGCAGGCGCCCTGTCTGCGGCACGAAGGAGTGCACCATGGACATGCGACTTGAACTGGTTCCATTACCATCGACGGACGTCGACCGCAGCAAGGCCTTTTATGGGGCCGTCTGATAAATAAGACTGACTCTACTTATTTGGCCTGGTGAATTGAATCCAAGTTTCGGCATGTCCACAACGTCGCGCACGACCGAACCGATGATTCGATGGGTGGTCGCGGGCCTCCTGATCATTGCCGTCAACGTCGGGCTTCTTGGATCTCGCACGGGCCAGTGCACGGACTACACCGCCGAGTCGGGGGCGGTGAGCGCCTGTAGGAGCGAACCATTCCTGGGAGTCCCCGGGGCGTGGGCAATCGGGATCATCAGTCTCGCCGCTCTGTCCTACCTCGTCTATCGACTGGTGCGGCGCCCAGTTTCGCGTTGACGGCGTGACGGCCGATCACCAGCGCAACCCTAGACACTCGCCAGCTGCCGGGCGATTTCATCCAGAAGAAGGTTCTCTTCCTCTCGAGTGAGGCCTGATCTGCGCTCCCGGTCGAGTCCGCGTTTTCGTTCGTCAGCTAGAACGTCCTCGAGGATCTCGTGCAGGTTTCGCTCGGTTCCTCCAGCGGCAACGAATCGGTCTCGGCTGCGTTGTGCAAATGCAAAGTCACTTCGGGGAAGCCACAACGGCAGCGAACGACGTCCGGCCCAATAGTTGACGTTGTGTTCGATCAGCCATTCATCATCGACCGAAATGAGATTGCCCGTATGGCCAGCCACTTGGGCGGCCGCCAGCAGAACCGTGGAGAGATCGCGTTCGCTGCCAACAGCGTTGTAAATTCCGGTGAGGCCTCGATGTCCAGCACCGATCAGCCACGCGGCCAGGTCACGAACATCGATGAATTGCACGGAACGATCTCGAACCTCCGGCAGGAGAACGGCTTCGTGCGACGCCAGGGCCAGTCGCGCGACCCAGTAACTGAACCGGTCGCTCGTGTCGCCCGGCCCAACGATAAGTCCCGGCCTCACGATGAGCAGGTGGTCGCCAACTGCTTCAGTGGTGACGCGCTCAGCGGCGACTTTGGCCTGCGCGTAGTCATCAAAGTCGACTGCCTCGACGACAACGGCTTCTTCATCGGCTCCCGCTTCAGCGTTACTGGCGTACACGGAGACGGAGGAGACCAGCGTCCAGTGCTGCGCGCAATCGGCCAGAGCCTCGAGAGCCCCCGTGACTAGGTCAGCCTCGTAGGCGAGCTCGATAATTTCGTCCCAGGCGATGCCTGCGACCAGGACGTAAGCATCCGGTGTTCGCCGGTCGGATCGAATAAACGTCACGCCACTGGGGACAGCTCCTGACTCGCCTCGTGCAAGGCACGTCACGTCGTCGCCGTTCGCCACCAACTGTTCGGCGATCTCGCGACCGAGCCAGCCCGTCCCGCCAAGAATAAGTGTGCGAGTCATGGCACCCAGTCAAGCGCAACATCCACTCAAAAGACGGTGGTTTCGCCCTGAGCGCAGAGGGTATCCACGACTGCCCGGCAAGTGATGACGAATTGATCTGTCCGCTCCTATCTGGCGAGGATCGCGACGGAGGCGCTACTTTTCCCAGGCGGGTTTCTCGGCGGGACTGGCAGCGCGGTTTTGGCCGCCGGGCCGCCAGGTTTGAGTGGGGTCGAACAGGAGGGGTCCGCGTAGCCAGGGGCGGCCGTCTCTCATGTCGATGTCCCAGCCGGATGTTTCGATGCTCGCGTGCGCCGGGTTGCAGAGGAGAACGGCGTTGTCGATGTCGGTAAGGCCACCGGCACGCCAGGGGACGACGTGGTGAACCTGTGCCAGGTGTGGGGGCACGGTGCAGCCGGGGATGACACAGCCGCCATCGCGGGCCGCCAACGCTCGGCGCTGCTGGGCGGTAAAGAACCGGTTACTGTTGCCGAGGTGCAAGACCTGACCTTTGTGGCCGAACAATACGGGCTGATAGCCGCCGGCACAGATGAGCTCATCGACTAATTTCACAGTGAGGGGGCCGTCGATGCCGTCGATCCAGCCAGCACCCCGGCCGGCGAGGAGGTCGTTGATGTTGATGTGAACGAGCACCGTCGGTGCCGCCCCGCCCATGGTTGGGGTGCTCGGCTGCCGGGCGGCGGCTTCGAACACCGCGCGGAGGATTCCGGCCTGCTTCTCACTGATGGAGCGGGCGTCGGCCGGTTCCTGCGGGCACGGGCTGAGCGTGGCGGGCCGGTCGGAGCCGTGAAGGTCGCCGTTCTCGCCCCGCGCCGACTCGTCGTAGTCGTCGTTCCGGCCGTTCTGCACGGTCGCGCTGCCCTGCTCAGCCTGCTCAGCCTGCTCGCCCTGCTCGCCCTGCTCGCCCTGCTCGGCGAAGGCTCCACTTTCGGTGAGGCCTGCGTCGCTGTCAAGGTCGATGGTGTTGCTGTCATTTGTGTCGCTGTCGCTTGACGCGCTGCCACTAGTGGCGACGTCACTCGCGGTGTCGTCGGCGCAGGGGTCCGTCTCACGGAACGCGACTTTCGCACGGGGCGCAGCCCCGGGAACCGGGTTCGCCGCCGCGCTGGAGAGGTAGGCGTCGAAAACTGTGCTGATAATGGCGCGGTCGAGAGTGGTCAGCCAGCCGCTCAGGCTGTAGCCGCCGTTCGCCAGCCCACCAAAGGCCAACCAGCTGCGCCGTTCCGTCGCGGCCTCGCCCGGCGCCGACCCGTCGGGCGCCAGGCGCGCCTGCCACGCAATACCCTGCAGTCGCAGCGACTCCGGCGCAAACGCGATGCCGGCGCCCGGCAGGCCCTCGGTCTCGGGGGTGATCGCACCGGACCCGCTCGCCACCAGGGAACGCTCCACTCGGTCAAGGTCATCCACCAACACGGAGGGGCGCAGTTCGTCGAGAACCTTCACGATCACCCGGGCCTGCTCCACACCGAGTTTCCCACCCTGCAATGCCTCCCCGACCACGGGGTAGGTCGGCGCGAGAGGGCGACCGAGCAGCATCCGCTCACCGGCATTCTTACCCAGCGACGCACGCTGCCGCACCTCACCGCGCGACAACCGCGCCAAGGTAGAGACCAGCACGAGGCCGCTTCGGCAGCCGAGACGACGAGCCAGCGACACCGCTCCCGCGGCCCCCAGCTCGGTCTGATCGGCCGTCACCTCCGCCGCAGTCGCGGCAACGGACGTATCAAGATATTCGGAGCGGCGCAGCACATCCGTCGTCGAGAGCACCCGGGCACCATCAACAACCCGGCCCACACTCTCCAGGGCGAGCAACATGCTCAGCGATTCTTCATCGCCCAGCGACCCGAACGACACCCCGCCCAACGCCGCCAACAACGCATCCCGCGCCTGCTCGACCGCCACAATGACGGTGTTCGAACTGGCCTCGCTGGGGTTTTCCATGAACATGGGCGCCCTTGCCTCCTTCACACCGATTCTACCTCGAATCGAACACAAAAGCGAGAGATACTCAGCAGTATTTTCGGGAATGAAATTGACCGACTCATCCAATTTCGTCTATGTCACCGCCACTTCCACAAGACAGGGACTATCACTCTCACTACCGCAGCGTTTCGGCGCGAAACCTGCGACCTCGAAGCAATGAGCGATTTTTCGTCATGAATGCGCGTCAGCCGAGGCGGCGGGCAGCTCGGGCTGCAGACTCGTGCGCGGCGGCCAGTTCCCGGTGCTGCTTGGCGACCTCGTCGGCGGGGGCACCGAATCGTTCGCTGAGTGTGCGCGTGGCGACAATCGTCTCGACCGTCATGCCCAGGGCCTTGGCCAGAATGAGCGTCAGCGCAGGAAGCGCGTGGTCGTCGAACTCCGTGGACGTTCCGGCGTCGTAGACGCCACCGCGGGTCGACACGAGCACGGCAGGGCGACCGGCCAGCGGTTGCTGACGGGCGGGATCGTCGAACGGGGCCGTCACCGCCGGCAGGTGGATGTAGTCGATCCACGCCTTCAACGTCGACGGCATCGAGTAGTTGTAGAGCGGAACACCGATCAGCAGCACGTCGGCCGCGAGAAGTTCCGCGATGAGCAGCCGCTGCAGCGCTTCCTGCTCGGCGCTGGGGTTCGCACCCTCGGGGCGGAGGTGGGGCGGAAAGTGCAGCGCGGCGTCCGTCAGGTGCGGCAGCGGCTCACGGTGCAGGTCGCGGTGAACGACGGTGTGGTCGCCGCCGAGACTGCGCCAGGTGTCCGCGAAAGTCGCGGTGATCGCTCGCGAACGCGAGGTCACGAGGTCTGCGGACGAGTCGAGGTGCAACAGTGTGGGCATTCCCACAGCCTAGGTGCAGCGAGCACAACCACTCGTGTCGTGCCTTTAGGTTCTCTCACGTTCGCCGAGGTGTGAGTTTCAGCGCGATTGGAACGTTACAAGGACCCGAAACTCACACCTCGGCGACGGTGGCGGGCGGGTGCGGGCGGATGCCGCAGCCCGACTACTCGTCGTGCTCGCCGTACCGCGGCGCGGCCAGGCTGAGCGTCTCGCCGCGGAAGAAGGCCGGCCGCACCCGCGACTGCGCGATCATAATCACCACGCCGATCAACAGGATGGCCATACCGAGCACGAAGACGAGACCGAGCCCAAAGATTTCGGAGCCGCTGCCGTAGTTCGGGTCCATGCTGTCGACCAGGGTCGTGCAGAACAGCACCGCCAGAATAATGCCGCCGATCAGGGGAAACACGAGGGTAAAGAAGGCGTTGCGCACGGTGGCGAACCACTGGCGGCGAAAGTACCAGACGCAGGCGAACGCGGTCAGGCCGTAGTAGAAGCAGATCATCATGCCGAGTGTGGTGATGGTGTCCCAGAGCACATCTTCGCTGACGAAACGCATGATCGTGTAGAACCCGGCAGCGACGATCGCTGACGCGATGGTGGCATACCCGGGGGTGAAGAATCGTGGGCTGACCTTGGCGTAGGCCGGCGGCAACGCGCCGTAGTGACCCATCGCGAGCAGGGTGCGGGCCGGCGAAACGAACGTGGACTGCAGCGAGGCAGCAGAGCTCGAGAGCACAGCGATCGACATGAGAATAGCGAACGGGCCGAGCGCTGGGCCGGCTAGGGCGAAGAACACGTTGCCTTGGATCGCCGGGTTGCCGAGGCCAACGCCCACCCCGCCAACACCGGCGAAAGAGATGGCTGCGATGGCGACGAACAGGTAGAGCACCATGACGATGATCACGGTGAGGGTCGCGGCCCGGCCGGGGGTCGAGCGGGAGCCCTTGGTCTCTTCCGACATGGTCAGGGTGACATCCCAGCCCCAGAAGATGAAGATCGACAGGCTCAGTCCGGCCGCGAAGGCGGAGAACGAGGTGACGGCGAAGGGGTTGAACCACGACAGCGACACCGGTGTGGGGTCGAAGGCCGTTCCGCTGACAATGTGCACGAAGGCCATGATGCCGAAGCCGACCAGCACGATCAGCTGGAACCCGACCAGCCAGTACTGCACCTTCTGGGTGGTCTGCATGTCCCGATAGCTGATCCAGGTGGCGGCGAAAATGAAAACCAGACAGGTGCCCACGTTGATCCACGGGTTGCCGGCGAGGCCCGCGATCTCGGCGCTGTTGCCGAAGATCTGCGAGAGCATCAGGTAGAAGAAGTCGACCGCGATGCCGGCGAGGTTACTCAGCACCACGACTGTGGCGGCGATGAGCCCCCAGCCGGACATCCAGCCGATCCACGGGCCGAAGGCCCTGGTCGCCCAGGTGAAGCTCGTACCGCTGTCCGGCATCGCCTTGTTCAGTTCCCGGTAGCCGAGGGCGACCAGGAGCATGGGGATGAACCCGGCCACGAAGATCGCCGGCAGCTGTAATCCCACCTCCGCGACCGTGGGGCCGAGGGCTCCCGTGAGCGTGTAGGCCGGGGCGATGCACGAGATGCCGATGACGACAGCCCCGACCAGCCCGACCGAGCCGGCGCTCAGCCCCTTCTTGGAGATTCCCCCGGTCGTTTTCTCAACGGCTTCGCTGGCGTTGATTTCTAGTGTCATGTTTCGGTTACTTCCCCACCGTCTCGGTGAAATCTCGCGGCACCACGATGAGCGGCACCGGCAATTCGCGCAACATTTTGGCCGCGATCGAACCCAGAAAGAGTCGATGCGGTTGCGCCAGCCGGCTGGAGCCGACGATGCAGACCTCGGCCGGGTCCCAGTGCAGGCCGCGCACGGCATGCTCGATGCTGCCGCCGGAAGCGACGCTGGCGGTGACCTCGAGCCCGTCCATCAGGTGTTCGGTGGCGTAGTCGAGCACGGCCTGGGCGTGGTCGGCGGCGAGCTGGATGGTCTGGGCGTCGGCGCCGGGGCGGTCGATCGCGACGAGGGAGACCAGCCGTAGCGGAGCATCCACTGTACGGGCCAAACGGATGCCGGCCGTCAGCAGTCCGTCGGCGCCGGGTTTGGTCCCGACCGCGCAGGTGACTCGGCCGATCGGTTCGTCGGTGCCCATCACGCGGCTGCCTTCCGGAGCCAGCGCAACGGGAACGTGGGAGGAGTGCAGCAGACCGCCCGCGACACTGCCGATGGCGAAGCGCCCCAGCAGGCCGTGGGTGGCCGCGCCGACCACGATCAGGTTGGCCTGCAGCCGTTCGGCCGCTTTGAGCAGCCCCCGCGTGAAGGAGTCGGCGTGTTCGAGGTGGGTGTGCACGGAAATACCCTCGGGCACGAGAGTCAGCGCTTCGGCCAGCCAGACCTCGGCCGTTTCGAGCAGCAGCCGGTCGTAGCCGGGATCGGTGGGGGTGAGCGTCGCACGCTCTCCCGCATTGAGCACGAGCACGATGTCGAGTTCGGCGCCCGGCGCGCGGGCGAGGCGCACGCCGAGGGCGAGGGCATCCGCTCCCGCCGGGGTGGCGGTATAGCCGACCAGAAACCTCACACGGTGGCCAAGACACGCTGGGCGATAATCGCCGCAGCGGATTCCTGGCCGACCCGAATGGCACCGTCGACGTGCTGGTAGCCCTTGCCGGCCATATCGCTGCAGGAGAACGAGATCGGGCCGACGGGGCTGCGCAGTTCGGCGCCATACCTGGCCAGTCCACCCATGTCGAAGCTCGCAGCGTAGGCGCCACGGGTCCATTCCTCGGAACCCCAGTCGCTCTCGTAATAGACGACCGGGTGCAGGGCCTGCTCACCGTAGTAGTGCGACAGGGATTCCAGGATGCGCGTCTTGCGCTCGTCTGCGGTGAGCGCGAAGACGGCATCCGCTTCTTCATCGGAGACGAAGCCCACCAGGGTACCGCGCGGGTCCTCGAAGTTGGTGTTGTCGTAGGCCTCGTGCACGAGCTCGTACGGGCTGAACGCGGTGCCGGAGAGGTCGTCGGCGCGCCAGAACGGAGTCTCGTAGACGGCGTGCACCTTGATCACGAAGCCCATGGAGAGGTGCTGGTGCAGCTGCTGCTGGCGGCGCGGCAAGGGTGGTTCGAAGCTGATGCGGCTGATCAGGGGCGGCGGAACGGCCACGATGGCATGCCGAGCGGTCACCGTCATGCCGTCGGCTATGACGGTGACGCCGCTGTCGTTCCAGGCCAGGCTGCGCACCGGTGAATCAAGGAACACGTCAGCGCCGAGTTTCTCGGCGAGAAGTAGCGGCACCTGCTGCAGTCCGCCGACGACGCGCTCGTCGAGAATGAAATCGGCGTCGACGAGGTTGCTGAAGGAACCAGCGCTGGCCGCCATGAGCAGGGCCTGCAATGCCGAGAAGGCGTGCGCGGGCTTGGTGAGCATGGCTCCGGCAATGAACATGCCGATGTTGTCGCGGGCTTCCTGGTCGTCGGTCTGGGTCTCGAGCCAGCGACTGAAAGACACCTCGTCGAGTTCTTTGGCGAGCGGATGCTCCCACGGGCTGTCCGGGTTGATCTCGGCCACGAGGGCGTCGAGCTTCTCAATCAAACCGACGATCTGGGCTTCGGTGCCGGCCGGGACCGGAAAGATATCGCCGTCGAACCGGCTCACCACGCCGGCAGCATTGATGTAGACGTTGCGGCCGGCCCGGTAACGCGGGTAGGTCGCGAGACCCAGCTCGGCCAGGGTCTCTTTGAGGGCATGCTGGTCGGGCGAGACCCACTGGCCGCCGATCTCGAGCATGGCGCCCTCGATCTGGTCGGTCCACAGGCGCCCGCCGACGCGGTCGCGGGCTTCCAGCACGGCCACGCTGAGGCCGGCTTTCTGCAGTGCGGTGGCGGCGGTGAGACCGGATGCCCCGGCGCCGATAATAACGACGTCACGATCAATCGTGGTCATGGTTGCTCCTGTGTTGAGTGGGGTTAAGACGCGGGAATGAGGGTGTACTTGGTCGAGAGGTATTCGTTGATGCCTTCCAGGCCACCCTCACGACCGAGCCCGGACTGCTTGACGCCGCCGAACGGTGCCGCGGCGTTGGAAACCAGGCCGGTATTCAGGCCCATCATTCCGGTGTCGATACTGTCGATCATACGGTGTGAACGTGCGATATCGGTGGTGAAAACGTATCCTATCAGACCATATTCGGTGTCATTCGCCAGTTTAATGGCCTCTTCGTCTGTTTCGAAGGTTGTAATGCCGGCCACTGGGCCGAAGATCTCTTCCCGCACCATGCGGCTGTCAGCGGGAACACCGGTCAACACTGTGGGGGCATAGAACGAGCCGGTTCCGTCGGGGCGGGTGCCTCCGGTGAGCAGCGTGGCGCCGCGCGCGAGGGCATCCTGCACGAGGGCGTCAACGTTTTCGACGGCCGTCTCCGTCACGAGCGGTCCAAAGTTCACCGCGGGGTCGATCCCGGGGCCCTGCACGAGGGCGTTCACCCGCTCGGTGAGTCGGCGGCCGAATTCTTCGGCGATCGACGCGTGCACGATGAACCGGTTGGCCGCCGTGCAGGCCTGGCCGGTGTTGCGAAACTTCGCGAGCATCGCGCCGCTGACGGCCTTCTCGAGGTCTGCGTCGGCGAATACGATAAAGGGGGCGTTGCCGCCGAGTTCCATCGAGGTACGCAGCACGTTCTGGGCCGCCTGAGCGATCAAGGCTCGACCCACCGCGGTCGACCCGGTGAAGCTCAGCTTGCGCAGCCGGGGGTCGGCGATGATCGGGGCCGAGACGGCCTGCGACTCGGTGGTCGTTATGACGTTCACGACACCGGCCGGCACGCCGGCATCCGTCAGCAGCTGCACGAACAGCAGGGTGGTCAGGGGGGTCAGTTCGGCCGGCTTGACCACAACGGTGCAGCCAGCGGCGAGCGCCGGGGCAGTCTTGCGGGTGGCCATGGCGAGCGGAAAGTTCCACGGTGTGATCAGGTAGCACGGGCCCACCGGCCGGTGAGTGACGACCATCGTTCCGGTGCCCTCCGGGTTGGCACTGTACCGACCGTTGATGCGCACGGCCTCTTCGCTGAACCAGCGCAGAAACTCGCCGCCGTAGGTCACTTCGCCGTTGGCTTCGGCGATGGGTTTGCCCATCTCGAGTGTCATGAGCGTGGCGAAATCGCCCCGACGCTCCTGGAGTAGATCGAAGGCGCGGCGCAGAATCTCGGCGCGTACTCGGGCCGGAGTTGCTGCCCAGGAGTCCGCGGCCGCGACGGCCGCGTCGAGGGCGCGGGCGCCATCAGCGACGGATGCGTTCTGGATGGTTTTCAGCACCAGACCGGTGGCGGGGTCGGTCACCACGATCGGCTCCCCGGTGCCGTTCACCCACTGACCGTTGATGTAGAGCTGGTCGGGTACGCGGGCCAGGAGTGCGACCTGACCGCTGGAGCGCACGGCGCCTTCGATCACGGTGCTCATACTGCGGCCGAATCGGCAGCGAGGGCCTCGGCCAAAACCTGCAGGCCCTCGAGTAGCAGGGAGTCGGGAATGCTGAGCGGCGGCAGAAAGCGGATGACGTTGCCGTACGTTCCGCAGCCGAGCAGGATGACGCCCTGCTCGTGGGAGGCGGCGATGACGCGGCCGGTCAGGGCTGCATCCGGCTCCCCGGTGGCGGGATCGACCAGCTCGATGGCCATCATGGCGCCGCGTCCGCGCACCTCGGCGATGCGCGGATCGGCTGCGGCGAGCGCGCCGAGGCGGTCGCCCATGATCGCGCCGATGGCGGCGGCGCGTTCGACCAGGTGCTCGGCCTCGTAGGTGTCGATGGTGGCGAGCGCGGCAGCACAGGCGAGCGGGTTACCCCCATAGGTTCCGCCGAGGCCGCCGGCCTGGGGTGAATCCATGATGTCGGCGCGCCCGGTGACGGCCGACAGCGGCAGGCCGCCGGCGATGCCCTTGGCGGTGCAGATCATGTCGGGCACAATGCCCTCGTACTCGCAGGCGAACATAGCGCCGGTGCGGGCGAAGCCGGTCTGGATCTCGTCGGCGATGAAGACGACCTCGTTGGCGCGGCACCAGGCCAGCAGCGTCGCCAAAAAGCCGGGTGCGGGAACGATGAAGCCGCCCTCGCCCTGAATGGGTTCGATGATGATCGCGGCGAGGTTGCTCGCGCCGACCTGCTTCTCGATCTGCGATATGGCACGGTTCGCCGCCACGACGCCACCGAGACCGCCGTCACGCAGCGGGTACGACATGGGTGCCCGGTACACCTCGGGTGCGAAGGGACCGAAGCCGTTCTTGTAGGGCTGGTTCTTGGCGGTCAGGCCCATGGTGAGGTTGGTGCGGCCGTGGTAGGCGTGGTCGAAGGCCACGATGGCCTGTTTGCCGGTGAAGTGCCGCGCAATCTTCACGGCGTTCTCCACCGCTTCGGCGCCGGAGTTGAACAGCACGCTGCGCTTGACGTGGTCACCGGGGGTGAGACGGTTCAGGGCCTCGGCCACCTCGATGTAGGAGTCATAGGGAGCAACGGTGAAACAGGTGTGGGTGAACTGGGCCAGCTGGGCGGCGACGGCCTCGACCACCCGCGGGGCGCTGTTGCCGACACCGGTGACGGCGATGCCCGACCCGAGGTCGATCAGAGAGTTGCCATCCACGTCGACCAGAACGCCTCCGCCAGCGGCCACAACATACACGGGGAGCGAGATACCCACTCCGGCAGAGACCGCCTGGGCCTTGCGTTCGCTCAAGCGGCGCGATTTCGGCCCGGGGATGCTCGTGACCAGTCTGCGTTCCTGGGCCAGCGTGGGGCCACCGAGCGGCGTGCTGGTGAGGCGAGGAGTGTCTACGAGTGTCATGAGTGTTTCCGATCGATGCGACGGGCGGTACCGCGGCCACGGTGCCAATGCGGCAATGCTAGGCACAACCCGGCGACAGCACTATCTCTTGGCTGTATAGTTCCGGCGCAATTTCCCGCCACGCTGTATAGTCAGCCCATGCTCCCCACCCTGCGCCTGCTCCTCGCTGATCCGAACCTGGGACTCACCCTGCTCGAGCACGCTGATGCGAGCGCGGCCGACCCGATCACGCGGGCGGCACGGCTCGACCGCACGGTTGAATGGGTACACAGCTCCGATCTGATCGACCCGACCCCGTTCCTCTCCGCCGACCACGTGCTGCTCACGACCGGCACCCAGTTCGGCAGTGATCCGGCAGCGGATGCCGACTACCGCCCCTACGTGCAGCGCCTGCACGAGCGGGGTATCACGGCGCTCGGCTTCGGCACCGACGTCGTTCGGGACGGCACGCCCGACGGACTCATCGCCGCGTGCCGAACGCTCGGGCTGCCGTTGTTCGAGGTTCCCTATCGCACCCCGTTCATCGCCGTCGCCCGGGCGGCCGGCGACCTCGTGGCCGAGGACCGGTATGCCCGCGCCACCTGGGCGCTCAAGGCCCAGCGCGCGATCGCGCTCGCCGCCCTGCGTCCGGACGGCCTGAGTGCGACGCTCGCTGAGCTGTCCGCCCAGCTCGGCCATTGGGTGGCCCTGTTCGATGCGAGCGGAACCCTGGATCGGGTGTTTCCCCGCGCCACGTTCGCCGCGGCCCCCACAGCCCTCGCCACTGTGCAGCAGGAAGCCCGGCGACTGCTCGCCCGCGGTCAGCGGTCCAGCAGCACTGTTGACGCTGGCGGTGAAACCCTTACCCTGCAGACCCTCGGCGGCCACGACCACCTGCGCGGTGTACTCGCCCTCGGCGGCGCACTCGCCCTGGACCAGGCCAGCACTGAGGTGGTGACGAGCGTGATTGCCCTGGCCGGTCTCGCCCTCGAGCAGAACAATGCCCTGGATCGTGCCCAGGGGCTGCTGCGCTCCGGCCTGCTGAACACCCTGCTCGCCGGGGACCAGACCCTGGTCGACCAGATCTCCAGACAAATGTGGGGCGCGCTCCCTGACCCACCGGTGCTCGTCGCCGTCGTGGATGTGCCGGCCGTTCGCCGGGATGCGATCACCGAGTACCTGGAACTACGCGTCGACGATTCCCCCGGGCAGCTCTTCTTCGCCCGCCAAGACGACACCGTGGTGCTGTGTCTCGACCGCGCGGCCAACGGCATCCTCTTAAATCTGTGCGCACTGTTCGAACTGCACGCAGGCCTGTCGGAGCCGACGGGCTACCGCCAGCTACCTCGCGCCCTCGATCAGGCCCATCAGGCGCTGGCCCGGGCACGGGAGAGCGCACCGGGCGTGACCGATTTCAGTATCGTCGCCCGGCAGGGCGTGCTGGCCCTGCTGGCCAGAACGGATGCCCGCGAGGTCGGCCTCGCCACCCTCGCGCCGGTGATGGCGCACGATCGGGCACACGGCAGCGAGCTGCTGGCTACCGTGCGGGCGTGGCTCGTGTGCAACGGACACTTCGGTGAGGCCGCCGCGCAGCTCGGGGTACACCGCCACACGGTGCGCACCCGCGTTCAACAGGCTGAGCAGCTGCTCGCCCGCGACCTGGGGTCGTTTCCGGCTCGAGCGGATGTCTGGGCGGCCCTGCTCGCCACCGACGCTGCCGTTGTGGAGCCGGTCAGGCCGTGAGCGTCCACGGCTTGCGCCGCACCAGAACATGGCCGCGACTCGTGCTGAGGCGGGTCCACAGGCCCGACTCGAACAGCTGCACGGGTTCGTCATCGGAGAGAAAGCCCAGGCTGAACGCCGCGAAACCGGCCCCGGTCGGTACGAATTCGAGCCCGTCAACCTGACGGCCCCACACTTCGGAGCGCACGCGTTCCACGATCAGCTCGCCGGTGCCTTCCGGCACGGCGGCGGCAACCTCGTCGATGCCCTCCCGAGCGGCGGCTTCGAGGTGCGACGCCGGAGTCTGGCCGTGTGGTTCCCAGCCGCCCTTCGGCGGGGAGATGCCGGCCCAGGTCACGGTGTTCACCTCGAGCGGGACGGACACGATAACCGGGAGGCTCAGGTCGCGCGCGGTGGACTCCAGGCGTTTGAGGCGTTCCAGCAGCGACCGCACCGGCACGACCTTGTCGAGGTCGACCGGCTCGGTCAGGGCGAAGGTGCGCAGGCCGAGCACGGTCGGGCTCGCGTCGAGCAGACCGCGCGGATAGAAAATGGCGGTGTACACCGCCAGAACGCCGTCGGACGCCATGAGGCGCACGGAACCGTCGAGAACGCGGCCGGAGCGTGAGAGAAACACGATCAGATCGCTGAGGGACTGGGAATCGGTAAGAGTGAATGACTGGCTCATCATCTTCTAAACTACCAAGATGCGCCACGACCGCATGCCGCGAACGCGAACTTGCCCGAGGAGACAGCATGCACAAGCCCACGGAAAGCCTTCTGGCCGTCCTCGATCTCACCGACACCGGTGCACGCACCAGCGAGGACATCTTCACCGGGCCGTCCCAGTGGATGCCGCTCGGCCGCGTGTTCGGCGGGCAGGTGCTGGCCCAGTCCCTCGTCGCTGCGATGCGCACCGTGCCCGACGAACGCCACGTGCACTCGATGCACGGCTACTTTCTGCGCCCCGGTGATGTCAACGAGCCGATTACTTTTTCGGTCGAACGCATTCACGACGGCCGCTCCTTCTCCACCCGCCGCACGCAGTGCTATCAAGACGGCGTGCCGATCCTGTCGATGATCGCCTCCTTCCAGGACGCCGATGAGGGCTTGGAGCATCACCTGGAGATGCCGAAAGATATCCCCGATCCGGAAAGCCTGACGACGGCATCCGAAGCGCTAGCCCACATCGACCACTCGGTAGCGCGTTATTGGGCCAACGAGCGGCCCTTCGACATGCGGCACGTTCCCTCGCCAATCTTTCTCAAGGTCAACGGTGAGCACACCTCGCGCCAGGCCGTGTGGATGAAGACGTTCCTGCCGCTGCCCGACGACCCCGACCTGCACCGCGCAGCCCTGGCCTACGCGAGCGATTACTCGATCATGGAACCGATCATGCGCCGGCACGGAGTGGCCTGGGCGACTCCCGGTCTCAAAGTTGCCAGCCTGGATCACGCCATGTGGTGGCACCGGTTCGGTCGGGTCGACGAGTGGCTGCTCTACGTGCAGGATTCACCGAGCGCGCAGGGTGGCCGCGGCCTGGCCACGGGCAGCATCTTCAGCCGCGACGGCGTGCTCCTGGCTACCGTAGCGCAGGAGGGCATGCTGCGCGTGCCCATCGTTCTCGAGTAGCAGCGCTACCAGCTGGGTTTGGATTCGAGCAGCACCTTCTCGTCGGGCATCCACCGAATATCCACGCTGGCGATGTCGTTTTCGGACACGCTCGTGGTACCGGCCGCGCTGATGGTGCTGCCGGGTCCGGAGATCCAGCTGGCCACGATGGTCTCCTGGCCGTCCCGGTCGGTCACGAACAGGGCGTAGGGCTGAGCGCCGAAATCGTCGCCGCCGCGCGCGTAGCTGCAGTTCGCGTCGATGCGCGTGCCCCACTCCTCGCCGGTCAGGCGAAACGAGGCCGTGAGCGGGCTGGGAACCACGGAGGTCATGGCGACGGCGGGTTCGGTGATGCTCTGGCCGGGCTGATCGAGCCAGCCCGGCAGGACGAGGGCAGCGGATGCCGCGATCGCGGCGGCCGCCACGACCGCGCCAGCGGCGAGCAGGCGGGCGCGCCGGGTGTGCGCCCTGGCCGCCTGAACCAGGCGAGGCAGCAGGGTGGCGGAGGGGGCAGCATCCGCTCGGGAATCAACGGGCTGGTCCAGTTGCAGGGCCTGAACGAGCGGCACCTGGGCCAGCAGCCCCGGAAGACCCACGAGATGAGCGACCGCCTGGCTGCAGGCGACACAGTCGTTGAGGTGACGTTCGTAGTCCCGGCGGTCGGCCGGTGACAGGGCGCCGAGCACGTAGGCGCCGTCCCAGTCGGCGTACAGATCTGCTGGAGTGTTCATCGCTCCGTCACTCCCCGCTCTTGCAGTGCGAGCCGCAGGGCTCGCAGGCCGTAGTGCAGCCTGGACTTCACGGTGCCTTCGGGAATGACCAGGTCCCGCGCGGTCTCAGCCACGGACTGGCCTCGATAGTACGCGCAGACAATGACCGCCCGGTGGTCGGGTGAGAGATCGTGCAGGGCATCCGCGACCAGCCAAGCGTCGAGCAGGGCATCGGTCTGGTCGTCGGTGGGTACCTCGGGCAGCTGATCGGTGGGGATCTCGTGGCGGGCCCTGGCCGAGCGGCGATCGTCGATCACCAGGTTGCGGGCCACCGTGAACAGCCAGGCCCGAGCTGACACCTCGGTCTGGTCGAGCAGGCGGGGGCGTCGCCAGGCACGCAGGAGCGTCTCCTGCACGACGTCGTCGGCAAAGGCCGGATCGTGCGTCAACCGCACAACATAGCGCCACAGGAGCGGCGCGTGTTCGTCGTGCAGGGCTTGCAGAAGTTCGGCACGCTCATCAGCCATGACTACCTCCCCGGCTTAACACGCGACGGACGCGTGTTCGGTTCAGTACTACCCGGTTTCGCGGCAACTCGGGCCGCTCAGTCGGGGAATTGTCAGCGTCGGGCGAACTCGATCGGCGCGTCGAGGTACGGAGTCCACGCGGCGCGTTCGGTGTCGTTGATGCGGCGGGGGCGTTCGCTCGCCGCATCAACGAGCACAATCGTGGTGTTCGCCCGCGCGTACAGAATCTCGGTTGTCACGCCGTCGGGGCTGCACACCTCGTAGCAGACGTCGAGGCTGGCGCCGCCGAGTTTGCCCAGCCAGAGTCGCACGTCCAGCGGCTGACGCAGGTACGGCACGGGCGCCAGATACTCGATCTCCTGCCGTGCGATCAGCGTGAGCGTTGCCGCACCCGGGCGTCCATCGAGCACGGCCGTGCTCGCGCCGATCGCACCGTCGTCTTCGGTCACCCAGAAAGCCAGGATGCGCGCCTCCTCGAGCAGGCGCAGCATCTCAGAATTGTTGACGTGACCGTACGCGTCGAGGTCGGACCACCGCAGGCGAATCGGTACGTGCAGCTTCACACGGTCTCCCTATTTTTTTGTTAGTCGCGGGTGAGCTTGCGGTAGGCGGAACGATGCGGCTTGGCCGCATCCGGTCCGAGCCGCTCGATCTTGTTCTGTTCATACGACTCGAAGTTGCCCTCGAACCAGTACCAGTTGGCCGGGTTGTCGTCGGTGCCTTCGTACGAGAGGATGTGCGTGGCCACCCGGTCGAGGAACCACCGGTCGTGAGTGATCACCACGGCGCAACCGGGAAATTCGAGCAGCGCGTTCTCGAGCGAACCGAGCGTTTCGACGTCGAGGTCGTTAGTGGGCTCGTCGAGGAGCAGCAGGTTGCCGCCCTGCTTGAGGGTGAGCGCCAGGTTCAGGCGGTTGCGCTCACCACCGGAGAGCACACCGGCCTTCTTCTGCTGGTCGGGGCCCTTGAAACCGAAGGTCGATACGTAGGCGCGCGAGGGTATCTCGGTCTTGCCGACCTGGATGTAGTCCTGGCCGTCAGAGACGACCTCCCACAGGGTTTTGTTCGGGTCGATGCCGCCGCGGTCCTGGTCGACGTAGGAGATATCCACCGTCTCACCGATTCGCAGTTCGCCGCCGTCGAGCGGTTCCTTGCCGACGATGGTCTTGAACAGGGTGGTCTTTCCTACGCCGTTCGGGCCGATGATGCCGACGATACCGTTGCGCGGCAGCGTGAAGCTGAGATTCTCGATGAGCATGCGCCCGTCGAAGCCCTTCTCCAACTTGCTCGCATCGATGACCTGCGCGCCGAGGCGCGGGCCGACCGGAATCACGATTTCTTCGAAGTCGAGCTTGCGGGTGCTTTCGGCGGCGGTGACCATCTCTTCGTAGCGGGCCAGGCGGGCCTTCGACTTCACCTGACGGCCCTTGGCGTTGGAACGCACCCACTCAAGCTCGTCGGCGAGACGACGTGACAGCTTCGCGTCTTTCTTGCCCTGCACGAGCAGACGCTCCTGCTTCTTCTCGAGGTAGGTCGAGTAGTTGCCCTCGTACGGGTACAGGTGTCCGCGGTCGATCTCGGCGATCCACTCAGCAACGTGGTCGAGGAAGTACCGGTCGTGAGTGACGGCGAGCACGGCGCCCGGGTACTTGGCGAGGTGCTGCTCGAGCCAAAGCACGCTCTCGGCGTCGAGGTGGTTAGTGGGCTCGTCGAGAAGGAGCAGGTCGGGCTTCTGCAGCAGCAGCTTGGTCAGCGCCACCCGGCGCTTCTCACCACCGGAGAGGTTGGAGACCTCGGAGTCGCCCGGCGGGGTGCGCAGGGCATCCATGGCCTGTTCGAGCTGGGAGTCGAGGTCCCAGGCATCGGCTGCATCGATAGCTTCCTGCAGCACGCCCATTTCGGCGAGGAGGGTATCGAAGTCGGCGTCGGGTTCGCCGAGGGCGAGGCTGATCTCATTGAAGCGATCGACCTTGGCCTTGATCGGGCCGACGCCTTCCTGAACGTTCTCCAGCACGGTCTTGCTCTCGTCGAGCTGCGGTTCCTGCATGAGGATGCCGACGGTGTAGCCCGGCGAGAGTCTCGCCTCACCGTTGCTGGGGGTGTCCAGGCCCGCCATGATCTTGAGGATCGTGGACTTTCCGGCACCGTTCGGGCCGACCACACCGATCTTGGCACCGGGAAAAAAGGACATGGTGACGTCGTCAAGAATCAGCTTTTCGCCGATCGCCTTGCGAGCGCGGACCATTGAGTAAATAAATTCGGCCATAATATTTACCAGTCTATTTGCCGGGTGGACCCGACGAGACACAAACCAGTAGACAGAATCGGTGCGACCACGCTGTGGAAACCGTCACTGGCCGGCCCGATCTGCCCAATCAGGCATTCGCCATTGAATCGCACCGAGAACTGGATCGAGTCGGCGGCCAGGTCGGCCTGGGTTCGATCGAAGGACACTTCCATGGCCGCTCGGTCGAACCCACCGGCCACGAGCGCGTCGATGTAGGCGCGCCCGTCAGCGCTGGGGTTGACCTTGGTGACAGCGGCAGCGAGAAAGTTGAAGTAGACGAGGTTCTCGGACGCGGTGCCGTCGGGCAGCAGGACCGGGTCGGGCACCGGAGTTGCCGACGGCTCCGGCGCTGAGGAGCTGGCCGGCGCCGTGCCGCTGGTCGGGGGTTCGGCCGGGGCACCGGTGCACGCGGTCAGGCTGACTCCGACCAGCAGCACGGCCCCAACCACTGCCAGTGTGTACCGCGGGCGGCGTGCAGACCACCGTGCTGTGCTCACGGTCATATTCTGCCGTGCTGATTGTGCCACGCTCACGAACTGCCTCCCCCGGTCCACGCGCGTGGACGATGCTACGAGTCTAAACGGGCATACGCGTCCTGATCGGCATCGGTGTCGACGGGGACAAACCCGTCTCCGGACCGGTCGATGGGGCCAGGATCGGTCTCATATGCCGTGGCCGATTCGGCCGATGCGAAGGATTCGACCGGTTCCGGCTCGGTCTGGTCCGCGGCGTCACGGGCCGGTACCCCGCTGCGCACCGGCGTCGTGGTGTACCAGGCGAGGTCGTGGCCGACAGAATCAGCAATGATCTCAACGGACGTCCCAGATTTTTCGGCGTTGTTCCATTGGCGAATGACCAGCCGTCCGGTGACGACGACGTGCTCGCCCTTGCTGAGCGATTTTCCCGCATTCGTGGCCAGCTGTCGAAAGGTCGTGACGGAATACCAGCAGCTTTCGTCGACGATCCATTCGTCTTTGGCCTTGTCACGGTGGCTCTGGCGGGAGGCCAGCCGAAAGGAGGTGATCGGGGTCCCGTTCTTGCCGAAGGTCAGGTGGGGAACGGTGCCAATAACGCCGGATATTGTGATGCTGTCGCTCATGGTTTCTTCCGGCACGGTGATCGCGTGAACACGCACACTCGCGGCGCCAAGCGAACCGCCGGCGCACACGACCCGGGAACAACAACTCGTGCCAGTCTTCGTTGAACCCGGGTCGCACACAGTGAGTGTGCCGCCCGGAACGACGACCCGACTGAAACCGCGGAAATCCGTGGAGAATTCAGCTATTCACCGATTGGGGAGGAGAGGCTAGCTGACCAGGTATTGGGAGTACGACTTGCGGATCTTGTTGACCTTCGGCACGGCGACGGCCATGCAGTAGCCCTGCCCGGGGTTCTTGTTGAAGAAGTCCTGGTGGTAGTCCTCGGCCTCGTGGTAGTCGCCGAGCGGCTCGATCGTGGTCGTGATGCCGGAGCCCCACCATTCGGTCGCCCGGTCGCGGGCCGTTTCAAACAGTTGCTTCTGCGCGTCGTCGGTGTAGAACATGGCCGACCGGTACTGGGTTCCGACATCGTTGCCCTGACGGTTGAGCTGGGTGGGGTCATGCAACGTGAAGAACACGTCAAGAATGACGCTGGCCGGAATGACGTCGGGGTCGAAGGTCACGGCAACGGCTTCGGCATGCCCGGTGCGCCCGGTGCAGACCGCTTCGTAGCTGGGGTTGGCGGTCGAGCCGCCGGTATACCCCGACACCACGTCGCTCACTCCACGTAGCACCCGATAAACAGCATCGAGACACCAGAAACATCCACCTGCGACCACAAAAGTTTGCACCTGTCCACCCTATCTCGTCCCCCGCCGCAGCCACAGGTTGATCCGGCACTCTGGCCGTCTGTTCGCCGAAAGCGCATGTCGGTGGTCGCCCATACGGTAAGAGAAACACCCGCGGCCGGCCGGGTTACCGCTGAACCAGTACGTAAGGAGCACTCATGACCACTCTCATCGCACCCGTTACTCACTCAGCATTTCCAGCAGTACGTGGCCTCCGGTTCGTCCTCGTGCGCGACGGGCTGTGGCGCATCGTCGACCCGGTCGGCGCTGTCGTCGGCTATATCGAACGCGAGGCCAGTGCCGATAAAGGCGGTGCTGATGCCAGCGGCGCTGACGGCGACCGGTACAGCGCCAGGCGCGTCGTCTTCGCGACCCGCACGCGCGAACTCGGTGTGTTCTGTCGCATCGACGATGCTGTGGACTGCTTCCGGTGCTGAGGCTACGTGTTCCAGAGAGTGGGTTGGGGGCACGCCGCGTCTGATCCCCGAAAACAGGGGTCGGCGCGGATAAAATCCAGCACATGGAATGGTGGAATAACTTCGTAGCCTGGTTTACCGACGTGAGCACCCAACCGATGGTTTTTACCGCGGTCGTGTTCATCGGCGCAATCGTCATTGCCAGCGTGCTGGCCGCGTTGATCTCGCGCGGGGCCGTCAAACGGCTCATCACCCAGCGAGATCGCGAGATCAAAGTAGCCGCGATCGCGACCCTCGTCGATGCCGCGACCGAGGCATCCGTCTGGAATTCGCTGACACCGCAGGAGCAGGTCATGAGCGACCGGGCGGTCGGCCAAGCCGACATTCAGGTGCGGTTGCTGCCGATTCGCGGATCGGGAATTGCCGCCAACTGGGCTGCTCACGAGCTCTACGAGCTCAAGCGCACCTCAGCTACCTTCGGCTACCAGTTGGAACCGGCCCTGGTCGAGTTCCGTGACCGCCTGGTCGAGTGGCAGAACAGGCCGGCTCGCGCCCGCAAGATCTTCCAGGGGGATCTCGATCGCTGGAAGTCGCAGAATTCCTCCACCGAGAAGAGCCTGCTCGCCGAACAGGAAGCGTGGGTGGCGCAGCAGCACCACGACCAGTACAACGCCGCCGATTCGGCACCGGCGCCCGTGCGGGTCGCGCCGCTCACCCCGGCAGCTGTCAATCGCACGCCGGCATCCGCGTCGGACGCCGGGGCGGAAACCCAGCGTCTGCTCGACGACGTCAACAAGCTCGAGGTTCGCGGCACCGACCCGCTCACGCGTACCTCGGCGGCCCCGACCCTGTAGTCGCGACACAAAAAACGTGCCGGTCGGCGCTTCCCAGCGCTGACCGGCTCGTTTCTTAAGTTCGGCCTATTGCCACCACTCATCAAACAGTGAGGCCGGCACCCGCCGCTTGTGCTCGGTGCTGAGGTAGCGCGCCTCGATGGCTTCGGCCACCTCGTCGTCGACGGGCTGACCCTCCAGGAAATCGTCGATGTGCTCGTACTGCAGACCGAGATTGGCCTCGTCGGTCTGGCCGGGAGTGTGGTCGAGCAGGTCAGCGGTGGGGTCCTTCAGATAGAGCTGTTCGGGCGCACCCAGCTCCATCAGCAGGGCGCGGCCCTGGCGCTTGGTGAGTCCGGTGAGCGGCAGAATGTCGGTGCCGCCATCGCCGTACTTGGTGAAGAAGCCGGTGACGGCCTCTGCCGCATGGTCGGTTCCGACCACGAGCAGGCTGAGCTGGCCGGCCACCGCATACTGGGCGATCATGCGGGAGCGGGCCTTGACGTTGCCCTTGGTGAAGTCGGTCATGGCCACGTCGAGGCTCGCCAAAAATTCGCTCTCGAACCCGTCAACGGCGAGCTCAATATTGAAGGTGGCCTGCGAGGGCGGGCGGATGAATTCCAACGCGAGTTGGGCATCCGCTTCGTCACGCTGCACCGCGTAGGGCAGGCGCACGGCGACAAAAGTGGCCGGATGCCCCTCTGCGGTGAGTTCGTCGACGGCCAGTGCAGACAGCCGACCGGCCAAGGTAGAGTCTTGGCCGCCGCTGATGCCGAGCACGAGCCCCTGGGCACCCGTGTGCTTGAGATATTCCTTGAGGAATTTCACCCGGCGGCGTACTTCGGCGGCCGGGTCGATGGTGGGTGAGACGTTGAGTTCCGCGATGATTCGCGCCTGAAGTTCTCGCATACTTGAATCTAGCAATCCTCGAGAATTTGCGCTGCGGCCTGCCTCGAGATCAGCACCGGGGTACCGGCGAATCGTGGCGAAATCTTCTCGTACGGTAGGACAAAGACCGCTCGGGGGGACGCAATAATAAGTACAGCATGCACGAGGAGTTCAGCGAAGCACGATCGGGCAGAACGGTTCGCGGAATCAGCCGGTCTGCACTGGCAATCGCTGTGTCCGGTATTCTCTTGGCCGGACTCGGGGGGTGCGCCGCCGTCACGAACGACGAAACGGATGCCACACCTGCTGAGCAGACCGCGCAGCCGACTGCCGCCGCACGCGCAGGCTGCAGTTCCGAACTCGCCCTGGACTACGGCGACGTGGTCGGCCTGGAAGACGTGACCGACGAGTTCGGCACCTACTGCCACACCACGATCAGCCCCACCGCTGAGGCAGCCGTCTACGACTCCACCAAGACCGACTTCGAGACCCTGGCCGAATTCGGCTTCACCGAGGACGACGCCAGGGAAGCCTTGCCGGCCGCCCTGCGCATTCTCACCGAAGAGGTTCTGGACAGCAGTCGGCTCGACAACTACAGCATTGCCCCGGCCGAGTGGTTTGCGGCGAATTCCGATTACATCACCACCGATTGACAACCCAAGTTTCAGAAGGCGATCGATAACGACGGTGCCGTGCTCGGCACGGCAGCCTTCGTCGTCACCGACATTCTGCCAGCCCCGCTTGCGCGCGACGGAGGCGCCCGCGCGTCGAGCACCGTCGTACGTCTGGATCGGGTGTACGCCGAAGAGCCAGACGGAGGCGAGCCGAATCTCATCTTCAGATTCAGCTCCACGAGCACGTTCGTTGCGACGGATGTCCAGATTGTCGCGCTGGTGCTCGCGGCCGAGCCCGTCCATAGCGCAGATGCTCTGCGAGCCTCCAACCCCGAACTCTTTGACGGGGCGGGTATCTCTGAGCGCCTCGATGGAGGCCATGCGGAGACCGCGTGGCAGAACCGTCTGCGCCGCCCGGACTGTTCTCGAAAGCGGGTGAACGGTTGTTTCAGGACTGCTGAAGTATCCGTTCACTCGCTCTCGCGGATGAGAAGAAACTTTTGAAGTCTCATCTATATATTATTGAGATTCTCTCGCCTTTAGGGGCGATTTGGTCTATAATTGTGGGTGAAGGAGGCACCGACGCCATGACCCTCACCGCTCCGCCCGCCACAGCCGGCTCGATGCCGCAGGGTTCTCGCGTTGAAGCGGTGGCTCAGGCCGGTGCCATTCTGGCGGCAGCGTTTGACGATGTGCGGTTCGGTCACCTCGACGATGCTGAAGCTGTTGCGGTTCTCGCGGCGTTGGAGGGGCTCGGCCGCAAGGTCGATGGGACCAGGCTACGCGCCACCACCGACATCGGTGTGCGCGCCGAAACCGACCTGGGCAACGGGTCGCTGGCGTACCGAAACGGATGCCGCAACCGGGTCGAGTTCATCACCCAACTCGCCGGCATCTCGGGCCGCGAAGCCAAACGTCGCCTGAAACTCGGTGAGGCCGCGGTGGAACGTACCCCGCTGGGTCTGCCCGTCCCGGCGCGGTACCCGGTCATCGCCGACGGCCTGACCAGCGGGGAACTCGGGGTGGAATCGGCCGAGATCATCGCCAGCACCCTCACCGCGTTACAGGGAAAGGTCCTACCGGATGACCTCGACCGGGTTGAGCGCGCCCTCGTCGCCACCGCCACCGGAGCCATCACCCCGGAAACCGCCGGGCTCCCCGGGGCGGGCATCCGCTTCGCGCCCGACGTGCTCCGGGCGCAGGCGATGGAATGGCAGGCCCGCCTCGACCCCGACGGCACCGCCCCCAGTTGGGACGTGACCGAGGCCAAGAGCACGCTGACGTTCGGGCTGCTGCGCAACGGGCTCTACCCGCTGCGGGCCGAGGTCACCCCGGAACTGCGCGGCATCATGGACACCCTCTTCGACACCTACCTATCCGCCCGCTCACGCACCCCCATGTTCGTGCCCACCGAGACCCTTGACGGCAGTACAGACGGCGCCAGCAACGCCGAGCTGGACGGCCTCGATGACAGCGACACGGAGAGCGAGCGGTTCAGCGCCGACCCGTTCAGTTCCGACCCGTTCAACGGCGACACCCGCTTCGACGGGGACCGCCGCACCGCGGGCGAGAAACGCGCCGACATCCTCCGCGACGTCTTCCAAGCCGCCGCGCGCGACCCCAAAACCCCCACCATGGGCGGCGCCGCCCCCACCGTCATGATCCACGTCAACGCCACCGACCTCAACGCAGGCCGCGGCGTCGGCTGGATCGACGGCGTCGAAGCGCCCATCAGCCTGCGCCGGGTAAAAGAGACCATCTGCTCCGGCGGCGCCCAGAAAGTCATCGTCGGCGACACCGGCGACGTGCTCTACCTCGGCGACACAGTCCGCTGCTTCACCCCCAAACAACGCGCCGCCATCACCGCCCGCGACGGAGGCTGCATCATCCCCGGCTGCACCATCCCCGCCCGCTGGACCGAAACCCACCACGTCATCCCCTGGCAACAACACGGCCGCACCGACATCGACAACGGCGTCCTCCTCTGCTGGTTCCACCACCACACCATCGACACCAGCGGATGGAAAATCCGCATGATCACCGGCAGGCCCCAAGTACGCGGGCCCCTGCTCTGGGACCCCACCCAAACCTGGCGCCCCGCCCACAGCCACCGCGCCAACACCACCAGCCCCGAACCACCCTGGCGCACGTAAGACCATCAAGCGCGGCCGGAATTCTGTTCATCTTTGACTCCGACCGGGCTCGCCTTGAGCAAAACAGCGAGTCGTGGCCTTCTGCATTACTCACTGCAGTCACGCAGGCGTGGTGCCCCCGGTAGGAATCGAACCTACGACAATCGGATTGCGGCAGACCCTTTTTGGCCGAGCGACTCTCATTGCAAAACCTAGACTGAACTCGTCCGATCTCGATCTGATCAGGAGTTCCCTGTGATACCTATTGCAATTCTATCGCATTACCTAGGCCCATCTCGGCTGGTCTCGACGCAATAAACGTTGAATAAACGTGCGCGCATCAAGTCCCCATGTTTGGTCCCAGACCCAACCATTCGACATACGATACCGAACGCGAGCCGAACTCCTGGTCGTGCTTCGGCACAACGGTCGCGACCGCGCTTGACCGATCTGGGCAGGCGACCAGAGAGATCGCGAAATATGCACATCTCCAGGGGTGGCAAGCCAAAGGCCAGTTACCCGACGGACGGTCGGTGAATCCGTTCGTCTACCGCGTCCGCACGAGCTTGAAATGACATCGCAACGCGCTGCTGCGCGACGCGGGCAACACTCCGAGCATCCTCGATTGTCAGCCTGTTCGTGGGCACGCGCCCAATAACCTCCTGCATCGCGAGCTGCACGACCAGTGACTCGACGGGCACACGAGGCTTTCCCCGATGAGTCCTAGCCTGGTTATCCATCTCCGCGTCGACGCGAAACCTTGCACTGTTGCGGTTCGCATGGGTCACGACTGTTCTTATGAGTCGCTCGAACTGCTGCTGCCGCTCTTCGCGCCGAACCATGGCCTTCGTGGCGCGAACGGCCGCTGCGACGTCGCGGCCGGTCAGGAGGTCGACCCGGCGCATCCGCTCTGTGACGAATTCGACCGCGCGGGCGTAGACGATGGTCTCCACCGGAACCGGCGGGAGCCCCATGCGTGCTCTAGTTTCCACGTAGGCTTCGGCGAAATCGCGCATGCCGGCACCGTTCTTGAGCATGTGCTCGGTGAGCGACTCCGCGAACACCGTGAACTGCCGGAGATGTTCGGGCCGTGACGAGTCACTGAAATAGGCGTCGGCCTCGCGCTCGTTGGCCCGGCGCTCGGCCGCAGTAGTCGCGTGCAGAAGCTTTGGCGGGAGGCGGGCTCGACTCAGGCTGCGCTTCAGGCGTCTCGCTGCGGCGTTGGCCTCCAGCTCGGACTGGTAGATCTCCGGATCGCTGCGCCGGTTGCGCTGCAGCTCGGCCCGGCGCGCCGTGTTGCGCTCGGCCCACTGCCGGGTTATCTGCTTCGTGCGCTCCGGGGCCGCATCCCGCCGGGCCGCAGCCCGCGCCTTGACCTCGTCGCGATGAGCCTCGTAATAGCGGCTGTAGTACTCGCGCACCTTCTCGCGATTCTCCGCCACCCAGCGCTGCTGATACTCACGCCGGCGCTCCGGGTGCTCCAGCCGCCAGCGCTTCGCACGCTCCCTCCCCCGCGCCCGTACCTCCGCCTCCCGATGCCGGCGAGCCGCGGCCCGACGCATCGAATCCCGATTCAGCTCCCGGGCCCGGTCGAGATGTTCCGACCGCCAGAGCCGATTCAGCTCGCGGATCCGGTCGCGATTGGCCGCCACATACTGGCGCCGCCTCTCCGCCTCGTCATCAGCAAACGGATGCTCCGCCAGCGATTTTTGCGCGCCGGCGGCTTCCTCAGATGGGTCGTTCATGATCGCGACTACTCGGCAGGCAGCGGAGCCAGCTCGATGACCAACGCAAGCAGTTCAGAGCGATGCGCCGTCGGGTTGGTGATCACACGCCCGACCGCGACGCGGAGCCGCTCGGCGTCATCATCCGCGATCCCGGCGACGGGCTCCAGGCAGTAAGCGATGTCGTTCTGCAGGTTGGGGCCGTCGCCGTCGACAGCGACCTCCGGATAGTAGAACAGCGCAGCCAAGGCGGCGCGGCTGAGCAGATCGTCGAACTGCTCCTGCGGAATCGTCATAATGAAGCCTCCTGTGCGCGGACGTGTGTGAACCACTCATGCCGCTACCAGGAGGTGCGCCGGTCGAGACCTGCTGTCAGCCGCGACTCGAGACGATCACCGCCCCGTCGATGTGCCTGCCAGTGATGGCGAGCGGTGCCTGCTTCAGGAGTAGGTGCATCCAAGGGAAGAACTATGGCGCCGTGGTTGCACACGGACGGGACGAACGGACGGATCTAGTTTCAGACGGGCCTGAGCACCGTTGATAAACCAACTGGCCGACTGGACTAGCTCCCTAGCCCGGAAAAAACGACATAAACAAGGCGATTGAGACAAACCATCCGGCTGCGCTCAGTGAAAGGGCGACGATCGCCCAGGTTTTGCGCACACCCTTCTTTCGGAGCGCGCGTATCCCGAGAACGATCGCGGGGATGGTGACTAATACCCCTAGCGGAATGAGCGACAGAACGAATCCGGCGATGCCAAAACCTAACGCCCAGTTTCCCGCAGGACTCGGGAACTTGCCGATGTACGCCTGTGTCGTCGGCGGTGCAACGTTTGTGACGCGCGACTCTTGGTTAGTTATTTGAGTGTCCAGTCGTAGACCTATGTTAGTGATGCGGCGGGGTGGGTAGCTAAAGCTGCCGTGAAACCGTTACGCGGCGCCCTCATGGAGTGCTTTGTCCGTCGGATGATGGCATTTTGTGCACACATCCATTCCGCCGTTCAATCGTGTGAACGCCAAGATTTTCCCGCATGCGCGGCATGCCATCTGCCCATGCAACCAAAACCACCCAAGAAGCGGTAGGAATACGAAGAAGGAGTACGCGAGCGGTGCAGCAATAAGCGCGAGCAGAAAGGCCAGTACGAGAGAACCCCAGAAGGTGAAATGCCAAAATCTCAGCCGCATCAAGTTGGACCATGAAGTTTAGTACCCGAGCCGTGTCCGCCGCGTTTCGCAACAGCTTTAGGGCTCAGATCAAATTGTGAAACGTACTATCTGGCAACCTGGTCGGGCTCATTGGGACCGTTGTCACGCGCTATCGCTCTCCCGTGTGTCATCGGCGCAGCAGCGGTGACGGGAACACCTGGGGCAGGCAGAGCCATCGTTTCGTTAGTCCACCTGGCGCCGTCCCACCAACGCAGCTGCAGCGCACCCATCGGGTCCGGATGCCAACCAGCATCCAACTCGCCAGACGTTCTGTCATGCCCTGCTGGGGCTAAGGCTACTTCATTCGATGTGACAACGACATCTGGCTGTGCGGGCTCAGCGGCGACTGACGGTGCGGGCATAGCGGGGACGGTGACGGTGACGGGTACGATCATCATTCGGTCGGGTTGTGCTTGCGTTTCTGCCGCAACTTCGGCAGCAAGAATGGACGCAGCCGCAGCCGACTTCTGTGCCTCCACAGCTATGGCCGCTGCAAGTTCACGTGCTCGGGCAGCCGCTTCCGCCGCCAACGTTTTCGCCGCTGCTTTGTCGGCTTGTCGAATAGTTCGTTTTGATCGTTGGTCAATGGAGCGTTCCTCAGACGTCCACGTGTGCCCGTTCCAATACCGGAGGACAGTGTCGTCGTCTGGTGTCACATACCATCCTGCTGATGGTTGGTCAGAAATCTGTTTGGCCATGCCTCCCCCGCTAGTTCTTGCCATAGTGTGGCACGCGGATGATTCGCCTGCATTTGAATGGACGTCCGGTTATTCCTCTAGGACCCCGTTGCGATTGTCCGCCACATACTGGACACACAAACGGCAGCTCTGGCTACAGTCCCGTCTGGCTCACGCCGTACTCAGCTTGTTCTGCTGTGAATCCTTCGAAGACAAGCTGGTCCACGAGGCCGGAACGGGAGAAGGACGTGTATTCGAGGTAGCTCTTAGCTGATGCCGCCGCCTGTACGTTCCAATCCACGATCACGCGGTCGACAGCCCAGGTCGCGTCTTCCGTGGAGAAGCCTTCGAATTCAAGCTGCCCGACTAATCCCGAGCGAGAGAACGCACTGTAGTCGAGGTAACTTGCGCCGGACCGGAGGGCATTCTGCTGCGAAACGGTGCCACGGGCGGCTTCTTCGGCTGCAGCGGCAGCGGCAGCTTCTGCAACAGCTGCAGCTTCTGCAGCAGCAGCTTCGGCGGCGGCAGCCTCCTGGGCGACTTTCTCGGCGGCATCGGCAGCGTCCTTTTCCGCTTGTGCCGCGACGGCAGCTTCTTCTTCAGCAATCTCCGCCGCCGTCAACGGTGCTTCGGTCGCGGTCGCGGTTGGCTTCGCTGATCCGACCAGGTCGGGGTTGTCACCTCCCAATGACCCGAGCCAGCCGATGATGAGAAAGGCCGCAATTGGGATCAGAAAACGCTTCTTCTTATACCAGGACCTTTTCGGTTTCGTCGCGCTCTGCGTTGACTGAGCCGACGCCGGGGTGGATGGAAGTGGGTCCGTCGTATTATCGGGGCCGTTCGACGGAAGCTGTGAATCAGTCATGACTCATCTTGACCGCTGCGAGCGGTCGGCCGTTATGCCCCAGTTCGGGCTGGAAGCTCGTGAAGACGCATATACTCCGATTCTGAGGCCGCCTACCCGGCGTGGCGGCCGGCAGCCGAATCATCTCTTCCTCACACATGCACCGACATTCCGGCGGGAGCTGAGTGCCCGTTGTCCGTGAGGCAGAGCATTCACGTCGGCTTGGATTCTCAATCAGATTCAGGTGAGTGCCGTCGGCGTCGATGAAGTAGTTGGCCCGAAATCCGAAACCGGAGCCTTCCTAGGAGCGCCCCGTCGCGGAGAAGTCTCTCAAGGGCAGGTTGGCTCGACAAGCGAGCACGTCGAACCCGATCGAAGCGAGTGGCGGCCCCACACCGTGCCAATAGGTTGCATCCCGGTCCAGACGTGTTGTCAGCCACGCCTCGACGCGAGCAGCGGTTTATCAAAGCGATCAATGCTGTCAGCGGTCAGCGCCCGCGTCAGGTGACGCCGCGCCAGAGCTTCACGAACGCGTACCGCTATCAACTTCAGCAGGCTGATCGGCCCGATCAGAAGAAGCTTCAGGGTATTCCAGAGACACAACAGCACGATCAGGTTAAGCCATCCGGGGCCGCCGGCTTCGACCTGTGCTCGGCAGTAGATGGCACCAACCGCATACGGAAAGGCGAGCAGCATCGCCGGCACGCCCCACTTCAGCCCGCGCCGCGTGTTGATCGCGTCGATCACAAGAGCGGTCGGCATGAACCGGCGCAGGAAGAGGTAGCTGCGGGCGGTGGCGGCCAGGATGAATTCGCACATGGCGCGGCCTTTCAGATGTTCGGCAACAAGAACCTGAAAGGACTGAAAGTCATGCCATCGCAACGAGCGACCGCGCGTAAAAGAGGTTGCCTAGAAACACTGTAGAACCGGCTGCCCGTAGGTGAAAGTGACGCGCACATTTCAGAGCGGATGCTCCCCCGCGCGTCCCCGACCGGCTAAACGGGAGACACCCCTCCTATTTCAAAACGAAGATCCCATCGGGAATCTCTGACCGGGTCGATTCGCCGGGTGCCGTGTACACGCTGACGGACCATGCGGAATCGGGTGAATACTGGCCAAGGTGCCAATCCGAGAACCGATGCATGAGCCGAAGGCCAGTTCCGCCACGAGCATCGTCTTGGTCGTGCGGACCGCCGCGACTATGGCTCGACGTTCCCACAACGAAAATCCCGCCGGGTTTGAGTACTGCGCTCACCTGGGCGAAAGCATGACGCAGTGCGTCGCCTGAGAGAAACGCCGCAACGTTTCCCGCCATCAGGACCACGTCATAGGTGTCTGGAATTCCCACCCGAGCAAGTCGTTCCGGCGACAGCCCCTCCACCCCGAGTTCTCGGAACCAGTCTGAGTCGAAGTTATCGAACGCCACGCCCAATACCTCGCGCGTGGGGTCGATCCCGAAGGCGGCGTGTCCTCGAGCACGCAGTCCGTTCACGGCCGATCCATGCCCACAGCCGATGTCGAGGATCGTCGAGCCGCGGCGAGCGAGCATGTCTACGAACCGTGCGTCGACCTCCAGATCAGTCCCATCGATGATGTGCTGTCGCATCTTGGCGGCATACGTCGCGAACTGAAGGTTGGGCTTCACCCTCCGAGCTTTCCATACAAGCGGCCCGCACTGGCCCGCCACGGCAAATGACAATCATCGAGTGGATCGGCCAGACCCAAGGGCTCACGCCTGGTCAACTACAGGATTCGCCGCCCGATCCGCAATCCACCACGCCAGGAGTGGTACCGCGCTGGTTTCCGTGTTTCGGTAACTCACAGGAGCGGAATACCCTCCACCCCCGGTGGTTGCACCCAGTAATGACTACCTCAACCCAGCCCCACTCCCGCACCGCCCTCGTCGTGGGAGCGTCCGGCATCACCGGATCCGCCGTCGTCGACCAGCTCTCCGCCGAGGGCTGGACGGTGCTCGCCTTGGCACGCCGCGTCGGCCGTGACCTGCCCGGCGTGCGGTGGATCCAAGCCGACCTGCGCTCCCCCGCCGACCTGAAGCGAGCGCTGGCCGACGAGATTCCCGAGCAGGTGTTCTTCACGGCGTGGTCTCTCCAGGCCACAGAGGAGCTCAACATCGAGGTGAACGCCGGCATGGTGCGCGACCTCCTCTCCGCGCTCGCGCATGCTCCCGTTCGCCATGTCGCCCTCGTCACCGGGCTCAAGCACTACCTCGGCCCGTTCGAGGCGTACGGGCAGGGCACCATGCCCGATACCCCGTTCAGCGAGGACGAACCACGCCTCGACGTGGCCAACTTCTACTACGCGCAGGAGGACGAGCTCTTCGCGGCATCCGCTCGCCAAGGATTCACCTGGCCAGTGCACCGCTCCCACACCGTGATCGGCCACGCGGTCGGCAACCTCATGAACATGGGTCTCACCCTCGCCGCCCAGGCTTCCCTGTGCAAGCACCTAGGGATCCCGTTCGTGTTTCCCGGCAGCGAGACGCAGTGGAACAGCGTCACCGACATGACGGATGCCACGATCCTCGCCGAACAGATGGTCTGGGCCGCAACAACAGATGCCGGCGCCAACGAAGCGTTCAACGTGGTCAACGGCGACGTCTTCCGCTGGCGTGCGATGTGGCCGAAGATTGCCGCCTACTTCGGCGTCGAACCAGAAGGATTCGTTGACGAGCCGCGCACACTCGACGTACAGATGGCCGGCATGGAACCGGTCTGGGCAGATATAGCAAGGGAGCACGGCCTGGTCGAGCCCGACCTGGGGCGCATCGCGTCGTGGTGGCACACCGATGCCGACCTCGGCCGCAACATCGAAGTCTTCACCGACATCACCAAAAGCCGCCTCGCCGGCTTCACACCGCACCACCGCACGGTCGACTCGTTCGCGTCGCTGTTCGACCGCTACCGGGCCGAGAAACTCATCCCAGACGCTTCCATCTGAGAAAGGTTTCGTGCTGTCCGGGTGCGGGGACAGCACGTGCGGCTCAGTCCGCTGGTCCGCCCGAAGCAGTGTCGTTATCGCTCCCGGCCGTACCGTCACTCTGCGAGCCGTCCGGGAGCGACTCGGCCTGTGCCTTCTTCTCGTCATCGACTTTGGTGGAACCGTTTGGCTTCTCGCTGGCGTCTGGATTCATGACGCCACTATAGGCACATACCTGGCAGATCACCCGGATCATGCCCTGAACCCGCTACGTCCGAACGCGAACGATCCAGCCGACGACCGTTCCGTAGCGGGCGCGCGACTGGCGCAGACTCAGCACACTGTGCTGCATCGCTCCCCCGCTCTCTGGCACCAGCCCGCGCACAACTAGGTCCGTCGACATTTCGTACCGCACGGAGACCTGATCAATCAGGACGAGCCGCTCCATGCGGCCGGAACGATGGTCCAGAGAAGCTCGGTTTGTCCCCCACTGCGGTTGTCCCAGGAGTGGGGTTGGCGCCCCGCGACGGTCATCGTGTCCCCCGCCGATAGCTCAACATCGCCGCCGACCAGCCGAAGGACGAGGCTCCCTGATAACACGTGCAACACCTCGACATCGCAGTTGATCGTGTAAAGCTCATCTCCGCCTGAGGCGCCGGGTGCGAGGGTCGAGCGGAGTACTTGCACCCGAGACTCTCCCCGTGGGGTGAGCAGCTTTTCGATCGCGCCTTGCCCACCCATGTTGATGAGTGCCGCATCGGCGAGGGCTATGACCTCGTTATCGGGCACCTCGAACAGCGAGCCGAGTTGCAGGGAAAGCACCTGGCACAGTGCCACGAGCGAGGACACGCTGGGCGAGGTCTCGTCTCGTTCGACTCTGCTGATAAAGCCGGTGCTCAGGTTACTTGCCGCGGCTACGTCCGCGATCGTCAAGGCCTGAGCTAGCCGCGTTGCCCGGAGTTTCGCTCCGATCGCAAGCGGTGCGCCCGATGGTGCCGGGTTGAGTGCTCGCACAGTTCCTTGCCTTTCTTGACGCCCTGAGGTGGGAGTGTTTCCCAGTATCTCGCGATCTCTCGCCGCTCCCCGCCATGCGCACGGCCGGTGTCGCCGAGTGCCGGTCTTAGCGCGGTGTCATGGCCGAAAGGATTTCGTAGGCGACATGCGAGGCGGCAACGGCCGTGATCTGCGCATGGTCGTAGGCGGGGGCGACTTCGACGACGTCGGCTCCGACGATCCGCACGGCGCTCAGTGCGCGGATGATGGCCAGCAATTCTCTGCTTGTCAGCCCGCCCGCTTCCGGGGTGCCAGTTCCGGGAGCGTGAGCGGGGTCGAGAACGTCGATATCCACGGACACGTATACCGGGCGGTTGCCGAGGCGGGCCAGCATCCGCTTGACTACTCCGGCAACACCTTCGGTCTCTACTTCGTGGGCGGCAATAACGGCGAAGCCCAGTCTGGCATCATCGGTGAGGTCCTTGCGGCTGTAGAGCGGGCCACGAATGCCGATGTGGAGGCTGGCTTCGAGGTCGATCAAGCCTTCCTCAGATGCGCGGCGAAAGGGCGTGCCGTGGGTCACCGGTGCGCCGAAGTAGGTGTCCCACGTGTCGAGGTGAGCGTCGAAGTGCAGCACCGCGACCGGACCCGTCACCTTGGTGACCGCCCGCAGCAGGGGAAGGGCGATGGTGTGATCCCCTCCAATCGTTAGCAGTCGTGTTCCGCCGGCGCCGAGACGGGTTGCCGCTGCCTCAATCTGCGCGACTGCTTCGTCGATATTGAAGGGGTTCGCCGCAATGTCTCCTGCGTCGACGACCTGCTGGGTGGAGAACGGCTCGACATCCTGCACGGGGTTGTAAGGCCGGAGAAGCCGGGAGGCCTCGCGGACGTGGGCTGGGCCAAAGCGGGCTCCCGGGCGGTAACTGACCCCGCTGTCAAACGGCACACCGACCACCGCTATATCTGCGTTGGGCACGTCTTCGATGCGGGGAAGTCGGGCGAAGGTGGCGATGCCGGCATAACGGGGTGAAATACTGGCGTCGGATGGGCCGATCGGAGTGTTCATGGGAGCTTTCTTGGAGGGAATCGGTGGAAGAGTGATTTGCGACCCGGTGGTGGCAGGGAGTGCCCGGCTAGGACGTAAGTTGCAGCGCGACAGCACGCACGGGCGCCCCATCCGCCGCCTCGAAGGCGATGGGCAGCAGGGAGATGAAGGGCGCATCGAAGTCGACCGACGCAAGATTCGTAAGGTTCTCGCAGATCACGCCGTCAACGTCTGCAATGAGGTGATGCACGGGAAAGCCCTCACCGTGATGGGTAGAGTCCGGTGTCTCATCGATGTTTATCGCGTCGATCCCGAAGGTGCGGATACCCAGGGCAATGAGTTTGGCGCAGGCATCGGCGTCGAGGAATGGATTGTCGAAGTACGTCGGTGACCCGTAGTGCTCGCTCCATCCCGTGTGGAGAAGCACGATAACTCCCGGCAGAAGTTGCGCCTCGACGGGCTTGAAGTACGACCACGTGATGCGACCGCGAGCGCCCGCGGCACGGGCGTCCACGAGTACACCTGTGCCGACGAACCGGTCCAGCGGCAACTCATCGAGTTTCTTGGCCGCATCATCAAAGTGGTACGGAGCGTCAACGTGCGTGCCCGTTTGTGACCCCATGGACACCGAGAGCAGGTTGAAGCCGTCGCGATCGATCGTGCTGTGCGGGTCAAACCGTGGCACAGGATCTCCCGGATAGACCTGGGTGTCTGCGTTCACCACGAGTGAGAGATCAACGACCCTGTTTGTCTTCATAGTCAAAAACTATTGCACAGGAGGCAACATCCCGCTAGTGTCAATCAAATCCTGCGGTCCTCGCCGGCCCCCACCACGAGTCAAAGGCAAACCCATGAGTGACAACAATGGCGTTCATCACCCCTCGCCAGCTATCGAGCTAAACGCTCGGCCAAAAATCACCGAAGTGGAAACCCTCGGCGTCGACACCATACCCGACGCCGACCGCACCTCGACCTGGCTCGACCTCCTCCGCATCCAGTTTGGCGGCGCGAACACGTTCGCCACCGTGCTGCTCGGCACCTTCCCGATCGTCCTCGGCCTTTCCTTCTGGCAAGCCGTACTCGCAACGATCTGCGGTGTGTTGGTCGGCACGTTGTTCCTGATGCCCATGGGCCTGTTCGGCCCGAAAACTGGGACCAACAATGCGGTGTCATCCGCTGCATTCTTCGGCGTGCGTGGGCGAGTGGTCGGATCGTTCCTCTCCCTTCTCACCGCCATCGCCTTCTACTCCATCTCAGTGTGGGTCAGTGGCGACGCACTCGTGGGTGCACTCACCCGGCTTGGAGGTCTACCGGACTCAATCGGACTTCGCACTCTGGTCTACGGAGTGATCGGCGTGATCGTCATCGTCGTTGTGGTGTTCGGATATCAGTTCATGCTGCTCGTGAACAAGACCGCGGTCATCGCCAACACCATCCTTATCCTTCTGGCTATCGTCGCCTTCAACGGTCTGTTTGACAGCTCCTACGATCCCGGACCCTCGGCCTTTGCGCTCGGCTCGTTCTGGCCGACCTTTGTCGCAGCCGCCCTCATCGTGGCTTCCAACCCCATCTCATTCGGGGCATTCCTCGGAGATTGGTCCCGCTACATCCCCCGCACCACCCCGCCGCGCAAGATCCTCGGCGCAACACTGATCGGCCAGTCCCTCACTCTCATTCCCTTCCTCTTCGGCGTGGCGACCGCAACGATCGTCGCCGGAGAGAGCGACTACGTCGTCGCCCTCATCCAGGCATCACCCATCTGGTACGCGGTGCTCCTCATGGGAGTGGCCTTCATCGGCGGACTGTCGACGGGAACGACCTCGCTCTACGGCACAGGTCTCGACTTCTCCTCCGTCTTTCCCAGGTTCACCCGCGCCCAGGCCACCATCGGTATCGGGATCGTCGCCTTCCTCTTCATCCTGACCGGCCGCATCTTCTTCGACCTGCTCGGCGCCGTGAACGCTTTCGTCGGGGCCATCATCGTCACGACCACCCCGTGGATGGTCATCATGGCCATCGGCTACATCGTGCGCCGAGGCAGCTTTCGCCCGCGCGATCTCCAGGTTTTCAACCGCGGTGAAATCGGCGGAGCCTACTGGTTCAACAGCGGGGTCAACTGGCGCGGAATGGTCGCCTGGATCGGAGCCGCTGCCCTCGGACTCCTCTTCGCGAACTACCCGCCCATCATCGTCGGACCCTTCATCAATCTGGGCGGCGGAGTCGATCTCAGCCTCGCTATCGCCGTGATCTCGGCGGCTGCTCTATACCTCGGCGCACTGTGGATCTTCCCCGAACCCCGATACGTTTTCGGAGAACAAGGCGCACGCGGCGTACCAACCAGAGACTCGACCATCCCTGCCATCGAAACCGACCACTCGTCCACCGCCGCCAGGGTCGCAGCACGCCGAGTCGGATCCGCAACGTGACCACAGACGAAGGACTGACAGCGGATGCTCTGGCCGCAGCAGACCATATCATCGAGGACTTCGGCCATCACCGCCGTGACGCCTATTTCGCCCGGTTCAGCCCGCAGGCAACCTTCCTGTTCTACAACGTCGGGCAGCGCCTGGAGTCGCGGAAAGAGTATGAGCAGCTCTGGCTGGAATGGGAATCAGACGGATTCACGGTCATCTCATGCACGTCTACGAACCGCCGCATTCAGCTGGTTGGCTCCGTCGCCGTGTTCACCCACGATGTCGAGACAGTCTCCGAGGTCGCGGGCGAACGATCGACAAGTCAGGAGTCGGAGACGATCGTGCTTTCACTCACAGGCGGAATCTGGCTCGGTATCCACGAGCACCTGTCCGTGCACACCAACAATGCCGCCTAAACGGCCCACCGCGATCGTCACACGCGCCGCCAGCGGGCCTGGTTTCGCCATCTGGAGCATGCTCGCCAGCGTGGGCGGTGGCCGGGCTGGACCCTCGCCCATCGACCACCGCTCTGAGCCTGATCGTCGACGTCACAGCTACAGCTCCTGACCATTCGGCGAAGTTGGGAAATCCCTCCGTAGAGATCTGCGGGGATAAGTCCTAGCATGACCGCCACCACGTCCTCGAGCCACGCTTGCGCAAGCGCCGTGAGCGGCGAATTCGCTGTCAGCGAGTCGCCGACGGCGCCCGCGGGCAGGCCGACATTGCCTGCGCCGCGTTGCGGCTGGAACCGACCGAAGTGACCTGCCGAGTTCGGCCGCCCCCACCACGGAAGCGCGTCTGCGCCCGGGACCGCCTCATGCCGAGTGCGGTTGTCCTAATTGAGCATCATCGCGTCCATACGCAACAGGTGCACCAGAGCAGCCGTGAGTAGCCCGTTTGGGGCCTACTCCACAGGGTGGGCGATAGTTGATTTCGCCGCGAAATCCTGCGCCTTTTAGTGCTGGCGTACCTGGACTCGAACCGAGGACAAATGAAGCGAGCCGGGCTGCCTGTTTTGGTGGCACCCATCCCCCAAGTTCCGGCCTCACTGAGGTCTACCCCATAGCTGGAAAGCTCCACGAACAACCGCGCGTCGGGGGAATCCGAGATCATCACGAACTCGAAGGCTGCATCTCCGCCGTTGCTCACAAGATCATCATCTCTGACACCGTCTGCTGCAATGCCACAGGGACTACCGCCGCAAAAAGCTCCGCAAGCACTTCATTCCCCAGTGCTCCTAAGCGATGGCAACCAGCGTCGCTTTTCTGAGAAGGGGGCGCCTGCAGGGCGTCACCCGACGGCAGACGGTCTTGAAGATTCCCTGACCCAGCTAGCACGGAATCTTGGTGTACGGGCGTCCCTTGTCGTCGATTGACGTGCCGTTAGGAGCATAGGCCCGACACCCCGTGTACTTATCGACGCTCCCCGAGGACGGCGGAGGGCTCCCGGAGCGGGGGCCGAAGCAGCTCGCTACTCTGCCGCAGCGCGCGCATCATCGTCAGCCGCTTTCTTGACGACCGCAGCTTCGCGGGCCAGCGCGGCCGTCTCGACAGAAGTCAGTTTCTTTTTGAGCGAGACGGCGCTCTTGTTGAAGCTACGGAGGGACTTTGAGTGATTCAGATTTGGAGTCTTGAGCAGGATGGCTATGGAAATGGGTGGTTCGTCGAGATCAATCAACCGCTCAGGCGCCGTGATGCCCGCGATTATCTCGGCGGAACGAGCCACCAGCGCCGACACGTCAGCGGAAGCGGCAGTCGCACTGTCTGCGCCCTTGACAGCAGCCGTCTGCCCTTTCAGCGCTGCAACCTGGGCTGGAACGGCGCACTCGATCGTTTCCGAATACAGCCCACGGACCTTCTTCTTCGCCTTCGCCTGTGCCTGTGCCTGTGCCTGTGCCGCCTTAACGGTCTTGAAATAGGCGACGTTGTCACCGAACTTGACCGCCATGCCCAGACCTCTCCGGGCGATCTCTTCACTAGCGAACTTCTTGTCATCGGTGAAGACGGCGGCGAGCGTGCGACCGTATCGGTCGTATCGGTCGTAACGGTCGTAACGGTCGTAACGGTCGTAACGGTCGTAACGGTCGTAACGGTCGTAACGGTCGTAACGGTCGTAACGGTCGTAACGGTCGTAACGAGCTTTGTCATATTTCAGAGTCACCTGCGCGCCTTTGGGCAGCAGTCTGGTCAGGTACGCGGATGCCTCCGGGCCGAGGCATCCACCGGCTCATTCGGGTCTTTCGTTTCGGGAGTGTCCACGTTGAGAAGCCGAACGCGTGTCTGCTTTCCCTTCAACTTCACGACCAGAGTGTCCCCGTCGACAACCCGCACCACGACAGCCTAATCGACTTCGGCAGCCAGCGCGGGCGCGCTCGAAACGACGCCGGCCTCCACGACGAGAGCTGCAGCGACGAAGCCGGCAACAACGAGTCGCGCCGAACGGGGAAGGTGGTCTGGCGATAAGGATGGTGCTGTCTTCATTTGTCCCCCAAGTTTGTGTGGCACAACAGCGGTCGTATCGACACCACGTTGGTCATCAACCCCGAGTATGCCGTTGAATGTACCAACTCGTTTGAAAGATCGCATTTCTCCTACGCGGCATGAGCGGCTTCTTCCTGCGGGGCGGGGCATCGCCGCCAGTTCGGCGATTCGGTGGGACGACCGCAGGCCCTCCTAATATCTCGGCCTTCTTCGCCGCAAACTCCTCGTCGGTCACTACGCTAGCGTCGCGAAGGGCGCCCAGGTCTCACTAACTGGTCGTTGGTGCCGCTCCGAGAGCCCGCGTCGATTTCCTTCGTGGGTGCAACTGAGGCTATGGCTGCAGGGCCTTGTGGTTCCACTCTTTGGTTGTCTGACCATTGGTCTCCACCCCACCAGCAATTCCTGTGCAGCCCGAGCCCGTCCCGGGGCTCGCCTGGACGCCGGCGTCTCTAAATCTGCCGACGGTCATCGGCGAGCCCACGGCACCGACGGCCGTGCAGATGGCGGGCATCCGCTTCGAGCTCGACGATCTGCAGGTGCCCGCCAACATCGCACAGAACGTCGGGCTCCGGGACCTGCCACACACTCACCTGGTCAGCCGCTAATTCGTTAGGCGTCGCAGCCGATGCCGTCCTTGTCGCGGTCAAACTTGCGCTGGAAACCCGGCGATCCCTCGGAGATCGGGGCCGCTCCCGCAGCGCGCACAGCATCGCAGTTCTCGTAGTAGACGTCGACTGGTGCCGGCGCAGGGGCCGGGGCCGGTTCAGGGGCCACGACGACAGGAGCCGGCGCAGGAGGGGCGACAACAACCGGAGCTGGCGCAGGCGTGAACGAGGAGGTCAGTGCCATTTCACCAGTGCAAGAGCCGAGGACGCGGGTCATAGCGTCGTGCTCAGCCTGAGTCACCCACAGACCATATGTTGCCTTGACGGACACCTGACGGGCAACATAGCTGCAGCGGATTGCCTTGTTCGAGGGCAACCAGGTTGCGGTGTCGCCGTCGCCCTTCTGGGCGTTGGAGCGGCCGTCGACCGCGAGCAGATTGAGGGGATCGTTGGCCAGAGAAACGCGCTGAGCCTGAGTGAGCTGCTGAGCGCCCGTCTGCCATGCATTTGACAGAGCCACGACGTGGTCGATCTGCACGAGAGCTGACGTGTCCTGACCGCGAACGAAGGCGATTGACATGTCCGTGTATGGCGAGACGAGGTAACCGGTCATCACCCGGCAGGTGCCCGACTTGGTGGTGGGGTTCAAGTCCCGAGTAAGGATATCGTTTCGGGTGTCGCATCCGTTTCGGTCCACGTCGATCCAGGCGGAGCCGAACATGCCGGTGCGCTCGTAGCCGGTCTTCGCGGCCTTTCCCTTGACGGGGATGGTTGCGAGGAGCGTTAGTGCCGTGGTGTCGGTGGAGGTGGTATCGACGACCACGACCGATGTGCCCTCAGTTGCCGCAGTGACCGTCGCGGGGTCGACCGGCGCTTCCTCGGAGAATTCCGGGCCGGGTGTTGGGGTTGGGCTTGCGGTGGGGGTTGCGCTCGGCGTCGCGCTAGCGGTCGGCTGCCCAGCCAAGGCAGTTTCCCCTGCACCTGGCGCCGCAGCAGCGACCCCACCGGAGATGAAGAAGACAAGGCTGGCCGCCACCGCGATCGCAGTTGTCTTGTGTGCTGATACGGATGCCCACGGGCGGCGACCAGAGAGCGCGTACACGCCCGTCACCAGAGCCGCCATTCCCAGAATGATGAGAATTGCGGGGAATCCACCGAGGATGGCGTACATCAGAGCGAAGAAAGCGACCAACCCGCGGAGGATCCAAGTGCTGAAAGTCGGCTTGGACGCCTTCTTCTCGGCGGTCGACGGCCTGTCGATGAGAGGCTTCGCCGGCTCCGGTTTCTTCTTGCTAAATTTCATCATCTGATCCCCCATTTCACCGCACTCAGCTTGGAGTGCAGACGCGAATGCCTCAAATCTACTGGAGGCAGGGATTGGTCGGAGACCGGGCGAACACCCCAGAACGGGGAACTAGACCGCTCCAGCGACGTTTCCCGTACCGACTCCTGTCAACCGCGCGGAATCGGGACCAGCTACACAGCGATCGGTATGAATCCCCGCAGATAGGCGCGAAGCGCGGGGTCGCAGACGAACACGTAGGTCCCCCGGATGCCGCGGGTGAGCAGTACAGCGTAGATGTTGGTGATGAACCGCAGGAGGTCGTCGTCGGTGTACGTCTTGCCCAGGACCGGATTGTTCTCCTTGCCCTTCTTGTCGAAGTACGACCCTCGATCGATGACCAGCTTCCCTGCGACGGGATCGAAGCGAAGGTCCGGGCCGATGATCACACCCGCATAGTTGAGGTCGTACCCCTGCACGGTGTGGATCGAGCCGACTTCGTCCACCGACTTCGGCGACGCGATCCAGTCGGTCTGCGTGCTGTTCCACCGCAGCTGACAGCCGTCGATCTCAATGTCGTAAAGGGTCTTGTCGGTCTTGGTCTTCCATGCCCACGCGTACCCGGCGAGCAGGCGCGAGAGCCCGACCGCGGCATCCTTTCGACGGATCTCCGCCCGCATTTCCGAGACGCTGTCAAACATCCGAAAGTCATAGCCCTCGAACAACTCCGCAGGCGGCAACGTACTGGTCGTCGTCGTATCGAGAATGCGCCTGACGCAAGCGACATAATCCGAACCGGCCTGAACCCGCATCTGCGACATCAACGGATGGTGACGCCTCGAGAGTTTCGCCTGGCGCACGAGACCGGTCAACAACTCGGGAGGCACATCGGCCGGGCGCACGCTCTGCGCCGCGTCCAGCAGGAAGATCTGATGCTTGCTCTTCGCGGTGATCCAATCGAGCTGGGTCTTCGTCTTGTCGTCACTCCCGAAGAGCTTCTGGGTGATCACACTGAAGTTCTTGTTCTGAACGCCCGAGGGCTGATTGGCTCGTTGGTTTAGCCGGTGCGATTCATCGACGATGAGCAGGTCGAAGTCTTCCTCGGCGAACCCGACCTCGAACGCGGTCATGACCATCTCCGGCCGCAGCCCCGGCGTCTTGCGGAACACCTTCTTGATCGACTCACGCAGGGACTGCTGCGGCACCACCAGACCAATCCGGATGTCCGTGAGCAGTTCCCGATACCCCGGCACGAAGAACTCGGAGAACAGGGAGTCGCTGTCCACGTGTTCACCGGGAGTCGAGGCCGCAATGTCGACGAGTAGCTTGAGCAGGTAGATGGCGACCACGGTCTTCCCGGTTCCCGGGTCACCCTGCACGACGATCGTGCTGTCGGTGCCTGCCTCGAGATCTTGGAAGAGTCCCTCGAGGATACCGTCGACAGCGACGGCCTGGTCCTGGGAGAGTGCCTTGAACGGTGACAGCTTGAAAAGGTCGCTGTTCTCGATCTCGGGGATGCTGCGGGTGAAGACTCCGTCACGCCGGAGCTCGTCGAACACCTCGCGGAAGGTCTCGCGGTACCGGCCGCGATCGTAGTAGTCTGCCTCGGTGATTCCATCGTTGCGGTTCAGCACGCGGTAGAAGCCGTCGCCGGCGAGCATCCGAATCAGGTAGGACTCCAGATCGAGGCACACCGATTTGTTGAATGTCGCGTCGACGCCGACGATGACATTCGGTATCTCTGTTGCCATGATGAAATTGCCTTTCCTTCGCGTCCATCTGGGTAAATGATGGGCACGTTGGCCAGGTGGGCAGACAAGACGGTAATGGGAATTCGCTGCAGGCTCCTATAAAGTCATGTCCGCCTGGCCAGCGCACCTTGAGCAGCCTTGAGACCGCGGACAGATCACGTAAAAGACAGTCCTCGGAAGGACGTCAGTCAGGGTTAGGGTCACACAGCCTCAAGCCTCTTCCCATCATTACCGTCAGGGTGAGTTGGGGCCAGTAGCTCAGAGCAAGTCCGCCGTTTGACGTAGGGCGAGAATCAGGAATCATCTCCATGTCCAGTCCGTCTTTGATCGCCGTGCGCGACGATAGTTATATGAGTAGTTCCGGACCGCGAGCTGGTGGCCCGACCTAGAGAAGGTCGTTCAACTCGGCGCAGAAGCTAGCCTATTTGGCTGCGTATGACGCGGCGATCAAGGACCATGAGGGTGGCGCGTATCTGCGCACTGAAGGGTTGTACTCCTCGCAGATCACGGAGTGGCGAAAGCTGCGTGACGCCGGTGTTCTTGCGGGGAAGAAACCCGGTGAGAAGATTGGCCGGTTAACGCCGGAGCAAGCGGAAATCGCCCGGTTGCGTCGCCAGTTGAGCAAGACCGAGCAGCGTCTGGAGACGACGGGGGTGGCGTTGGAGATCATGTCAAAAATGCACGAGCTACTCGAAAGTCTTTCGAAGAGCTCGCGGGACGAAACACCGTGCGCGTTGCCGTAATGACCGCCTACCGCGAACTGGCCAGCCGAGGGATCTCGACTCGCGTCGCGGCCGACCTGGTCGGGATACCCCGAGCGACCGCCACCAGGAAACCGCGCATCCCGGTGGCCGGGCCGGCGCCGATCCCGGCGAACCGGATCGATGATGCCGACCGCCGGCAGATTCTCGCCGTCGTCAATTCGGACTCGTTTGTGGATCTGCCGCCGATTCAGATCTACGCCCAGCTGCTCGACGCGGGCACCTACTTGTGCTCCATTTCAACGATGTATCGGGTGTTGAACGAGAATCTGCAGGTCAAGGACCGTCGCCGACTGGCACGCCATCTGGCACGGGCGATCCCCGAATTGATCGCCACCGGACCAGGCCAGGTACTCAGCTGGGATATTACGAAACTCGCTGGCCCGGTCAAGGGGAAGTACTTCGATGCTTACGCGATGATCGATATTTACTCCCGCTACATCGTCGGCGCGTATGTTCACGCGTCGGAATCGGGCGAGCTGGCGGTGGAGATGATGAAGGAAATCTTCGGTATTCATGGGGTCCCGCAGGTCGTTCACGCCGACCGCGGCACGTCGATGACGTCCAAGACGGTCGCGGCGTTGTTGTCGGATCTGGAGGTCACCAAGTCGCATTCGAGGCCGCGGGTGAGTAACGATAATCCCTACAGCGAGGCGTGGTTCAAGACCCTCAAATTCGCTCCGACGTTTCCCCGGCTCCCTCGCCGACGCGAAGACGTTCATGGCCTCGTTCGTCGATGGCTACAACCACGTGCATCGCCATTCCGGGATCGGCCTCAATACGCCCGCCGACGTGCACTACGGCCTCGCCGAGTCGAAGGCCATCGAACGAGCAGCGACGCTGGACGCTGTCCGAGCACGCTTCCCCGAGCGATTCAGCACCAGCCACGCACCAAAGATTCTGACCATTCCCGCGACGGCATGGATCAACAAACCAGCCGACAAACCCACCGAGAATGACGGGCTCGAACTAGCCGCCTAAACTCCCACTGGCCTCATTCACCTTGACAAATTACGCTGGGGCAAGGTGGATTCTGTCGGGCTCGAACCCACTCCAGATTTGGCTGATGAAATCGGATCCTTCGTTGCGTCGAACTTAGTCGCACAATCGTCAGTCATCTCTTGTCACGGCCGAACACTTCCTTCAGTATTTTCTCAAGTTGTTTCGCGCGTCGCGCCCAGTCTGTCGCCTCGCCAGTCGCAGAAGGCCCGTCTCGATCGTCCCGGACGACTCTGTTCTCGCCAATCAGCGATTGTCCGTCCTTGGGCAGAAATTCGCGGTACTTGTATGCGTCCTCACGAGCCTTTGCCAGATCGGATGGATGCGCACTTACAAACACGACTGTTGACTCGTCGGCGTCTGCGTCTTCAAACAAGCTCGCTGCCCGATCATTCATGGTGCGCTGATAATTCCACAGAGCATCCTGCGCGTTGTTCCGGCGATGCTGAAGTGCTAGGTGGCGCTGCGTGACCGCACCAATGACGGCTCCGATAACGCCGCTCACCAGCCCCACCACGACAGACACCAACAGCGTCAGGGTATCGAAACCAGCTGAAGTCTCCACGCCAATCCTCTCAAACAGCACGCCATCGGGTAAGCCGCTTCAATTCGTCGCGCGCCCACTTTCATTTCTGCATCTCTACAGAGAAGCTATGTCCAACGCGAGCCACGAAGAAACAACTGCCCGCCAATGCGCAGAATCCGAGTTCCAAGTCATCGTATGATCTGCATCGAATCGCTCGAGGTCAATAAGGTTTGGGCGCAGCGCCGTGAAGTTGGTGGAGAGGCAGAACGGCGACGACGAGTCTCGGGTTCCGTGCAGGATGAGGGTCGGCACTGTGAGCTCGTCGGCGCGAGCGATCCAGTCGAAAGTGTTCATCCTGACAGGGTCGGTGAGTCCAGCCAGTCGCGTGAGCGGTCGCAAGTCGAGCCACGCCACGGCCAACGCGCCGGTCCACGCGGGCAGGTGCGCACGCGCGCAGTTCGCCTTCAGTGTGGCGACCCAGTCAAGGATGGGCGAATCGAGCACAAGCCCCGTAACGCTGCCGCGAAGCCTGGGGTCTGCGGCGAGCTGCAGCGCGATGGCCGCGCCCATCGACCAACCGAAGAGGACGACGCTGCGGGCGCCGTTCTCGCGGGCGTACTCAACGGCCGCACGCGCGTCGTCGACCTCGGCGGCGCCAAGTTCGGATCTGCCGGACCCGACTCGGGGACCTTCCCCGTCGTTCCGATACGTCACGACCAGCGACGTCAGCCCGGCTTCCGAGGCGACTTGCACGCCACGCAGTGTTCCGGCGCGAGTGCTGCCAAGCCCGTGGATGTGGATGGCCCAAGTAGTCGAAGGGGGACCTTGGGGCGTGACGAGCCAGGCGGGCGCAGGGCCGACATCCGTTTGGATTTCGATGTCCAATGACTTGAGGCCGGCATCGGCGGGGCTCTGGAAATAGATGCCGCTCCAGGATGCTCGCTGGCCGACAGCTACGGCTGGCCACGATTCCCCCACGACCTCGCGGCCGACGAGACTCGGCCCGCGGTCCTCGACTCCGGGCGCGAGTTTGACCCAGCCGGCGTTCTCGAGGATGAGGCAGTAGTCGCCGGGCGCGGCGGTGCGCGGCGTGCGATCAAGAATGACGATGGGTCGCTCCCCCGAGCTGTCCACGCCTCGAATGGTGAGATCGAACTTTCGCCCGCTGACAGGTGCAGTCAGCCGCCTCGCGATCACCAGGCCGAGTCCGCCGAGCCCCACGCCTGCCGCGATCGCCGCGCCGGCCAACGCCCAAATAACTTTCATCGTTTCTGCGGCACTGGCCGTGATGCAACCGGCGCCGTCGTAATCGATCCGCCGCCCAGTAGGTGACGTTCGGCGCGCTCGATGAGGTGCCGGTCTCGATCATCGACCTGAAACGACACTCGTGCATCGATGATGGCGTCGCGAATTTCAACGATCTGGCGGTGCAGCAGTGTCTCGGGGTCAGCGCCAGTTGCACCGCGCGTGTTTTGGCTGATGCCCGGTCGTGCCGCGGTGGCCGCTGCCCAGAGCGGCTGGAGCTCTGAGACAAGCATCCGCGTTGTCCGATCGCGTGATCGCGCCTGCAGAGCGCGGGCGGCGGGCTGGCCGGCGAAGCCCAAGCACAACAACACGAAGGTCATCAAGTGCAGGGGTCCATAGGCCACGGCAACGGTTCTCATCAGAGTGAGGTCACCGGCCAGGTGCGCGATGTCCATGGTGATGACGACGAGGCTCAACAGAACGCCGAGGGTGCTCCCGGCGAGGAGGGACGTCGGCGGCATCCGCTGCACGCCTGCGCTTTTGCGAACTTGTCGGGCTGCGAGCCCGGCCATCGCAGATAAAACGATGGCGTAGTACGTGAATTGGATCATGGAGTACGTGCCGGCACTGGGCTGGTCGCCCAGGTCGAGCATGAAGTTGGTCGTGGTGGTGCCGCCATCGATGAAGAGGAACGAGCCTACGGCGCCGATGATTGCAGCCGTGAGTACGATTCGGCCGAGCGCGAACCGCTCTGCCCACGACTGCTGTTCGGAGGCTTTCAACACGCCGCGGCCGAGAAAGAACACGCCAATCATGAGTGCGAGGTCGGCCGGGAGGGTTGCGATATTGGTGCCGCCAGCGAGCCGGTCGAGCGGGCGATAGACCTGGTCGGTATTGAGAGTCATGGCGATGGCGATCGTGACTGCCGCGTAGCTGATGTTGCGCTCGGCGTGACCGCGGCGCAGGATCAGCAGGCTGGCGACGAGCAGCCACATGAGGGCGGAGACGAGGAGGGGAATCATCCGAAAATCTCCGCGAATCGAGAGGAGTTTCTCGTTGACCGTCTGATTGCTGCGGCGAAGATGTCGGCTAGGGTTTCGGCGTCAACTTCTTCGGCCGTATCTAGGTTTTGACGCCTGAGCAATCGCAGTCGTGTTTCTTTAGGGATGTCGGGCAGCAAGAAGTCGACGGCTTGGCCTTCTTCGTCGAAATTGTGACCGAGAATGATGTGGGCCAGCTCGTGCAGCACAAACTGCTGCCGATGCAGAACTGAGTCGCTGTGTGCGTGGAGAATCAGGTCTTGATGATCCGCTCCGAGCCAGACTGCGCACAGACCATCGTCAACCCCGAGTTCGGCAAGTTCGACTATTCGCAGTCGTCGTCCCCGGTTGCGCTCCACTGCCACAACGAGCTCGTCAAAGGTGAAGGTCTCGCCCAATGCGAGTTCGTCGACGGCTGTAGCCACACTCACTGTGTTGTTCACTGCCGTCTCAATTCCCTCCGGACGCGGGTGGAGTTTTATCTGGCGGCCTCTGCGCGACTCCCGCATCCAAAAATTTGCTGATCGCCCGTAAAGCGTTGGGACAGATGTCTCCCAGTGTACGTGCCGCGTAGGACTTGACTCGGGCTGCACGCATGGCCCGCACGAGATCGAGCTGGGCGCTGACCTTCGCCGGGGTTTCGGCGCCCTCCGAGCCGGCGAGGAAGGCGGGGTCAACGTCGAAGTAGGCAGCGAGGAAGGCGGGGTCAACGTCGAAGTAGGCAGCGAGGCCTTCGAACAACGCGCGGTCTTGAACGTACCGGTGGCCGTTGATGATGTCGGTCCAGCGTGAACGTGACAGGTTCGTGCCGCGCGATTCGAGGAACGCGGCGATCTGGGCGAACGTTGGCTCGCCGCCCGTCTCGGCCCCAGCAACGTCTAGCAGCAGGCGCAGGCGCTTCGCGAGATCCTCCGCGGCTGTCGTGCTCTCGTCGAACAGGTGGCTTCCTTGGACTCGTGCGCTGAAGTACTTGAGGGACAACAATCCCGAGCCACGCCTCGCTCTCAACGCACTTGACGAGACGGACTAAGGCGACGAGCGGATGCTTACGCCGACTCGTGACTCGCGAAAGGCATAAATCGACTGAACGACGACGTGCCCCAACGTTCGAGGTGGCGCCCACCCTCCCGAACGTGCAGCGGGTCTCGCGACCGGGCTACGGACATCCGCTACCTGCGTCAGCCTGGCGTGAGAACGCAGAACTCGTTGCCCTCGGGGTCGGTGAGAACCACCCACGGCACCTCACCCTGCCCAATGTCAGCATCGGCCGCGCCCAGAGTCCGCAACCGGGCCACCTCGGCTGCCTGGTCGTCACGGAGGTACGGTCGCAGGTCGAGATGGACGCGGGTCCAGACGGTGATGTCCGGTACGCGAACGAACTCCAGATACGGACCGACACCCGCAGTCGACCGCAGCCGAGCTACATCGTCGGTCACCTCATGCAGGGTCCAGTCCAGCGCCTCGTTCCAGAATCGTGCCATCGCCCGCGGATCCGCACAGCTGACAACCACAGCGGCAATCGGCCCGTTGTCGGCATACATCGCCCGAGGCTCCAGGACGCAGAATACGTTGCCCTCCGGGTCTGCCAGAACTGTCCATGGCACGTCACCTTGACCAATATCAGCGGATGTTGCGCCCAACTCTTTCAGGCGCGTCACCATTTGGGCCTGGTGAGTGAGTGAGGTGCTGGCGAAATCGAGGTGTGCACGGTAGCTCACCGTCTCGGGATCTGGGACGGAGACGACATCGATGCAGACCGCGGCCGGGTCCGGCACGACAAGTCCGTGGGGTTCGACGTTGGTCACGCCCGGTCCTTCGCTCGACACGCCCCAACCGAGCGCCTCTGCCCAGAACTGGCCGAGCGCCACGTCATCCCAAGCTTTGAAATTCACCTGAACCAGTCGGAGCGCCATGGGGCCCAAGCCTATGCGCGGGAAATACTCAACACCAGACGGCATGAATATCTCTCAACCAACCGCCTCGGCGCAATCCGGCATGGAGCGCGCTACGCACCTCCTGGTGAATGCGGCTCACGATGATCCGCCCACATCACAGGAGGTCAAGTCCCATGGCATTTCACACCCAGCAATCGCTGTCCGGTTTCATCGCTTCCGACACTCAGCAGTCGGTCACAGAGAACGGCGACACCCGCTTCTACGTGCGCATCGGCCAGCCGCACTTCCGTCACGAATACAGCGGCAGCTTCACCGCGCTCGAGCCGACGTTCCACGACCTCGTCGCCTACCGCGCCACCGCCGAACGGGCTCTCACCCGATTCGCCAAAGGCGACAGCTTCGTCGCCGAAGGGTACGTGCGCACCTTCCAGGTCGAACGCGACGGCGAAACCATCCAACGCGAAGAGTTCGTCGCCAAGAAGATCGGCCATGTCACTAGAACCAATCGCTCGGCTCAGGGCAGCGAACAGGACGCTGCGGCAACGCAGACGGCAATCGTCAGCGAGACGGAAGCTGCTCACGCCAGCTCGGGGTGCTGAAGCAGCGATGGCAGAGTCCTTGGTCGAGTGGGCATCCGGTGAACACGACGACGCGTTCGGAGCAAGCTCGTTGGAAGATCTCGACGGGCCGCTCACTGCGGAGCCGCCGCATCCGATCAATTGGAACCTCCTCAGCGCCGACGACGCCGAAACTGAATGGATCGAACTTAACCGCTGGGTGAACTGGCTGCGACGCACCTACGGGCTGCCCGCATCCGTCGTGCCGCCGTTCTGGCATCGACACCCCGAACTCGTCTGGGAACTCTCCGTACTGCACCTGCACTGGCTCGGCGCCTACGACCCCGACCAGCACGGCTCAGCCCCGCTCGGCTGGCACCGAGACTTCGCGGATGCCCGCCAGCGACTTCGCGAATGGGTCGCGATCTCGGGGACGCGGCTGGAGCGGGATCGTTCGACTCGGCAGACGTCATGGCCAGGCGAAGCGCCCGCCGACGCCGTCGAGGACGTTGTCATTGTCGATCGCGACGAGGACTTCGTGCAGTTCGTCGTCGACGATGTCGCGCGTCGCCGCAATGGCGAGGCATCGTTCTACTCTCGCGCTGAATCTAGTTGATATCGCCAAGCCTTGGCTCTTGCGAAGGGCGCAAAAGGACCTGCTTCGTTGTCGCAGTTGACGCACCTGAGCGCGACTATTCAAAGGGCGGGGCAAACGCGACACCCTCGGGCTCGTGACCCGCAGATTCCAGTATCCGTGCGGACGTGCCCGCTCAGCGTCCGGCTTCCGGGCACGAATATAGGGGCCTCGAACTTGAGGGTGTTCCACTATGTCTGACGCTGTCGTCGGATTGTCGTGCTGGTGTCGTGGCAAGGCGGCCGGGTTGTCTCCTAGGTTGAGAGCATGAACAAGACACACATCGGTGAACTCCGTCGGGCCCGCGGATGGACTCAGGAGCGGTTGGCGATGGAGAGCGGGGTCGCGGGGCGAACGATCCAACGCGTGGAAGCAGGTAGCGATGCCAGTTTGGATACGGTCGCTCTGATTGCGAATGCGCTCGAGGTACCTGTCAGAGCCCTATTTGTGAGCGTTGAAAGCATCGGCTTCGGCGAGGCGGTGGAACAGTTAGATGCTCGCAAGAGCGCGCAGCAAGCCCGCCGTGATTCCATCACGCACGCGTTCACCTATCTATTCCAAGGCGTGGGAATCCTGGTTACCTTCGCGACAATCGTTCTGGCCCTCACCGGGACGATCTCGTGGCTCGGATGGTTCATTATTCCTGCCTACTGGGCTGGAGTCCGGTTACTCTTCGGCTTTCTCTTCCGAATCGTCATCGACCCACGGTTGGATGCGAAATATCCCCTTTCGCTCCCTTCGCGGGCCGCTGCAAACGACTGACCCGTTTTCGCGCCCGCGACGGAATTCCATGTACATCGGTCACTACGCAGCTGCTGCAGTGTTGGTTACGCTCGTGCCGGACTCGCCGGTGATCCCGATCGCTGTCGGCGTGGCCTGGCCGGACCTAGTGTGGCCCGTCCTCGTCCTCATAGGCCGCGAACGCGTCACGGTTGGCCGGAACGACCCACTGCAACGTTCCATTCGATTCGACTCCTACCCGTTCTCCCACTCGTTGGTGCTCGGCAACCTGTTCACGCTCGTGCCCGCCGCGATCGTCGCTCTTCTCTACAACAGCGTCCTAGTTGGGGTGCTGTTTTGGGTCGCCGCCATCTCGCACTGGGTCCTCGATCTCGTGGTGCACATGCACGACCTTCCTGTACTTGGCTTCGGTGGCAAAGACCGCAAGCTCGGATTCGGACTATGGCAGCACCCGAGAGCGGCCTTCGTCATCGAGTACATCTTCTTCGCCGTCGTCGTCCTCCTCACCGCTCGACCGACGGTGTATGTGGGTGTGCTCTGCGGGGGGCTGTTCCTGCACCTCCTGAACGCGAACTCGTTTTTCGGCTTCAGCAGACACAACCCGTTCAGCACGCCAACCCGGTTAGCGCTCATTACTCTCGTGGGGTACATCGGCGCGATCGCCTGGTTCACACTCGCCTAGGAATGAGCGATCGAGATCGACATTCATCTAGGTGCCCCGCCCGCCTGCGACCGCCCGGACTCAAAGCGATCCATGTAGCCAAAACTGATGGACGCTTGGAGGCCGCGTCAATGTCCGGCTCGACACACAGGCCTAAACCCGCTAGCACCCGCGCCCCGGAGGGGTCCCTCTCGCGGACAACGAGCCTGGGCGTTTTGCTAGGGCACCTCTGAGGTCCCCGGTAGCCAGAGGGTCATGCGGAGCCTATCTTCGGGGAGATGGAGCACTTCGTATCGTCGAGCGATGGTGTAGCCGTCCGTCGCGCGAATGTGCTTGATTGAGGTGCGCCGTCGCTCGACGATGTGCTCGCTCCACCATTCCTCGAACAGCGCACTTTCCTCACGCAACTCCGCAACGAGAGCCTGAAGCCGAGGGTCGTGCAGGTTATCGGCGTTGGCAGCCCGCAGGTGGGCGACGGCCCCACGTGCGATCTCTTCCCACTCGAGGAAAATCTCGCGCGCGAGAGGGTTGGTCATCAGATACCGGCAGGTGTTCCGCTGTTGGGGTGAGACGTCTGCGAAGCCGTCATAGAGGGCCAGTCCTTCTGGGTTCGCCGCGAGCATGTTGCTCAGCCGGTCTAGGACATACGCGGGGTTGGGTCGGACTGCCTCAACCAAGGTTGCCATGCGCTCGGCGAGCAATCCTTCATCCCCATGCGGGTTTCGTGCTGGTGCAGGGTTCGCTCCGCGAAGACGGTAGAGGTGTTCTGTGGCGTCGGGCGCTAGGAGGAGTGCTCGGGCTAGGGCGTCCAAGACGGCGTCGCTGGGGTGGTTTTCGCGGCCTTGCTCGAGACGCGTGTAGTAATCAACGCTGATCCCCGCAGCGGTGGAGACCTCTTCTCGCCGCAGGCCGGTGACACGTCGTCGGCTCCCGCCGCAGACGGTCGGGGACTCCAGACTGGCGTCAGCGCGTCGGGCCCGAAGGAAATCACCAAGCGCGTTGGGCACAGGCATCCTCCTCAGAATCCGCCCCGCCAGCAGGTGGGTGCAGGGCTCCTAGGAAGATTACGGTCTTCCCACCCGCCACCGTACCGTGGAGGCTTGAAAACGAAAGAATCCACGATCTGAAGGAGCTCCGGTGACGGTTTACACACACGGCTATCACGAATCCGTATTGCGGTCACATCGTTCGCGCACTGCCGAGAATTCCGCGGCGTATTTGCTTCCGCTGCTGCGGCCCACCGATCGCCTGCTCGATGTTGGCGCGGGTCCGGGCACGATTACCGCGGATCTTGCGGGGCTCGTCGCGGAGGTCACTGCAACTGAGATCGGGCCCAACGAGGTACAGCTCACCCGGGCAACTGCGGCGGAGCGCGGCACGTCCAACATCGACTTCCGGGTCGCGGACATTCATGCCCTCGAGTTCGACGACGGGAGCTTCGATGTCACTCACGCACATCAGGTATTGCAGCACATCGCCGACCCCGTGCTGGCTCTGCGCGAGATGGCTCGCGTCACTCGGCCCGGTGGCATCGTGGCAGTGCGCGACAGCGACTACAGCGGATTCTGCTGGTGGCCGCGGATCCCCGAACTTGATACCTGGCTCGATCTATACCGAACCGCCGCCCGTGCCAACGGCGGCGAACCCGATTCCGGTCGCCAGCTATTGAGATGGGCTCACGCTGCCGGGCTCGCAGACGTCACGGCCACTTCAAGCACCTGGTGCTATTCCACCCCGGCCGAGCGTGCCTGGTGGGGAGGAGTGTGGGCTGACCGCATCGTGAATTCAGCGATCGCCCGTCAAATCACCGGTTCCGGCCTTGCCACCCAGATGGAGCTGCAAGAAATCAGCAAGGCATGGACGAAATGGGCAACAGACGATGACGGCTGGTTCTCAATTCTCCACGGCGAGATCATCTGCCGGGTGAAGTGAACCGCAATCGTCGTCGGCGAGGCCTATTTCTTGGGCGCACCGCCCCCAGCGGATGCCGATCCTCAGGGCCGGGGAAGCTGAGTCGACTGACCCAACGTCGAATGCCAGGAACGGTTTGAGCGTTACTGCGGAATCGCACGTTCAGGGACGTCGGTCCTCACCGACGCGATGTGTGGTGAGGGATCCTTCGGGACGACGGTGAGCGGTGGCCGCATGCTCTGTTCTTCTTTCCCGTAGGGGGTTCCCCTGCGACACAGAGCCGGGGTACTCGACCGCAGGACTGTTTGGCCCGAGACCTGTCGCGCACGTCGTTCGGCTTGCGAACGGCTCACTAGCTCGCGATACGAACCTGGACGACGCAGTCCCTTCGCACCCGCTGCTCCCATCTACAACGGCTGGAGTGCGAACCTGTCCTCCGGCGAAAATAGGTACTCATGGTCGCAGCGGAACCCACGCAGCCACTGCTGGCCGTCGACGACGCGTAGATAGAAACCTTTCGGATACGCCACGTCGTCGCTGAATGGTGCCGAGGCGACCTTGAGCGCGCCCACCGGTGACCTGCCCGCGGACAGAACCGAATCAGGCGCGTTTGCCTGCGAGGCCATTGCGAGCCGGAGATACGGGCCGGTGTCTGGGGGGCAGAGCGCAAATCCTCGTTCACGGGCCACAGCGAAGACCTCCAGTAGCGTCGCCCCGGTGCGCAGACCGAGCTCACCTACATTGCGCTCGATGATCTTGATCTCCTCCTGGGCGCGCGGATCGAAGACCGTGTGATCGAGCAGCATGTCGGCGTACGCGTTGAGCAAGACGCCGTGTGAGCCCAGTTTCGTCCGCAGTTCGGCGCGGGTCGAACCTCCGACGTTAAGATGCAAGACTCTCGTCTCATCTCCCTCACGTCGGCACACGAAGCAAGGGTACTCCTTCACCAGTCGGAGTCGAAGGTAACCAATCCCTATCGGAATGGTGAGGCGTCCCGATAACCGTTCCGTTAACGGGCGCTTGTCTCGGGCCCTTGCTCTGCGGCGAAGCCCACCGGCAATGGCGAAGCGCATGGCCATCACGCCGAGGGTGACCAGTACAAAAGTGGCAGTTGGAGTCATGCGGCTCGCTGTCTCTTTCGGAAGGCTCAGATGAGCTTCTTGAGCATCTTCACCGAGGTTGTTTCGTATCCAAGGGAGTTGTAGAGCCCCCGGGCGCCGCTGTTGAATCCGAAGACACTGAGGCCGAGAGAATGCGCACCTTGTGAGCGTGCGTATTCCTCGCCAAGGAGCATTGCAGCTCGTCCGAAACCCTGACCGCGCTGGTCAGCGTTGATGACGACGTCCCAGACCCACCACGCCCCTGGATCGGCGCTGATATCCTGTCCGATCCACAGGTATCCCACTGCCTCACCCGCCTCGTTCAGGACGTGAAAGACGTCATTGCCGGGGCACGGAGAACCATCCGGGAACGAACGAGCCATGCTCTCGACCGCGATGCGTTGAGCTTCCTCGTACGATCCACCCTGGGTAACCAAATCACCGACGTATTCGGTACAGCTGCGGTCCAACCACGCTGGGAACTCGCTGGTGAGGATTCGCTGAAGGGTCACAGTCATCCGTCAATTCTTCCAGACAAGTGTCGCCGGCCAGCGATTCCTGGTCGCAGCAGTTCCGATGTATGCGACCCATCTGATGCTATATTTGTATAGCACTCTGAGGAGGGATTCCATATGCCGCAAATCAATCTCCGCGTTGACGATGAAACGGATCATCGCCTGCAATATCTGTCGGAGCGCACTGGGCGGTCGAAAACGTTTTATGCGACCGAAGCATTGACCCAGTATCTGGACGAGAACGAAGACTATCTCTTGGCCAAGGATGCGCTCGAGGAATTCACTCAGTCCAACGACGACGCCATTGACCTCGCCGATGTGGTCTGGCCTGTGTGAGCTACACGATCAGATTCACCCCGAGAGCTGCAAAACAGGTCAGGAAACTCGACTCGGCCGCCGCGAAACGGATTCGTGATTTTCTTGAGCAGAAGCTTTCCGTACTAGACAATCCGCGCCAGCTCGGTAAAAAGCTCGTCAACGAAGAATTCTGGCGTTACCGGGTCGGCGATTACCGAATCCTCACAAATATTGACGACGATCAAATCCTCATCCTCATTGTCGAGGTTGCACATCGTCGCGAGGTCTACAACAGGCTCTAAACACATCAGCAGCGCCGCTCGACGCACCAAGTGCGATATGGCCAGCGAAACGAGACGTGTCCCGCAGAGCGTTCGGCTCGTGGGCGGGGAGCAAGGATTCCTCTCACGTCCGTTGGGTTCAGGGCCGGTGCGCTCGTATGTCGTTTGTGAGTGGTCGGGCCACTGCTGTTCGGCTCTCAGATCGGGTCGCAAACTCTATGGACGGCGCAGGAACAGCGGGATGATCGCCAATACGAGCATCGGAAGATAGAACACTGCCATGGTCTGTGTCGGGATGAGGAAGAGCGTGAGGGGGAAGGCGAAGCTGTTCATCGCGATACTCAGGACTCCTGCGGTCACGAGAAACGCCGTCAGGGCAGTGGCGCAAATGGCCGATACGAGCAGCCAGCGTGGCCCGCGAGTGAGCAGGGGAACAAGTGTCAGCGCCAGCGGGGGAAGGGCGGACAGCAAAATGGGGACCGTCAGACTCGGCTGAGCTGAGAAGAAGCCTCCCAAGAGGACCACGAGCAGTGCGACGGCGAACGACCACACCTGCAGTTTGCGACCTCGGGTCGAGGAGGTCGGATGCGCGAATCGACCCGATTCCTCATCGAGGTCATGCATGGCCTGGGCGGCCACGACGGATGGTGTGCCGAGTTGGTCGAGGATAGCGGCTACGCCCACATCGCCGCGCTCCAGAGCGTCGCTGATGTGGGTTCGAATGCCGTCGAGGACTTCCGTACGGTACTTCTTGGGAACGCTCGCCAGCTCTTTTGCCAGTTGAGCTAAGTACCGCCTGTCCTGCGTTGCGCGTGAGCTGGTCTTCAGGTTCATGACTTCGTCTCCAAGATGTTGTCGACCGTGCTTCGGAACGGACCCCAAACCTCCGAGAACGCCCGCAGATTGTCGCGGCCGAGATCGGTCAGGGTGTAATACCGTCGGGGGCGACCAGCGTCGGATTCACTCCACTCAGTGGTGACCAAGCCCGACCGGCGAAGGCGGGACAGAAGCGGGTAGACCGTACCTTCGCCGGCCAGGAGTCCTCGCTCGCTGAGGCGGCGAGCGATGTCCAGCCCGTACCACTCCCCTTCACGCAGCAGCGCGAGCAGGCAGAATTCCAGGACGCCCTTCCGCAGGTTCGTTAGGACTTTATCTTCGGGTATACCCATGCATAGCACCATACCGGGTAATGCAAGGTTAGATCAACTGGACCGCTGCGGACAGCAGTCGTGGCCGCAATAGGGGATTGCGCCCGTAGGGGGTTCGGCTTACGGGTACGTGTGCATCCATTGGGTCGATATGGACGGGTGCAGTTGCGGTGAGTTCGTGGCCGAGGTAGCCATTCGAGGTGACACCGAGATATCATGTACATGACGTACTCAGTGTACGTTTGCACGCGCGGGTTCACCTGCGCAGGAAGGTTGAAATGCCACTCGTCGCCGATTACAGGTCCTTTACAGACGCGCGCTCGCATCTCAAGGAGGTGTTCGATGCGACCGCGCGCGGGCGAACCGTCACCGTGCAGCGCGATGGTCAGCTCTCTGCGGTCATGCCGGTGGATCGACTCCGGGCATACTTCTCTCGAACTGTATCGCCGCGCGTTCGCGTCACTCGGGAAGATGACCGCACGATTGCGTTGATGGATGGTCGCCCCTTCGTGTCTGAGGGTACGGATGTTGACGGCGCACTCGCTGACCTCGCTCTGTCGCTTCGTGAGTACGCCGAAGACTGGGACGACCGACTGGACCGTGCTCCGAATCACGCCGGCAACTGGGCACTCGTGCAGCTCATCAAACTTTCAACCGACGAGCAGCTCCTCGAATGGCTTGAGCGCGGCGGTGAGTAAGTACCCGGCCGCGACCCGCGAGGACCACGACGATTTCTGCGTGGCGGAGAAGTGGCAGCTCGTACGCGGCGCGTCAGGACAGCCTGTCAGGCATCACCGCACCTATGAGTTGGCGCTCTGGGACGGGCAGATCCTCCGCACTCGAATCTCCAGACCCGTCGACAGGTCGACGTACTCTGCCGGGATGTGGAACCACATTCTGCGAACCCAGCTCGCCGTTGACGCTGAGGCGTTCTGGGCCTATGTTCGTGAGAAGAAGTTGCCGACCCGCGGGGCACCCGAAACCGTGACCCAGAGGGAGCCATTACCGCTGTATCTTGTTCGGGCGCTCAACGAACTCGGCGTTGAGGAAAGTGAGAGCCTGGCACTCACCGCGGCGGAAGCAGCGCAGCTGCTCTCCGAGAAGATGGCGGAGCGCTACGGGCATCAACGCAGTTCGTGAGTGATTCGACAGCTACTGGACGGATGAGGCTTCGGGAAGGGTCACCGTGCTGGTGGCAGCGACTCTCTATGGCCTGATTTTGCTGATCTGCAGAGACGCCGGACGCCGACTGGTTCACCGTGTTGAGCGTCCCGTAAGAGGTCCGTCTTACGGGCACCGCAGGAGCTGCAAAGTTGTGACCGGTCGCGGTGAGATGCTAGTTCTGTGGAATTGGACAAAAGCAGGGATACGCAGGCCGTTGCCATTCGTCCGTACGGTCATGCGGATGCCGCAGGCACATTGGCAATATTTCTTGCCGCGGTGACAGAGACCGCTGCCGCCGACTATTCGCCGGAGCAGATTCAAGCCTGGGCTCGGCCAGAAGATCGCGACCTGTCCACCTGGCATGCGGCTATGCAGGCGCGGAACAGTTACGTGGCGACCATCGATGGCGCACCGGCCGGTTTCTCTGACGTGAACCCTGCGGGGTACATCGACATGCTGTTCGTCGCCCCGCGACATCAGAGACAAGGGGTAGCGCGACAGCTGATCGGCTACGTGGAGGCTCACGCGCGTAAGGCGCACATGGCAGCGCTAACGGCCGACGTCAGCGTTACAGCCCGCCCGTTCTTCGAACGCTACGGATTCACCGTCGAGGCAGAACAGCACCCAGTGAAGGCCGGCGTGCAGCTGACCAACTACAAGATGAAAAAGAACCTACTCGGCTCTGAGGTGCGCCTGACCGGGCAGCTTGTTTGCCACACCGAGGACCAGATGGCCACTGTGCGGGATCACCTGCCACTGTATCTTTCCCTGACCCGCGATGAACCGGGATGCCGATCCTTTATCGTCACGACGACGAACAATCCGCTGATATGGCAGGTCGAGGAGCGCTTCGAGGATGCAGCCGCCTTCGAGGCTCACCGGGAACGGGGCGCCGGCAGTGCGTGGGGCCACGCGTCTTCAGAAATCGAACGCCGCTACTCCGTGACCGGACGGTAGCCCCACGCCGTCTCAGCACCTGAACCTGCGATGAGAGCTGGGCTTGTCCAGGGAAGCGATCCCGCGTAGAGGGTTGGTCGACCGACACCGTGAACAGGGTTGCACGTCAGGGGACTCAATAGAGCTATCGAGCGCAGTTCTGCTCGCGTGTAATCCTCCAATAACTCACGTCATCGGAATCGAATGGCAGTTCAATCACCCCCAACTTCGCCGCGACGCGTTTGGAGACCTCGTTCTCCGTCTCGATCGTCGCCGAGATCGAGCCCAGTGATGAGATGCGAAACACGTGGTCGAGCATGCCGATCCCGACTTCCGTTGCATAACCGTTGCCCCAAGCCTTCTGATGCAAGACATACGTGAGTTCATCGAAGTCTCGATCCGGCGCTCGAATCACGCCACAGTAGCCTACAAACTCGCCAGATCGCGCGTCGAAGACGGCCGAGGTACCGTAACCGCGATCGACGTACTTTCGCTCGCAGATTTCGATCCACTGCGATACTTCGGGGCGGCTGAGGACGGTCCCGTCCCCGACAAATCGCATCACGTTCGGGTCCGCGCAGAGGTCTGAGAAGTCGTTGAGGTCGTCGCGGCGAAACTGACGCACCGATAGATGTTCGGTCTGGAATAACATCGGACCAGCCTATCCACGCCCGCAGGTCGTTCTTTTTAGCGGGCGTTATGAACGTGCGCGGCGACCCGCTCCTCTGATTCAATGACTGGATGCGCACATTCACGAACGTCCCCAAAGCCACTGTCGGCGATCGAGTCGCGATCCTATCCCCGGCGTTCGCGGCTCCGGCGGTGTCGGAGGACGTTCACGAGCAGGCGATGCGACGCCTCACAGAAGTCACTGGGCTTGTGCCGGTTGAGTATCCAACGACACGGCAGCTCGGTGCGAGCGCCGAGGCGCGAGCTGCCGATATTGAGGCGGCGTTCGCTGATCCGAGTATTCGGGCGGTTCTGGCAACGATCGGAGGGGATGATCAGATAACCGTCATCCCACATATCGACACCGACATCCTTGCCTCAAACCTCAAACCTCAAACCTCAAACCTCAAACCCCAAACCGTTCCTCGGATACAGTGACAACACGAACCTGCACAACCTTCTCTGGAACCTCGGGGTGCCCAGCTACTACGGTGGCTCAACACAAGTTCACCTCGGACCAGGCCCGCATGTCGATGACGTGCATGTGGCTTCACTTCGTGCGGCGCTTCTTGACGGAGGCATTATCGACCTCACCGATCCGGGCGAGTCCGAAGACTTCGGCGTCTCGTGGACGGATCGCCGCGCCCTGAGGGAATTCGGTATTCGTGAACCGACCGAACCGTGGGCATGGGCGGGCGCAAACACTGTGGCCGAAGGTCCGACGTGGGGTGGATGCATCGAAGTCATAGATCAAATCGCTCTCGCCAACCGGATGCCCGACGTCACCGACCTGGACGGAGCGATTCTCTTGCTCGAAACGAGCGAGGAACTCCCAAATACCGACACCGTGAAGCGTTGGGTGCGGGCCCTGGGCGAGCGAGGAGTTCTCGATGCCGTCGCCGGTGTTCTCGTCGCCCGGCCACCCGTCAGCGAACTGAATTCAGCCGTCCCGTTAGCGAACGAGCGCGCTCGACTGCGCGCAGTTCAGCGCGACACCATCATCGAGCAAGTCGCGCGATATAACTCCGGATCCGTGATCTGCGTTGGAGTGCCATTCGGACACACCAGACCGCAGTGGATCGTCCCGCACGGCAACACGATCCGGCTCGACGGCATAGCCCGCAAAGTCAGCGCCGACTACAGCTGAAGTCAACGCACTACGTTTCTAGCCGTCGGCCGCAACTGATGGTGGCGACTCCAACCTTGTTGTCGTCCGGCACAGGGTTCGCCTTTCGGGCACTGGCCCGCAGGCTGCTGCACTATGGGGCGATTGTGGTGGCCTGCGACCAGCAGACCATCCAATGGCCATCTTGATGCTCGTAAACATCAGTGTGCCAGGCGCGGAATTCAAGCTCATCGGCTATGCCGACGCTGAGGACTATTCGTGCGATGTATCTCAGAATCATAAGGTTCCCCGACGATTTAACGGAGATTTCTGATTCGGCCTCGAACACGAGGTACTCGAGTCGCTTCGATTCCACGTCGCCGAGATAGGTCGATTTTGTCCGTGTGGATCCGTTGGGCGTCACAAGTTGGTAATCGGGCGCATGGAGGCGCTCCGCAACGGCCATGTCGCGTTCGACGAGCGCGCGAAGTCTCTCTCGCTCGATATTCACCACGGTCGCAGGATCGATGTTCATAAGTCCTGTCTAACAGCAACGGCGACCGCCAGCCTGTGCCGCGGGTGATTGACATACTCGGCGCCGTTTAACGTTGCCCCAGGGGGCCGACCGGGACCTTCTCAAATTCACATGGTGCATGATGAGAGGGATGTTCACTCCTACCCGAGCTGCCGGCCTCGAAACCCTCGGCCTGTTCGTCCCTCATGCAGGGTTGGATTACACGCGAGACCGCAATCACGACACTGGACCCTCCCGTGAAAACGTCTCCGGTCTCTCTCCGTACCTCCGCCACAGACTCCTGACCGAGCGCGAAGTGGTTTCGGCTGTGCTTGAACGGCATCGGTTCGGTGCATGCGAGAAATTTGTGCAGGAAGTCTTCTGGCGGACGTACTGGAAGGGATGGCTCGAGCAGAATCCCGAGGTGTGGCGACGGTATCGCCGCGATGTGGCCGAGCTCGGGCTCGCGAGTGACACACGCTCCGGAGGTTACCGCGAAGCTATCGCTGGGCACACCGGCATTGATGCGATGGATGCGTGGGTGCGTGAGCTTGTGGACACCGGATACCTGCACAACCACACCCGCATGTGGTTTGCGAGCATCTGGATCTTCACGCTCGGCCTGCCGTGGCAACTCGGTGCGGACTTCTTCTACCGACACCTTCTTGATGGCGATGCCGCCTCCAACACGCTCTCCTGGCGGTGGGTTGCCGGGCTTCAGACCGCCGGAAAGACCTACCTCGCGACGGCATCGAACATTTCTCGCTACACCGAGGGCCGGTTCTCGCCATCGGGACTCGCCACGTCGGCACGAGCGATCATCGAAGAGCCACTGCCAACGCGGGCACCGATTGCTCCCGCCGAGTCCACCCCATTGGGCGCCCGAGTGGGGCTGTTGCTGCACGAAGAGGATCTGGACGCGGCAAGCCTGCGCGCCGAGCTTTCCTGGTTGGATTCGAACAGCCGACTCGTGGCTATCGCCGGATCCACCGATCCCGACGAGCGCTCGCCCTCCGGCGCCTCGGATGCAGTGCGTCGATTCACGGCATCAGCCCTCGATGACGCTGCCAAGCGGGCCTTAGACGCCCTCGGGCGACCGGCGAGAGTGCTACCCGACGCGCTCCCCTCCACGGTTCTGAAGTGGGCGGAGTCCGAACGCCTCGATACGGTGGTTATGCCGAACGCACCGGTAGGCCCGGTGCAGAAACGGATGCTGACGCTCGGCGCCGCTCTCGCCTCGGAGGGAGTAACGGTCACGATCGTCAGGCGGCGCTGGGACGCGCTCGCTTGGCCCTACGCCGCGCGCGGGTTCTTCCCTTTCCGCGAGCGGATTCCTGAACTGCTGCGCCAGCAGGGCTTGTAGACCCGGGACCCTGACACAGGGCGACACGATCAGCAGAGTCGAGCATCCGCCGGACACATCACGCGGCACAATGCCCAGAGCGTCGGTAACTGCTTACTAGTCGGTTCAGTCAATACTGCGATGTATTTCACAACGCCGTACCCACATTGGAGGAGCACGCGGAGAGTCTCGTGATTACCTCACATCGTCGACGAAATGCCCTGTCACCAATGTTTTCAGGGGGATTTCGGCTACTGTCACTTAACCGTGCAGCAGACCCCTCAAGGGTTACGCTTGCGGGATGGGCAGCAAGACTGACCTTCATTGGGTTAGTGGCGGTCAGCGTCCGAGGCAAGAATGGGCCCACTGCGCAAATCGAGTGCCGCGGAGCGGAGCGCGACACCTACCTGTGGATAGACCCAATAGAGGGGCAGCCCATGTGTGCTGCCCCTCTTCAAAAATAGGAAGGGTCGTCAGCGCCCCTTCGGACCCGCAGGGTTCTCGCGTTTGAAGAACCAGCGGCCCAGAAGGGTAACCAAGATTCCAATAAGCACGACGTCGGCGACGATCAGAAACGCGCGCATCCCATCACTGGACGCGATCGTGGCGGCATTAACGAAGGCCAGCAACCCGCAGAACACGATCGCGACCCAGCCCACGATCTGACGGCCGCTTGGCCGCTTGGCCTGACCTTCCCGTCTTTCGGTCACGGTGTTCTCCTTCAGTTTTGTATTCATCAGTAGGCGAAATTCCCTGCCTTGTCGCGCTTCTCTTGGCTCACACTACCGAGGTAGGCCGCCATGCGGCCGCCGCCGCCCACGGGCTAGTCGCGGAAGCGATTAGAGACCCAGAGAAGCCGCCAATCAGTCTTTCGGCCTGAGCCCAGAACGGCCCAAGATCCCGCGCAGACCGAATGGCCGTCGCAGCCGAGGCCACAGCTGAAGTCGCATGAGTCGTGACTACGGTCGAGGATGCGGAGGAAACCGAGTGGGTAGACGCCATGGCCGGGGCATCAGTTGCCACCATTGCAATGACGAGTGCCCCACCAGCGCGCGTCGTTCTGTACCCGCGGTCGATCTACTCGAGACCCGTTAAACGTTCGGCTTACGGGCAACGGCCATGGCTGTGGTGGGATAGAAGAATGATTTCCTCTGAACGTTCAGACATCGAAATCCGGACATACCCAGATTTGGCAAACCTGCCGAGAGTCGAAGTAATCGAGGAGTTGTATGCATCGGCTTCTCGCCTGCCACCACTGAGCGAGGCCCCGGAGGTCGCACATTCATTTGCTCGGCTTTATGGGTATGCGCGTCAACGGAATGACGTCGTTGGAGTGGGTGTCCTGGTCAGTGGGAATCTTGTTGGATTCGCCTATGGCCATCCGTGGTCGTGGGAATCCGAAACGGACGTTTGGTCGCAGCAACTCCGCCATAGACTTGGCCCTGATTCCGCGGCTCTGATCGACGAATCGTTTGCTGTATTGCTGCTTGCCGTACATCCGGCGGCCGGGCGTCGTGGCCTGGGGGCCGTGCTCCTTGAATCGCTCATGAATGGATCCAATGCCCAGACGCACTGGCTTCAGACGACAGACTTTGAAACGCCAGCGCTGCGGCTCTACCTGCGAATGAGATACCGCAGCTTGGGACATGGACCGGACGCGCCAAATGGGAAACCTGGGCTGGTTCTGATTCACACACGAAACGACGCCCGGTAGAGCGTTCGGCTATCGGGTTGTATTTTCACGCCTCCGTCAGTAGCTCGCGCAGACGGCTTCGTTCGTCCTGCGAAAGGCCAATGGTGTCGAAAACAGCGTCGGTGTTAGCTGCCGCCTCCCGAACGATCGAAGCAGTCTCGGCAATCCATTGGTCGGCTTCCGTGACCGACCACGATGCCTGCCGATCATGGGTTGGTGCGTGGGTTTTCGCGCCGGCCATTGCTCGCACCGATTCCGCATAGTCGCCTGCCACATCATCGGGCGAGACGCCCGCGTTGCCCAGGAGCAGAGCGCTAATCATCCCGGTGCGATCACGGCCTGCACTGCAATGGATGAGCACCCCCGTTTCAGCGTTCGCGATAGCTTGCATCGTTTCACGGACCAGATTTGGGAGTATTCGCCAGTTGTGTCGCCAGTATTCGGGCGAATCAAGAATCGGAAAGCAAACTTCACGGAACGCGGGGTTATCCTGATCCTCAGTCGGTGCGCTCACTATCACCAGGCTGGAGTGTGTGAAGTTGTCGATCACGGGGTCACCCTCTCGACCTCCAACCTCATGCATGCAGCGCAGATCCACCACTGTCGATAGCCCCCACTGGCGTGCTTCAGCCCAACCCGAATCAGTGAGCATTTCCCGACGCGGGCCCCGAGCTACGCGCTTGAAGACTGTCGATCCCGTGGTCGACAGCGGTGTGGGTAGGCCACCGAGATCGCGGGCGTTGAAGTAGCCGTTCCAGTTGAGGTTTCGCATCGTGCCAATCTAGTTGCCGAAGAGCATTCGGCCGGCAGTCGAATCCCGAGGTATTCAGTCATTCAGGGGCAGTGGGAGTCGTCCCGCAGGGGGGGGTTCCTCTTGCGGGCTTGCAATTCTCTTGCCGGCCGTTAGGCGAAATAGCCATGATTGCGGCGTTTGCATGTGCTCGTTGTCCCTTCCCATCATCGGGAAGTTTGCGCGCGCATCCTCCGTCGTGCGCGTGACTCTGACGCCCGCACGACGCTCTCGCTCCGAATGCCCGCTGACGCGCGCTCGTCCCTGCCCCGTTGGCTCCTACAGTCTCGAGCAAGTGCGTCGAAAAGTCGTCAGCGGAGGTTTGGCATACGCCGAAGGTAGCTGTGCAACGTATGCGGGTTTCTTACCCGCGGGTAGCCTGCTCCGAGGACGAGGTGCGAAATGACATGTGAACCTAGTGCCGCGGCGAACAGAAGCACCCCGCCACGCACGGTGTCAGACAACGACAGCGGTGAGCCGCTTCGACGGAGTTGAGCCCGCGCTACTCGTGCCCCGGGCAACATCACCAACGGCGCCGTGATGAGACCCGCTGTGTAGCTCTTGAAGGAGACCGAAGTCGCGACGTGCGTGACCACATGAGCTTCCAATCCGCCTAACACCGCTCGGTAGAGACGTGATTTTCCTTGGGAGCGTGCGCCGCGAACACAGGCCGCGCCAACCAGCACTCCCATGACCGCGATGGCGAGTACAGATTGCGCCGGAGAAACGACCACCCGGTCGCTGCCCAGACGTGCGGCGAGCAGCCTAGACGTGGCCGGGAAGGTAAACACTTCCTCGACATCGTGCACAAGCCAAGCGGCGAAGAGTGCCACCGCAGCGATCCGGGTTCCAGTTGGCTCGATCGACACAACGAAATCATAGCGGCCCCCGCCACCCGAACTTTTGCTTGCAGTGCCGGCGCAAATTTCGTGCCCGTTCGGAGCCCCGCAAGGGGTTCCCGTTGCCGGACTAGATAGTCCGGCAACGAGATTTCAATCGATGCCCTTCTCAAAGGCTAGATTCGAACTGACGTTGGATAGTGCGGTAAACGGTCGACCGCGCGACGTTGAAGAGTTCCGCAAGTTCCGCGCTGGAGTGAAGGCCGGCGTTGTGGACTTCGATCAAGTGTTTCCGCTGTGGCACCGACAGTTTGGGCTGCCTACCGCGAAGATGCCCTTTCGCTTTGGCCACCTGCATTCCTTCGCGCGTTCTGGCGCGGATCAGATTCGACTCGAATTCGGCGACCATCGCCAGGACGTTGAAGAGGAGGCGCCCGACCGGATCGTTCGGATCATGCACCGATCCGCCGATACTCAGCTTGACGTCTTTGGCTGTCAGCTCGTCAATGATGTCTTTCGCATCCCTGAGCGACCGTGCGAGTCTGTCGAGTTTGGCGACGACGAGGGTGTCTCCAGCACGGCAGGCGGCCAAAGCTTCGCGGAGCCCGGGCCGAGCTCGGTTCGTTCCGGTCAGACCATGATCGGTATAGATCAGTGACGATCTAACGCCCAATCGTTCTAGGGCATTTTGTTGGGCGGTGAGATCTTGTTCATCTGTGGAAACGCATGCGTATCCAATTAGGAATCCATTCATGGCGAAACTGTTCCGCTTTGCGGTGAGCGGGTCAATAATCGTCGCAGTCGGGGTCCGGCTTGCCGGCGGCGTTCGGCGCAGCACTCCGGGCTGCGACGTTACTCGGGGCGATTGAGTACGTCGCCATCCCCCGTCAGGTCGGCGTCGGTTCGGACCGGGAGGACCTCGAGACCCGGAGTCCGCACGAGCTCACGGATGAGCGCCGTCGTCCCGGCAACGAGCGTCGAGTCAAAGTCGATTTCGGTGGCGAGCACCCAGGAATGATCGTCAGGCCACAGGATGCTTCGCGATTGCGCCCACATCACGCCGTCGACCCAAGGCGCACGCCCGGGCCACGCAGCATCCGCGAAGGTGTTAGCGCCGGCCTCGAACAGAACGTAGTGCCGTCCAGTGCCTCCGTGTAGGTCGAAACGTGGCCCGGCTGCGGCTTCAAGAGTGAGCACGCCTGAGCCTGGTTCCGGCTCTGGGCGGGCACGGCCAGGAAGAGCGTCGATGACGGAACGCGCCCCGGCGATCCCCTGCCGGGCGGCCGTGAAAAGTCGCTCCCGAAGCGTCGGATCAGCGATATGCGCTGCATCCTCTTCGGCATTGCGGGCGGACGCGTCGTCGCTCGATTCGGGCCCGAAGTGTGCAATCCCTGCCGAGCTCACCAGACCGCCCCACCCCTCCCAGATCGCGGCGATACCCGCATCCGGAGTCGTGGTGTGACGGGCAAGAACAGTGGATGCCGTCGTCAACGAGGCTGCATCACGACAACCCTCAAACGTGTCTCCATAGCGCCAACCATCTGCCCCGATCGCGCCGTCGGCAGTGCCATAATCTCGCCGCAACAGCCGCGCGTACTGTGCCTCGGCGTGCATGGTCGTGCGGAACGAAGCCGCAGATTGTGCCCACGTGCTGCGCTCCCTCTCAAGCGACGCCTCGACGTCATCGACACCCTCGAAGTACGTCGCGGCATCGACACCCTGCCACGTCTTCGTATCACGCGGGCCATCGCGATCGACAGGATGAAACACGCGCGCGTACGCCTCGAAACCACGAGGAACAATTGACAGGATGCTGCCAAACGGCTCAGCTTCCAGAGGGCGAAGCCACTCACCCCGCCCAATGTCGGGCACCCACTCGAATTCTTCCGGCATACACCCATTCCCCCTAGACGCAACTGCCCGGCTTACTCGCTCGCACCGTACCGGGTATTGCAAGGCTTCACCGATTAGGCCTGTGCACGCCAGTCCCTTACCTGTCGCGTCGGGACTGTCTCTTAAACGGTGTTTCCGGCCTGACGCGCTGGACGTGGGTCTGGCGGGAAAGGTGCCGTGATGACGACACTTGATGCTGTGACGAAGAAAACGAAATCTGAGCCGACCCGTGAGGCGGTGGCGGCGAGGGAATGGGTGCGCCTGGCGAAGGAGCAGGGCCTGGCTCTGGACGGTCCTGATGGGCTGTTGGGCCAGTTCACGAAAACATTTCTTGAGGCGGCGCTGAATGAGGAAATGACCGATCATCTCGGCCATGAAAAGAACCGTGCGCCGGACGAGCGTGATGACAGCAACGTGCGCAACGGGACGCGGCCCAAAACGGTGATCAGCCCGTCGACGGGGCCGGTGACCATTCAGGTGCCTCGTGACCGGGACGGCTCGTTCACTCCGGTGATCGTGCCGAAACGACAGCGACGTTTGACTGGCGTCGATGAGATCGTGCTGTCGTTGTATGCCCGTGGCCTCACGACTGGCGAGATCAGCGCACACTTCAACCAGATCTACGGCGCGCAGGTCTCCAAAGAGACCATCTCCCGCATCACGGACAAGGTGATCGAGGAGATGCAGACGTGGCAGTCCCGCCCGTTGAACGGCGTCTACGCGGCGATCTTCATTGATGCGATCGTGGTGAAGATCCGTGATGGGCAGGTCGCCAACCGGCCCATCTACGCGGCCATCGGCGTGACCTTGGACGGGGACAAGGACATTCTCGGATTGTGGGCCGGCACCGGCGGTGAGGGCGCCAAGTTCTGGATGTCTGTCCTGACCGACATCAAGAACCGTGGTGTCACCGACACGTTCTTCCTGGTCTGTGACGGGTTGAAAGGATTGCCGGACGTTGTCGGGAACGTGTGGCCGTTGACGACGGTGCAGACGTGCATCATTCACCTCATTCGGAACACGTTTAAGCTCGCGTCGAAGAAGGATTGGGATGCGCTGAAACGAGCGGTGAAACCGATTTATACCGCTCCGACTGTTGACGCGGCACGGGCGGCGTTGGATGATCTGACCGAGATCTGGGGGAAGAAATACGGTGCGATCATCCGGTTATGGGAGTCGGCATGGGAAGAGTTCACCCCGTTCTTGTCCTACGATCCCGAGATTCGTCAGGTGATCTGCTCCACCAATGCGATCGAGTCGCTCAATGCACGGTATCGGCGGGCGGTGCGTGCTCGAGGACATTTCCCCACCGAGCAAGCCGCTCTAAAATGCTTGTATCTAGTCACTCGAAGTCTCGACCCCACCGGTGAGGGCCGAGCTCGTTGGACGATGCGCTGGAAACCAGCTCTCAACGCGTTCGCCATCACCTTCCACGACCGCTGGCCGAACGCAGAATCCTACTAATGAAAAACGCCGGAAACACCGTTAACGAGACACTCCCCGCGTCGCAACCCGCAGCCTGAGTCAGCAGAAGACTGCAACGGATCATGGCCAGGCTGGTGTGGCGTAGCCGTGGGACCGTGAGGACGTCCCGTACACGGTGCCGCTTGCGGGCGCTCTCAACCTCTGTTCCGATTGAGTTCGGAAACGGCGTTTTCTGATCTTCCCAGGCGCGGCGGTCCACTGTCGTTTGCCATGAATTGGGACCGCTGTAGGCGGCTTTCTGCCAGGTTCATGGGATCACCTGAATGGCCAGTTATGGGACCACCCGGGAAGCCTTGCCGGCGGGTCCTCGGTCCGCTTGTTTGATCTTCGCGTCAGATATTTCGACGGGGAGGTCATTGACGTTGGGATTCAGGGGGGTCAGTGTGAAAGAGACCAGGGAAGTGTTGCGAGGCTGGCTCGACGCGGTCGAACTGCGCGTCGTCGCGGAGCGAGCGAGTGTGGATCGGAAGACCGCGCGTCGCTATGTGATGGCCGTGTAAGCGGCCGAATTGGAACGCACCGCGCGGCTCGCGGCGATGACGGACGAAGTCGTCGGCGGGGGGACTTGGGCATGAGCGCATCAAAGCCGACTCGATGGAGATTTGCAGGGACCGCGATGGGTGGTTATTCCGCAGAACTCGGGCCGGTTCATCCACCGGAAAGTTCGGAGGGCTTTGTTGCTCCGGAAAGCTCGAGGAGTACATTCGGTTCATCTCCCACAACCCATGCATCGTGGCCCGGCTGGATGATTGCGAGGTCGCCTGGACCAGACTCCAGTTCTGTACCATCGTCCATGAGCACCATTTGCCGCCCGGAGAGAAAGTACTTCACATGGTATTTCTGGCAGGTCTCAGTGTTCACGACTGGCTTGACGTGTTCCGACCATTTCCACCCCGGCTCGAGCGTCTCCCGGGCCAGGTCGAGACCGCCGATGGTTACCGACTCAATGGTTCCCTTGGCGAAAGGCTTCTTCGTCTCATCCGGGGACGAAAAACTCTTCTTCACAATTGTTTTCATGATTTCCCCAGCCGCTTTGGAGGTTATGAAGTTCAGGATCTCTGCCCAGATGTCGGTTGCCAGCGATATGGGACCACGTCGTTGACAGGAGCATGAGACCACTTGGACGTGTCACCGAGCATCGCGGACTTCGCTTTCGGAGTCAAGGTCGCCGCGCATCGACTTTGAAGTCGCGGTCGATAACCGGTGAGCCTTCGGCCTACGGGCGCCGAGTTACGAGCAGGTACCCGGTCGTGTAGCAAAGACACGTCCGGGCTGGCACTATGGCAGGCATGGCTGATGATGCTCTTCTCCCAGGGGCGCTGCGAAACCGTGTGACCGTGTTCGTCAGAGAACACGTGCGGATTGCGCCGGGTCTGCTCGACCGTGTCATCGTCATCGGGTCTGCCGTCGTCGGCGACTGGTGGGAAGGAATCAGCGACATCGACCTCGTGCTGGTCACGCGACGTTCGCTCAGGCACGACGAACTCGTCGTGCTTGGTGACCTGCATCGATCTACGATTTCGGAAGGACCGATCGACGGTGTTCACCTGACCGAACAGCAGTTGGATGCGGGGCCGGAACGGATCGGGGTCGCCCCGCAGGTTATCGACGGCGAACTCGACGAGCAGGCACCCGGAGCGCGGCTCAGTTGGGTCACGTGGCGAGAAGTCGAATCGGGCATCGAGGGTTTCGTCGGCACCGCCGGTGCCATCGCCTGGTCACCCTCGACCCGGCGCTTCCCCCGCGTCGAGGAAGGCGTGCGAGCGTTTTCGCGGCAGAACCTCCGTGACTACTGGCGACCCCTCGGAGCTGGGGCGCGGGCTCAACTCTCGCCACGTCCTGATGGAGATCCCGTTGACGCTGTGACTCTGCGCTGGATCGCGCTTGGTCCGGCACGCCTCGTCGCGACGCTCGAAACCGGAAATATCATTTCGAAGTCGGCGAGTGGAACATTCGCGGCGCAACGCTGGCCAGAGTACGTCGAGTTGCTTTCGCGAGCAGTCGCGTCACGAACTGGGATAAACGAATCGTTCACCGCGGCGGATGAACGCGCAGCCCTCAACCTGCTGGACAAATGCGTGGCAGTGGCCGAAGCCGACAGCCGCTCACGCAAGCCTTAGCTCGGAGTGTTCGCAAGTCGTTCCGCCTCTGGGTGCTGCCCCGTCGCACAGTCGCTTCGCTGGGTGTCAGGATGAGGTCATGCACCGACTTGAAACTGTCAACGATTTCGCCGCGATCCGGGAGATTGAGCGCGAAGCGGGACAAGCGTTTCGAACAGTTGGCATGGACAGCGTCACTGACGATGATCCGGTCAGCGCCTCAACGTTCGAGGACTTTCTCGCTCGAGAAGGAGCGTGGGTGACGGTAGCTGACGACGATTCGGTGATTGCCTATTTACTGATCGAATCACTTGACGTTGCCATGCATGTCGAATAGATCACAGTGCATCCTCCGAGTGCGCGTCAAGGTGTTGGGGCGGGGCTCCTCGATGTTGCAAGTGAGTGTGCTGTGCAGAGAAATATGACGCGGTAACTCTGACCACTTTTCGTGACGTCCCTTGGAACGCACCGTATTACGCGCGTCTCGGTTTCATTGTGATGGCCGAAGGGCGATGGGGACCGGCGTTGCGAGACAAAGTCGCGACGGAAGAGAAGAATGGCTTGGAAAAGTGGCCCCGCGTCGTCAGGCAGCGACTCCTCGGCTGAGTGCCGTACAGGGTTCCTCTACGGGCATCGGAACGCAGCCTGCTTCCCTATGGAACGATTGTGGTGGCCTGCGACCAGACGACCATCCAATGGCCATCCAATGGCCATCTTGATACTCGTAAACATCCGTGTGCCAAGCGCGGAATTCAAGCTCATCGGCGGTGCCGACGCTGAGAACTATTCGTGCGATGTACTTCAGAATCGTCAGCTTTCCAGACGATCTGACGGAGATTTCTGACTCGGGCTCGAATACGAGGTACTCGAGTCGCTTCGATTCCACGTCGCTGAGATAAGCCGATTTTTTTTCCGTGTGGACCCGTTGGGCGTCACAAGTTGGTAATCGGGTGCATGGAGGCGCTCCGCAACGACCATGTCGCGTTCGACGAGCGCGCGAAGTCTCGCTCGTTCGATATTCACCACCGTCGCAGGATCTATGTTCATGTGCCCTGTCTAACAGCAGCAGCGGCGGCCGCCGCCGGCCTGTACCGAGGGGACCAACCCGCAGGTGCTAGAAGACATACTCGGCGTCGTTTAGCGTTTCCCTATGGGCGGTCTTCGAATCTCGCTTCGTTTGGGCTGCAATCCATTCGGCGAAGCATGGTCCGAGCTGTTCAACGTCGCAGTTCGGCACTAATCCGCCATCACGGATGGCGCGCCGCGTAGCGCCGGGAATCCGCAGGGGCCCCGCACGATGCCGTTGCAAATACAGGGCTTACCAGCCTGGTCCCGGCTTGGAAGCTTAACTACTCAAGTCTCGCGTCGAAGGGCAGTGATTCCCACATAGGCGAGCAGTGCCGTCCCGAACGTTCCGAGGAGACCAGCGAGGAATGCCGCATCAACGCCGAACCCTCCACTGAAGCTGATGACGACGTACCCGACAACCGCGAGCAGCACGAGGGCGATGTAGGACAGTCGAACGAGCCAACCCACCGGTGAGCGAACGACGGACATGAGAATCACCGCCGCCAACGGTGCAAGCATCATCCCGCCGAAAAGCAGAGCCGGCGCCACCCGCACATCGCGGCCAGAGCAGGGACCCATGAGGTTGCACGCCGTGGGGAATCCTTGCGCCATCCAGAATACGAGCCAAGTAACGACCACAATGGCCACCGCGGGAAACAGTAATCCGAGGCGACTTTTCAACCGAATATGGGAAGTCATGTCACGAGTGTGGCATTTCGGCGCGCAGAATGAAGCACTACAGAGCCGTATGATGACAACTCGTTACCGCTCAGGCCGGGTGGCCAACTCCACGGGTCCAAAGACGCTTTTAACCAAGGCGGACGAGCGCCAAGCTCCGGAACCTCCAGCGCCACGAGCGGAGCGGTCGTGGTGCGGCGGCTCAACATCGCTAGAAAACTCGGCGTCCCGTAGAGGGGTCGGATAAGGCGGATTCCACTCGGCCACCCCCGGCGGAATTCTTAGGCTCCTTGACCGGTATGACGTCGCCCTTGCCGGCGTCAAGACGGTCGTGGTTGGGCGAAGCCTCATCCTTGGCCGGCCGGTTGGGATGCTCCTCCTTGCCCGCGATGCGACGGTGACGTTCTGCCACTCGAAGACAAGAGAGCTCGCAGATGCAGTTCGCGACGCGGATATTGTGATCGCCGCAGTGGGACGACCGGAACTCATCCGTGGAGCCTGGATGAAGCCAGACGCAGTCGTTATCGATGCTGGGTACAACCCCGGCAACGTTGGAGACGTCGAGTTCGCGGGCGCAGCGTCGCGAGCCAGACACATCACGCCCGTACCGGGCGGCGTGGGCCCAATGACAATCGCGGTTCTACTCGATCAGACTCTCGATGCCGCCCGAAGCACCGGCTGAGCTGTTGAGCCAGCTTTCACAAGACTCCTTCTGGGAGCCATGAACGGGTCCTCAAACGGGCGAGTGAACCGCCGAGTCCTGCGTTGCCAGCATGCAGCATCCTGATTCCCAGGAGAGCCCCGCTGAGGGTTCCGCTTACAGCCTTTAGGTTGGAAGGATGGATGAAGAGGTGTTAGCCGGGGGAAACTCAAGCACGGTCGTGCGGGTAGGCGACACGGTTCACCGCCCAGCAGGACTACGGACTCCCGCGGTGCATCAACTTCTGACCACACTCCGCGCGGCGGGAGTGACGGAAGTACCCGAGCCCTTCGGCCTGGACGAGCAGGGCCGCGAAGTGCTCTCCTACCTCCCTGGAATCGTCGGCAACTACCCAATGCCAAGCTGGATCTGGTCGCCGACGATGCTGCACGAGACTGGGTCTTTGCTCCGACGGGTACATGACGCCGACGCGCCACTCGCACACCGGGCCGCCACGTGGCAGCTGCCGGCGCACGAGCCAATCGAGGTGGTGTGCCTGAACGACGTCGCTCCCTACAACATGGTCTTCCAAGACGGGCACATCACGGGACTTATCGACGTCGACATGGCTTCTCCGGGGCCTCGGATTTGGGATCTCGCTTACCTCGCATATCGGCTCGTACCGCTCGGCGAGTACACAGACCATGACGTTCCAGGAGAGGATGCTCGCCCCGGTCGGCTCGATGCACTCATTCGTTCCTACGGATATGACTTCGACCAGGCCGCCGTCCTCCTTACGGCAGCGGATCAAATGGAGGATCTGGCCATTTTCACGGATCAACGTGCCGCCGACACAGGTCGCAATGACTTCATCGAACACGCCGCACTCTACCGACGCGATCGCGCCCGACTTCTCGAAATGAGCGCGAGCCTGTAGCTACGGGTTTTTCAGACCCTTTAGCCGTTTCTCCGCGGACCAGTTCGCGGGCTGCCTCCGCGTCTACGATGCCGTCTAATCTTGGGCCATGGTTGATCAATCCGTTGTGACTCTGATCACGGGCGCCGAACACCGGCTGCTACTTCCTTCGGTGCGCCGACGCGGCTCAGAGGTAGATTCCTCACCCCAGGCTGCGGCGCCGTGTTCGGCGAAACAGCTCTGTCCGCTGGCGGTAGAAACGGGCAGCGCCTACTACCCGGGCGGGAAGTGATGAGCCGGCTGGACGGGGAGACCAACGGAACCTCCGCGAGATGAACGCCGGCGAGCTACTGGAGGCGATCGACGCCCACGACGAGACGCTCAGCATCGGGTTGCCGTTCGAGGACCGCGTCCGGTTGGCGGTGGATGACGTCTACTCGTCGTTCACGGACTCCACGGTCGCGGGTCTGATCCGGCGGGCGGGGCTGCGTTACCCGAACGCTGACCTGCGCCGCATCGACTTGCTCGACGAGTGCGACCCTGAACCGGCAGCTCCTGGCCCTGCTCGGCACCTGCCCTTCGTGGGCCGGCAGCAGAACGTCGTCTTCCAAGGGTTCACCGGGTCGGGGAAGTCGTATCTGGGTGGCGCGCTGCCCAGGGCGGATAGGACGGCGAGGCTGGGCTCGGGCATCGCGTGGAGGCGCGGCAGGAAGTAGAGGGCGGTGCCACTGACCCCCAAGGCTGAACATTGGGCTGTATCACAGCAGCCCGCGAAGCGCAGTCCCCTCATGAGCCGACGTGTGATCATCTGCGGCAAGTCATACCTTTCAATTGCGCCTGTGTTGAACGCTCAATATGGGCAAAGTCATTGGTGACTACTTGGCAATCCACTACCCACAAGGAAAAGGATTTTTCATGCTTAAAAGATTTTCGGAACAGATGCGTCTCAAGCTCTTCACCGCAGCGGCTGCCTCGTCGGCGATCCTGATCGGCATGACCGGACTGGCCCATAGCACGCCCGCTTCGGCCGCTCCCGCCCCACAAGCCAACGGTACCGCTGCTGCCGCAGTCCCCGGCGAGCTCGTCGTCGGCTACGTGGCCGGCGCCTCCGCCGACCAGCGCGAGCGTGCCCGCGGGCAAGCCTCGGCCCACTTCGCCGAGCGGATCGTCGCCGCGGCCGCCGACCGCACCGAGGTCGAGCTCGTCCGTCTGCCGCAGGGCAAGAACCTGAACCAGGCGATCGCGCAGCTGAAGAGTGACCCCGCCGTCGCCTACGCCGAGCCGAACTACGTCATGACCCACCAGGCCACCGCCACCGACCCCATCTTCACCAGCACTAATACCTCCCAGGACCTCTGGGGCATGTACGGCGACGCATCGACCCCCGCCAACGCCTACGGCAGCCAGGCCGCCGAGGCCTGGACCGCCGGCCACACGGGGTCGAAGAGCGTCTACGTCGGGATCATCGACGAGGGCATCCAGTACACCCACCCCGAGCTCTCCGGGCAGGTCTGGACCAACCCCTACGAGACCGCGGCGGACGGCGTGGACAACGACGGCAACGGCTATGTCGACGACGTCAACGGCTGGGACTTCGCCAACAGCGACAACACCATCTATGACGGTGGCTCCAGCGGCTCGCTCGACGACCACGGCACGCACGTGTCCGGGACCATCGGTGCCAAGGCCAACAACGGGCAAGGCGTAGCCGGCATGAACTGGGACGTGACCCTGATCAGCGGCAAGTTCCTCGGCCGCCAGGGCGGATCCCTGGCCGACGCGGTCAAGTCGGTCGATTACTTCACCGACCTCAAGACCCGCCACGGCCTGAACATCGTGGCGACCAACAACAGCTGGGGCGGCGGCGCCTTCTCCCAGACCCTGCTCGCCGCCATCACGCGCGCCAACACCGCGAACATCCTGTTCGTCGCGGCCGCCGGCAACAGCGGCACGAACAACGACACGACGGCGTCCTACCCGTCCAACTACGACGTCGCCAACGTCATCGCAGTCGCCGCCATCGACCGCAATGGGGCGCTGGCGTCCTTCAGCCAGTACGGCGCCACGACCGTCGACCTCGGCGCCCCCGGAGTCGGTGTCTGGTCGACGACCGCCTTCAACACCTACTCGTCCTACAACGGCACCTCAATGGCCACGCCACACGTCACGGGCGCGGCCGCCCTCTACGCCTCCACGCACCCCGGTGCGACAGCGGCGCAGATCAAGAGCGCGATCCTGAGCTCGGTCGTCCCGACGGCCTCCCTCAGCGGCAAAACGGTCACCGGCGGACGGCTCAACATCAGCGGCTTCTGACCTAGAAGACGGTCAGCGGGTGTGGTCGGGGCGAGAGCCCGGACCACACCCGCTTCTCGTTGCCGAGCGCCGTCTCCAGAATTGACTGACAGTTCACGACGCCACGCTCAACAACGGGCTCGTCGTACACCACGTCCGCGGACTCAACTAGCCGTCATTGCGGCTCTTCTCAGTTTGGTGTTCGGCGCCACAGCGGCGAGTGCCAATCACTCATGGGGCGGCTATCACTGGGCTCGAACCAGTAACCCGTTCACGTTGAAACTCGGCGACAATGTGACCTCTGCCTGGGACTCCTACCTGGCGACCACGTCAAGTGATTGGACCCAATCGCATGTTCTCCCTCTCTGTCAGGCTGAGATGAGACACCCCGTTCGTTGAGGGGTGACCTTTTGAGAGGGCGGGGATCGGACATAATCATGTTGAATCCACAAGCCCCAGAACCATCGCTGGTCGATGGTGTTGATCCGGCACCGAAGCTGACTCGGCAGTCCTTCACCGCGGAGTACCGGGAAGGTGTTTTGGTCTAGTGCGAGGCGGCTCCTCATGGGGGAAGTCCGCAGTGCTGCGGCGTGAGGGGATCCATCAGACCCAGGTTGCCGAGTGGGCCAGGGCCCGGGATGCGGCGGCGGCCGGCGAACCGTAACCCCGGTCGAAGGACTCGTCAGCGTCGGCCAAGTTGGTGAAGTCCGAGGCCGAGAACAAGCGCCTGGCCCGGCAGTTGGAACAGACCCAAGCACCGCTGGACGTGATCGGAAAAGCGCACAGGCTCTTGGAGCTGCTCTCGTTGAGCGACGACGAGAGCCACCCGCAGACGAGGAACCGGCGGTGAGCGGCGCGACGATTCTGGATGGGGCGTTCACCGCGTTGATCGCCCCGTCGGTCACCGCGGTGATGGCGTGCGCGTTGACCGGCCGGTCCCGGGCCACCCATTACCGGCGGGCGAATCCGCCGGCACCAAAGACGAACCCGGTGGCCCAGGCCGAGCGGGCCAAACCGCCGTCGACGCTGTCTGAGGACGAACGGGCAGGCGTGTTGGCGGTGATCAACTCGGCGCAGTATGCGGATTTGTCGATCTGTCAGACCTGGGCTCGTGAGCTCGACGAGGACCGGTATCACGGGTCAATGTCGACCATGTATCGGATCGCGTGGGCTGCCGGGCAGACCCGCGAACGCAGACGTCTGGCGACGCCTCCGGCGAAGGTCAAACCCGAACTCCTGGCCACCGGGCCCTCGAAAGTCTGGTCGTGTTATGCCGACATTGTGACTATGCCGATGTTGGTCTCCGATGCCAGGTTTCGGGCGTGACGCGTGCCGGGTGCTCGGCCTGAGCACGCCGCTCCCCGGTCTCACCGTAGGCCCGCAACAGGCGATACATCGTCGCTACCGAGCACAGGTAGGTGCCCTCGTCGAGGAGAATCGCCTGGATCTCTGCCGGAGCCTTGTCCACGAACCGGTCCGACCGCAGCACCTCCAGAACAGCGGCACGCTCAGGCTCGGTCAGCGCGCGCGGTTGCTTCATCGGCTCCGGCCGGGGCCGCGGCGAAGACCGGGGCCGCGGCGAAGACCGGGGCCGCGGCGAGCGGGGGTGGTGACGGTAGTGCGTCGCCCGCGACCGTCCCACGGCCAGGCACGCGTTTCGCATGCCGACGAGGGGGACGAGCTCGGTGACGGTGGCGTCGATTATTTCTCGGTGCTCGTCGCGCTGCTGTTGGTTGAGAGTTGATCCAACAGAGCCGAGAGTTTTCCCTGGATCGCGATCACCTGCCTCGCCGTATCCAACTCGCCCGACAGTCGCAGATTCTCTTTCCGCAGCCGGGCCGCGTCCTTCTCCGCGATGCTGGCGGGTGGCGCGCCCGCCGGCCGTGCCAACGCCACCAGAACTCCCTTGTCGCGCTGATCACGCCACTTGCCAACCAAGGAGGTATACAGCTTTTCTCGGCGGAGCCGCGCGCCGCGGCCCTGCCGATCGAGGCTGTCGTACTCGGTCAGAAAGTCGCGTTTGTACTTGGCCTTATAGGTCCGCCGCCGAGCACGCTCGGGAACCTGGGGATCGGGGACATCTTCCATCCCTACAGCCTGCCCGGTCGAGCTGAGATCTGCCATATTTGCATTCGTCAAGGAAAACTCTTCCCCGACCTCTACGACACTATTCGGGACGATCCCGGTGCCCTATACAAGGTTGACAGAGAGGGGTTCGCCAAACCAGAGGCGTCGTTCCATCTCGAGTCGTTTCAGATGACTGAGCAGGACGTTGTGGAACTTGCCGACGCAGTGTTCCTCTTGACCTACTGCCTCTAGGTGGGGCCCAATTGGACGCGACGTTGCTCGGTTTGGAAGATCGTCGACGGCAAGCCGCGACTCGTATTCCACCAGGGAACCAACATCCCGTCCGGACTCTGACGTCCGCTCAAGGTTCCCCTGTGACACAACGTCGGCGCACTCGGGCGCCAGATGGTTTGGCCCCCGATCTGTCGTGGTCGACGTCCCCCTTGCGTGCGTCCAGGGCGATGGCGATAAGTCATTACGGTGGATGACATGACACATCTAGTGATCGTTGCGCCCTTGGAAGCACTCACTGTGGGCGATAGCTTCCCGGTGTCGCGATTTCCGCTTCACTTGACTGTCCTACCGCCGTTCCTCGTGAATATTGACCTGGCGGCGCTCTGGCAGGTTGTGGCAGCGGTGTCGGAGTCAACGGAGCCCTTACTCGCCGAGGTCACGGGGCAGGGAGGATTCGGCGCAAACGGGGAAATAGCTGTTGGCCTGATTCGTCCAATCGCATCACTCTTGGAGGCACACTCGCGGCTGACCGAGGCCTTGATGCCGCTCGGCTGGGTAGCGAAGGAGCCGCAATACAGTGGCGAAGGCTATCGGCCACACATCACCGGCAACAATGAAAGAGCTGTCCGGTCCGGTGAGGTGTTCATCTTGCAGGAGTTAGCAATCGTTGAGATGCTGACCCAACCGATTATCCGTGCCAACTTTAGGCTTCTCGGATAAGGGTCGATGGATAACTTTCTCGCTTCCGAGCTCGGACTTTGCTTGACGCGAGAACTGCTCCGATAGGGCTTGGTCGACCGACACAGTGAACAGGGTCGCCCGCCAGGGGACTCAATAGAGCTATCGAGCGCAGTTCTGCTCGCGTGTAATCTTCCAATGACTCACGTCTTCGGTATCGAATGGCAGCTCAATCATCCCCAACTTCGCCGCGACGCGCTTGGAGACCTCGTTCTCCAGCTCGATCGTCGCCGAGATGGAGCCCAGTGATGAGATGCGAAACACGTGGTCGAGCATGCCGATCCCGATTTCCGTTGCATAACCGTTGCCCCAAGCCTTCTGATGCAAGACATACGTGAGTTCATCGAAGTCTCGATCCGGCGCTCGAATCACGCCACAGTAGCCTACAAACTCGCCAGATCGCGCGTCGAAGACGGCCGAGGTGCCGTAACCGCGATCGACGTACTTTCGCTCGCAGATTTCGATCCACTGCGATACTTCGGGGCGGCTGAGGACGGTCCTGTCCCCGACAAATCGCATCACGTTCGGGTCCGCGCAGAGGTCTGAGAAGTCGTTGAGGTCGTCGCGGCGAAACTGACGCACCGAAAGGTGTTCGGTCCGGAATAGCATCGCACCAGCCTATCCACGCCCGCAGGGGGTTCGTCTTGCGGAACGGGCGTGGGGCCGTTGTAATACGATCAGGACCCTGCACGCCATTGGTTTTCCCTCCGAAGAAGCGCTTCCATGAGGATCCACATCAACGGGGGCAGGCCGCTGGCGTGAAGAGTCCGAGAAGACAGGGGGCACGAATCAACCAAGCGCTTCGATGCGGGGAGCTTGGCGCGCTTACGGATCTACCAGCAGGTGCAGCCGCTCGTGGGCCGTGGACGCGGTCGTCGCTGGCTCGATCACCTGGGTGGCGAAAAGTGCGTCCGCCTCCTCGACGGTCGCGAGCTGCAGCTCCTCCTTTGAGCCGAAGTGGCCGAACAGGACGCTCTTGCTCATCCCACGGCGTCGGCCAGTCTCGCGATCGAGAGCCCGCCGATCCCCTCGACGGTTGCGAGACGAACGATCGTAGGGTTGATGTACGCACGAACGATCGTGCTTATTGGAATCCAGGAGGAACCATCGATGACGATTTTCCCACCCATCGCCCATGTGGCGCTCACGGTACGAGACCTTGAGGTGAGCGTCCCCTGGTACACGGAGTTGTTCGCGGACCAGCCAGTGCTCGATGAGGACACCGGGCCCTTCCGCCACGTCGTCTGGATGGTGAGCGGCACCCTCGTCGGTCTGCACCAGTTCCCCGACTCGGACGTGACGACGCCGTTCAGCGAGCGCCGTGCGGGCTTGGATCACGTCGCATTCGGCGTCGCGGACCGGTCCGAGCTGGAGCTTTGGGAGAAACGCCTGGACCAGCTCGGCGTCAGCCACGACACGATCAAGGACGCCGGATACGGGTCAGGCCTGTCCTTCCGCGATCCCGACGGGCTGCCGCTAGAGTTCTTTGCGCCGCCGGCCTGAGAAGGAGCAGCACCGCCTTGGTTGAGCGTGCGGGGATAGGACCGGACGCTCAACCAAGGGCACGCACGAGTGAAACCAGCGACTCTGTCGCTGGACGGCCGATCAGCCGGACCGGACAACGCTATCGGCCGCGCAGATCATGGCATAGAGTCCCTTTGACCGATCGTGTCACACGGTTGCTGCATCAGCTTGACAGAGTCATTTTCCTCTAGCGGATATGTTTTGGGAACAGGACCAGCGTCAGTGATCGCAGGCTCGGGTGTCTTGGTGGACGTTCCCCTAACGCTCGGCGTCGAGGTGGAACTCGGGAGGTCAGTCGAGAGCCACGCGTGGGGCATCCGCAGAATTCCACCTGAATAGCGTGAGATGCCAACGGCCAGGGCGCTTGCGAGAAGGATCGATGAGGCCATTCGCTCCGAGACCCTCTAGCCGTCGGCGAACCTTCCACGACGCGGGCTCGCCGCCGTTTTTCACAATGTCCTGCCAAGGCGCGACTGCGTCTGCAAGTTTGACACCGGCCACCAGGAGTATGGCCGGGTCTCGGAGATCGACAATGTTATGGGCCTCCACGTGAAATTTGAGCAAGACGAGCTCGTCGACACGACCCTGAGCATGGGCGATCATTGCCGCGTCGACTCCCTCAGGAGATGAGCTCAGGTACAGAGTCCGTTGATTCGGTTCCGAGTACCTGCCGGCCAGACGCGAACCAAGAAGCGCTGCGTCTTGATACGCAGGGGGTACGGCGCGATAGAACGATCCGGATACGCAGGACCAGACATCACCCACCTGTTCCACCAAGGGTTCACCCGACACTAATCACTCCCCAGAACGTCCCGACCGGTCCCTTCCGACGCTACCCGACGCACAGATCGCCATGGACCGTCCCGTTGACCGTTCCCCAGTGACACGGCATCGGCGCGGTCCGCCGCCGAGTGGTTTGGCCTCGTCTCTGTCGCGCTGGTCGTCCGGCTTGCGGGCGGTGCTCTCTGCAAGTGAATGGGCCAAGACGGGCGTGAGCGACCCGGTGTGCTGGGCACATAGGCTGTGGCTGGGGAGCGCGCGCATCCTTTCTTACAGCACCTGCTTTTCAGGCAAGAATACGGAGCGACCATGGAATACACAGGTATTCGCATGATCAAAGCAACAAGCACAACGATTGCGAACATTCTCGCCGATATTCGGCGACTACCGGAGTGGAATCCCGCGATCCTCTCTGTCACAACAGACGATCCAACTGCGGTCGCTGAGAAGGAATACTCGATACGAGCCAAACTGCCTGGTTCCCCCACGATTACCTACGACGAGGTCTCCCGCGGCCAAATCATCTGGCGTCTCGACGGATTTCAAGCCCATGAAACGGGAACGTGGAAACTCGTGCCGGTCACTGAGCAAATGACTGAGGTCACCCATATCATCACTCACCGTGGAGCCGTCTCTCGCGTTCTTGCCGGCGCTTTTCAAAGTGTCCCAGGATTGAGACTTGATCGACTGCAGCGCCGCTCAGAATACGGAGAGTAGCGCACCACCCTCAGGATTCGATCACGCGAAACCGAATTCGAGGGCCGATCGCCGTAACGGTGGGGCCGAATGCTTATCGGGCTCGTTGGTGATTGGTGGGCGGAGCCAACGCTCTTAGCCAACTCACGGTTGGTGATTTGCTCGCCGCCAGTTCCGAGCTGCACCCTATTGAGGCGACAAGGGAGTTTTGCGGCGATCTCTGACTCAGGCAAATAGCCACTTCACGACCGCATCTAGTCGCGCACCCGCCGATCCGGCACCCAGCGTCCCGGTGACGGTTCCCATGTGACACAGCATCGGCGCCCTTGGCGATCGAGTGGAGAGGCCGCGAATTCGTCGCGTTGGAGGTCCCTCTTGCGGGGCAGTCTCTGGACAAGACGTCGTGAAGCGCCACTGTCGACCGTGTGAGCAGACGCCAGCAATCCGGACTCTTTCCCGCGATCGCGGCCGCCCTGTGACTTTCGGGATTGGCTCTCGGTTTGTTCGCAGGAGATCCGGTCTTCCGCTTGGTCGGAGTGGTCTCTTTTGCCGCAGCGATTCCATTTGCAGTCGTTCGCGGCTGCGGTTTACGCGACCTTCGATGATGGTTCGTCATCCCGCTCGGCATCATTCCGTCGGCGCCCCATGCGCCCACCACCGAGCTGCCGGTGTAGACCCGGCCCCGCACAGAATGGAGACCCCGATGGGGACGACGCCCCGGCCGGAATCCGGCCTGACCTTCACCGCCGAGCTGCAGGTGTACCCGGACCGGGCGTAGTACTTCTTCACGGTGCCGGCGGAACAGTCCGAGGACATCCGCCACCTCACGAACGGCCGACGGGGTGGCTTCGGATCCCCGTCGAGCGCAACCAAGCAATCCTCCAACAAGACCTATCTCTACACGGCCTCCATTCAGATCTGGAACAACGGCGCCCTGCAAAAGACCTACCAGAATCGTTTATCTGTGCGAACGAGCGATTGGGTGATCGTGACGTCCTACATCAGCCGCACCTAAGGTAGAGGACTATGTCTAAGCGAGTCGACGAAGCATCGGCCTTACTCGATGAACTCTTCGCGTATCTCGAGGGGTTCGACCCGCCCATCTTCAGCACTGACGGGGCTGCAGAGACTGTCATGGTGGAGGCAGCAAAACCCGGCCCTGCTGCGAATGTTCTGATCACTCAACGCGAGTTTCAGTCGTACTACGAAGTGCTACTTGAATCGGCGGCTGACGATCCTAGTCCAGGTTCTCTTCGAAGGAGAGCCTTCTCGCTCTTCTCTGTGTTACTTCAGGAAGCCGCGTGGGACATGTCGGAGCCCGGATCGCTTGGCTACCAATTAGTGGGGCACCGATTCGTTTCTCGAGATTGAATCAGTGGTATCAGAACCATACGATCCGATACCGCCGAGCACCGGCAAGCTCCGCGGGCGCAGCCCCGAGGCGATGGATGCGAAGCGCGCCCGGGGACGGCGCCGCCGTCCGAATGGGTATCATCCCAGAAGTGCACTACCCCTGGATGGAGCTGAGCATGTCCAACGGCACCACGAACCTGGTGTCGCTGGGCGTGTATCCGACCCAGGCGGCGGGGTCATCACGATAGCAATAACGGGAAGCGAGTGCGCCGTCCCGCAGGGGGTTCGGCTTGCGGGCGCTGCACACAGATGGTCCAACACGTGTCGCGCTCCGGAAAGGGACCGTGTTTCCTCACTCTAGGGACCCGCTGGACGTGCGGCCCGAGGCGAGGTGTGGTTGATTACGCTCGGGGGATGAGAGATTCGGCCCGGCCTGAACACGAGATCGAAATCCCTCAGTCCTTTCGAGAGATGCCACGTTGGTGGAGCGACGGGACGGAATGGCTTGATTCGCTCCCTGGCCGCATTGCAGACAAGTGCGCTGATTGGCGTCTGCGACCGGATGGCAGCGCGCTCCATGGCTCGAATGCGATCGCTCTGACGGTGACTCGTGACGGGGTCCTGCTCCCCTTGCGACTGACTCCGCCTCATTCCAGTTTCCAGCTCGAGATCGACGCGCTCCGCTTCGGGGACGGACGCGGAACAGTCCTGCTGTTCGAGCACGATTCCGATGCTGGCGCAATGCTTCTGGAACGACTTGAGACCACGGAAACTCTCGCAAGCGCCCCCTTGATAGACGCGGTGCCCGTGATCGCACGTCTCATGCGGAGACTGGCCGTTCCCGCCAACGATTCCGACGTGCCATCCACCGCAGATGTGGTTGAAGCTCGCGCCGGGATGCTCGAGGCTGACTGGGAACGGCTCGTCAAACCCTTCGACCGAACGATCCTTGCCCAGACGCTCAAAATCGCCCAGGATCTGAGAGCCACCCCTCGCAATGACGCTGTGAACGGGGACCTCCACTTCGACCAGATCCTCGCCGGAAGACGAGAGCCGTGGCTGGCCGTGGACCCCGTACTTCTTCGGGGCGACATCGAATACGACCTCGCCCGGATCCTGTGGACTCGGCTGGACGAGATGAACGATGATGATGAAATCCTGTTCCACTTCGAAACCGTCGCCCGTGAGGCACAACTCGACCGCGAACGGGCAGGGAAATGGGTGTTGTACCGCAGCGTGGACTATTGGCTGTGAGTCCTGGACAATGGCCTCACTACCGACCCCGAGCGCTGTCGACGATTGGTGGCGATCTTTGCGCACCACCAGCCCAGTAGCGAGAGGGATGCTGCCGCCCGCTCAGCGTTCCCCACTAGGAGCCTCTGGCGGGGGTGCTCCCAGGTCACCGCGAGGGGAACACGATTCGCGGAAATCAAGCTCTCGACAGCCCCATCCTCCGGCGTCGGTTTCACCGGGCTTCGCACCGCCCGCACCGCAGCAATCGGCGCAGGGCTTTATTTGGTTTGGCCGTCGTGCGCTCGGCCACCGCACCACCGCCGTCTAGAAGTCAGTCACTTTCTTGGCATGCCACGCACACCTTGCGGGAATACGATCTCTCTATCGGGCTTCCCGTCACGTCGGCAGCCCGCGACGCACCGCCTCACAGCAGCGTCGAAGCATCGCTGCACCACAGATTGACGCCGCTGCGATGCGGCGGCTAATCGTTAAATTGTGACCCCGACGACACCGTTTCTCATCCAGCTAAAGCACACAGGGAGCATCAATGAGCACTGACGACCAGACCAACACATGCAGTTTCCACATGAGCGGTGCGCTGCCAGCAGGTGGCGACCACCTCGGTGGCACCTTCGGTCAGTCGCCGACCCTGGACAGTTGGTACCCGCAGCGTCTCCGGGTTGAGCTTCTCCACCGGAACGGCGTAGACGCCGACCCGCTCGGCGCGGACTTCGACTACGCGGCGGCTTTCGCCACGATCGACCTCACGACGCTCAAGTCGGACATCAAGCGACTGCTCACCACATCGGTCGACTGGTGGCCGGCGGACTACGGCAACTACGGTCCACAGATGATCCGAATGGCGTGGCATGCCGCCGGCACGTACCGAATTGCCGACGGCCGTGGCGGAGCGGGCACCGCGATGCAGCGGTTCGCACCAATCGGAAGCTGGTGGGACAACGGCAACACCGACAAATCACGACGACTCCTACAGCCGATCAAGCACCAGTACGGCAACGCTCTGTCGTGGGCCGACCTGATGGTCTTGACCGGCAACTGCTCCCTCGAGTTGATGGGCCTGCCGACGTACGGCTTCGGTGGTGGACGCCTCGATGCGTGGGAACCGGACGACGGCACCTGGTGGGGCCCGGAGGTCTGGAACCCGCACGCGGTCGCGAGCCCTGACGAGATGGTGAGCCGCGACGAACGCTGGCATGGTCAGAACGGCGACGCGGGCTACGACTTGCAGAGCCCCCTGGCCGCGTCGCACCAGGCGCTCATCTACGTCAACCCTGAGGGGCCCTATTCGAACGGCGACCCGCTGGGCTCAGCACGCGACATTCGCATCACGTTCACGCGGATGGCGATGAACGACGAGGAAACGGTGGCATTGATCGCCGGTGGCCACGCGTTCGGTAAGAGCCACGGCCAGGTACCCGCATCCGACATCGGACCATCACCCGAGAAAGCCCCGATCGAGTCGATGGGGCTCGGTTGGCACAACCCGGTGGGTACCGGCAGTGCCGAGCACACTTCGACCAACGGCATCGAGGGCAGCTGGACTCCGAACCCGACACAGTGGGACAACACCTACCTCGAGAACCTGTTCGCGTACGACTACGAGCAGACGAAAAGCCCGGCCGGCGCGCTGCAGTGGACACCGACTGACTCGGAGGCGCCGAAGACTCCGGACGCCCACGTACCCGGTCAGATGAACCCGCTCATGATGATGACCTCGGACATCGCACTCAAGGTCGACCCGGAGTATCGGGCCATATGCGAGCGTTTCCTGGCCGACTTCGATCTGTTCACCCTCGCGTTCTCGAAGGCCTGGTACAAGCTCACGCACCGCGACATGGGGCCGAAGCACCGGTACCTCGGCCCGGAGGTCACCATCGCCGACGACCTGCTCTGGCAGGACCCGCTCCCGGACGCAGCAGGATACTCACTCGACGAGGCCGACGTGGCAGCGCTCAAGGAAGCCGTCCTCGCGACCGGGCTGTCCGTGTCCGACCTCGTCTACACGGCGTTCTCCGCCGCCTCGACCTACCGCGACAGCGACAAGCGCGGAGGGGCGAACGGTGCCCGCCTGGCCTTGTCGCCGCAGAAAGACTGGGCGGTCAACCGACGCACCGTCCCAGTCATCGACGCGCTGCGGAACGTGCAGGCGGCTTTCACGGCGACGTCGGGCGGACGGAAGGTATCTCTCGCCGACCTCATCGTCCTCGCCGGCAGCGCCGCCGTGGAGCAGGCGGCACGGGCGGCAGGATCTGACGCCAGCGTGCCGTTTACGCCAGGCCGTGTCGACACGACGCAGGAGTTGACCGACATCGAGATGTTCGAGTGGCTGCGACCCATTGCGGACGGGTTCCGCAACTTCGTGTCCGAGCGCTTCGAAGAGTTTGCTCCGGGCGTCGCGCCCGAGGCGGCATTCCTCGACAAGGCGAACCTGTTCACTCTCACCGCACCGGAGTGGACCGTGCTGCACGCCGGGCTCCGCGTGCTCGGCAGCAACTGGGACGGGTCCGACGTGGGTGTGCTCACGGATCACGTCGGAGCACTGACGACCGACTTCCTCGTGAATCTGACCGACACCGACCTCATCTGGACGAAGGACGACGAGACCGCGATGACCTTCACTGGTCGGGTTCAGGCGACCGGCGAGGCTCGCTGGAGGGCCTCCCGGAATGACCTGGTATTCGGCTCGAACGCGCAACTGCGGTCGATCGCCGACGCCTACGCGGGCAGCGACGGGCAAGAGCGGTTCGTCCGCGAATTCATCCGCGTCTGGTCGAAGGTCATGATGCTTGACCGCTACGACGTCAATGGCCACAAGCGTTACGGGGCGATGGCCGCCTGACCCCGGAGGTCGCGTCCTGGCGAGCTGACGGCGTGGAGGCACGGCGCGGTCACGCGCTGAGCCTCCACGCCGTCGAGGCCTTGACCGAACGACGCTTGAGGCCGCGAGCCGAACGTTGCACGGATTGATCAGGCTGGGGACGGCCAAGGAACCTCCGCGGGCAGCACGTGGTCGACCACACTCGCACCTCGACGGCCTGCGAGGGTGGGCGGGCCGCTATGCCCTGGAAGCCGTTGCCCCCACTCGTAGAGACGCCGGCCGGATTTGCTTTGGCCTCGGGTCACGAGAGGGTGCCGCTGATGTTCTCTGTGGCGGCTCGTAAGGCCTGAGCCTTCCGGGGTCATGTCCCGCTGAGGAATGCGCGTGACCGGTAGGGGTTCGTCATAAGGGACGACCGCGGTGTATGCCTTGGATCGGCGTTTAGCCCGAGGGCGGCGGGACCGAGGCGCCGCCGCGCAGCGCCTCCCGGAGGTTCAGCTCGTCGCCGGCCTGGAGCTGGCGGCTGGTGAGGGGGTTGAGGAAGCCGAGGTCGTCGAGCGTGATACCGAAGCGGTCGGCGATGTCGTTGAGCGTGTCGCCGGCGACCGCGCGATAGGAGATGGGAGAACCACCGGCTGTTGCGGTGGCGCCGCCAGCGCCGAACCGAGCGCCTGTATCGACGGCGAGTAGCCCGGGGCGGGTGTCCGGTACGTCCCAGGTGATCGTGCCAACCGCCCGGGGAGTGAGCACGCAGCCGTCAGGATCGGTCGTGGCCGGGGTGCTCGCGGTGATGACGGCGGTCAGGTAGTAGCTGGGGTCGCCCCGGGAGAAGTCCCTGTCGCCCAGGCTCAGCCCGGGCTGATCGGCGTCCGTGGAGAGGTTGCCGAACGAGAAGTTGTACATGTCGGCCAGGCAGGTCGTGGTGTCCGACCAGGGACTGAAGAACAGTTGCACGCCTCCGGGAACGTCCGAGTTGAAGTCCTTCAGCGCAACGTCGAACCCGCCGCCTCCCGCAGTGACCACGACGGTTCCGGAGATGGTGTTATCCCCCGAGGCCGACGTGAGCTCGGCCGTGCCGATGACACCGTCGGGGATGACGACGTCGGCTGTGTCGTCGGACAGGGCCGGCGCAACACTATGGACAGCGGTGTCAACCGGTGGAGTCTCGGTCGTCGGGGGCGAGCATGCCACCAGCCCGAGCACCAAAGTGATGCTCCCCAGAACGGATGTCGTCAGTCGTGGCATCAGGTCCCCTCCCCACCGAACCCAGTATGGCAGTCGGCCCCATCGCCGGTCCCGCCGCGGTCTCGACCAACGAAGTAGCTCGACGCACCGATCGCTATGAACCGTCCCGTAAGCGGTTCCCCTTGCGGGATGGCGGTAAGGCCATCTGCGGTGAAAGAACGCCGCCTCTCTTCAACAAAAAAAACACAAGCACATCCCGCAGAGGCGCCGGTCCGTGCCCCAACTGTCTTTAGCTAAATCCCCGTGATGGTGTAGCGACGCTCAATACCGGAGGTCGCCCGACCCCATTCACTGGATGAGACTCGTTGTTGGTGAGTGTGGAACGACGCGGTATCCCGAAAGCGCTCATCGACCTGCCAGACGACCGGATCGTGGGTGGGCGTCACGTTGAACGAAATGCATCCGTTTTCGGCGCGGGTCAGCCCCAAGTGGACGGGAAGGTACTGCACAACGATCGCAGCTTCGCCGAGGTCGTCGCACAGGAGTTGACCAGTCAATCGCACACTTTCCATAGCGCCATTCTCGCAGCGCCAAAGGCCAACCAATGCCGCGACGGGTATCGGATCGGATCTCCGGCCACCTCCGCTGGCCCGTAGAGCGTTCTCTTGTGACCGCCCAGGAGTTCACGCCTATTTCGTGTGATCGCAGCCAGGCTCCCACCACAGGAGAGTCGTTTCAATCTCCCGGAGGACGAAACGTTCGACGCTGGCCTATAGAGGATCAAGGGATTCTTTACGAAGGCGGAGCGAGCCGCTGCAGCACCGTCGCCGGCTCGGATTTTACGGCGCGGTCAGGCTCCGCGTAGTGCGCCTTTGTCGTCGACGTCGAGGTGTGTCCGAGTACATCGGCCGCCGCCTGCAAACCCAGTTCGTTGGCGAGCAGCGTCGCCCCGTTCGGCGGAAGGCGTGGGGGGTGATCCCCATGCCTTCGAGGCCAGCGTTCCGGAGAATCTCGCGGAATGTGCGCCGGACGTTGTGCGGCGCGAGTGGCTTGCCGTTCCGCGTGAAGAACAGCAGATGTTCCCCGTCCTCCGCCTCGATCAGTCTTATACGTCGTCGTATTACCTCTGCCGCGAATTGCGGCACGGCGACGACCCGGTTCGACTCATGCGTTTTGGGATGCGCCGGACGAATCACGCCGGCGCCACTTTGCACGACGAGCGTTCCGCGGATGTGCACCCAAGGCGGGTCGGCGGTCATATCTGTGTCGCACTTTCGAAGCGCCAGCGTCTCCCCGATGCGCGTCGCCGTGCCGAGCATCACCTCGATCAGCGCTCGCCCCCCGCGGCCGCCCATGGACGGTACGGGCTCGTGAAGACCGTCCAGCCACCGAAGAACATCGGAGACGCGGTAGCGAATCTCCCGTCCGACGCGAATGCCGGATGGGCCGCGGCCATCGGTACGCAGGTCGTAAATCGCCTGCACGTGCAGACCGAGATACTTGGCGAGCTCGCTCGTCGTGAGTACGGGCTCCAAACCGAGCCCCGAGAGATTTGTAGCATCCATAACCCGTAGGTGCCCAAGGTCACACCAGGTGAATCGAACTGGGTCGCGTACCTTCTTTCCGAGCACCCACAGGGGTCGGGCGCCGCGGAATAAACGTTGAATAAACGTTGAGTGAATCAAGTCTTGCCCCTTCAGTGAGGACAAGAAACCTTGGTCAGACGATGTTTTCGGTGCCCCCGGTAGGAATCGAACCTACGACAATCGGATTAGAAGGCCGGTGCTCTATCCACTGAGCTACGGGGGCGGGACTGTACAAGGTTACAGGCCACCGGACGTGGTCAGGTCAACGCAACGCTCAACGCATCCGCTCAGCTCAGCGCAGGGCGGCCAGGTCGTCCATGACGGAATAGCCCGGAACGGCGGAAACGGGCGCGCCGCTCTGCAGGAGTGACGCGATCTCCCGGCCCAGTTCGGCGGTCGAAAAGCCCATACCCGGCCCGGCGGTCGCCGGCAGCTGGGCCAGAACGTGCACGGCGGCGGCCTCGATGGCCCGCGCAGCGTCGCCCTCGCCGAGGTGGGCAAGGCACATCGCGGTCGAGAGTATCGCCCCCACCGGGTTCGCCCAGCCTCGGCCGGCGATGTCGGGCGCGGAGCCGTGAATCGCCTCGAACATGCTCGGGCCAGAGCCATCGAGGTTTAGATTCGCGCTCGCGGCGACTCCCAAGCCGCCCTGGATGGCCGCGCCCAGGTCGGTGATAATGTCCCCAAATAAATTGTCGGTCACGACCACGTTGAAGCGTTCCGGGGCCGTCGGCAGGTAGAAGCAGAAGGCGTCGACGTGCACGTAGTCCACGGGAACGGTGGGAAAACGCGCACTCAGCTCGTCGACTGTCGACTGCCAGAGGGTGCCGGCCTCGACCAGAATGTTCTTCTTGTGGCACAGGGTCAGTGTGCCACCCCGCCGCTCGGCCAGACGAAACGCGAACTCGACCACACGTTCAACGCCCATGCGGGTATTGACGGATTCCTGCACGGCGACGGCGTTCGGAGTTCCCGCGTGCACCGTCGACCCGCGCCCCACGTAGGAGCCCTCGGTGTTCTCGCGCACGATCACGAGGTCGCAGCGCTCCGGGGTGAGGCCGGCGATGGGCGTGGCCACACCGGGATAGAGCTTGATCGGGCGCAGATTCACGGCCTGCTGAAAGGTGCGGCGCATCTCGAGGATGAAACCGCGTTCCAGAATGCCGGGCGCGACGGCGGGGTCGCCCATCGCGCCGAACAGAATGGCGTCGTGGCTGCGCAGCTGCGCCTGCAAGGCCGGAGTCCAGAGTTCGCCGGTCGCCAGGTAATGCCGGGCGCCAGCTGAGATCTCGGTGACTTCCGTGCTGAAACCGAACATCGACTCCGCTGCCGCGAGCACATCGAGGGAGGCGTCGATGACTTCGGGCCCGATGCCGTCACCGCGAATCACGGCCAGCCGGTGGACTCTCGCTGTGCTGGTCATCCTTCTCCTCCTGGATAAATGAGTGCCGCGGCAGGTCATTGACCTGAGGATCGGCGCTCGATACTCTAGTTAGGTTACTGGTCAGACCAGTAGAAAGACCAGCACGTCCCCCTGTGAATGACAGAAAGCGGTCCCGTGACTTTGTTCTCGATTCCCTACCCGGCCGGGCTCCCCATCGGCGAGCGCTGGCTGGACTGCCCCGAGCAGGCGGAAATCGTGTTCCCGTTCGACGGTTCCCCGGTGGCGCAGTCGCCGGTCGGTACCGTGGCGCAAGCCTCGCTTGCAGTGGATGCCGCCGCCTCGGTACGCGCGGAACTGGCCGGGCTGAGCACCGGCATCCGTCGTACCCTGCTGGTCGGCATTCACGACGCCCTCGCCGAGCAGACGGCACAGTTCGAGCAGCTGCTCGTGCTGGAGACCGGGAAACCGCTCGTGGACTGCCGCACGGAGGTGGCCCGCGCCCTCACCACTTGGTCGGCCAGTGCCGAGGAAGTCGCCCACCAGCACGGTGAAACCGTGCCCCTTGACCTGCAGCCGAGCGGTGTGGGCATGATCGGATACTGGACGCGCCGGCCCGCTGGCATCGTCGTGGGCATCACCGGTTTCAACTATCCACTACTGCTGGCCAGCCACAAGCTGGCCCCCGCGATCGCGGCCGGCTGCCCGATCATCATCAAGCCGGCGCCGAACACTCCGCTGTCTACGCTGTGGGCGGTCGATCTGATTCGCGGCGTGCTGCGCGAACACGGGGTGTCGCCCGCTGCCGTTCAGCTCGTCACCGGGGGCATCGACGTCGGTGACGCGCTCGTGCGTGACCCCCGGGTGGCGGTGGTCTCCTTCACCGGTTCCGCCGCCGTCGGGCACCAGATAGCGCGCTCGGCTGCACCACGAAAGGTCGTGTTGGAGCTGGGCGCCAATACCGCCCTGATCGTCGCGAGCGACGCCGACGTCGAGAAAGCCGTCGACGCGGTGATTCGCGGCGGCTTCTACGCCAACGGCCAGGCCTGCATCTCGGTGCAGCGCATTCTCGTGCACGATGCGATCGCCGACGAATTCGAGCGGATGCTGCTGGCCCGCCTCCCCGAGGTGAGCGTCGGCGACCCGCGCGATGACAGCACGCGGGTGGCGCCGGTCATCAACGAGGCCGCCACCCGGCGCATTCTGGCCTGGATCGCCGCCGCCCGGGCCGGTGGGGCCCGGGTTCTGGCCGGCGGCCATCTGGTCGAGCGCAGCATTGCGCCGACCGTGCTGGCCGACGTTCCGCCGGAGGCCCAGGCCTGGTGCGAGGAAATCTTTGGACCGGTCGTCATTCTGCAGCGCGTCTCCGACCTCGGGTCGGCGATCGAGCTGGTCAACCGCTCGCGTTACGGCCTGCAGGCCGCGATCTACACGAGTTCACTGCAGCGAGCGTTTCGCGCCATCAATGAGCTCGATGTCGGCGGCGTCGTAGTCAACGAGATCCCCGGATTTCGCTCCGACATCATGCCCTACGGCGGCGTGAAGGATTCCGGCACGGGCCGGGAAGGTCCCCGGTTTGCCATCGAGGAGTTCACCGTGACCCGCATGGCCATGATCCGCCCGTAACCCATTCAGAAAGAAATACCGTGGACTACACCCAACTGTTCCAGTTTTCCGGTCGCCGCGTTCTCGTGATCGGGGCCGGCAGCGGCATCGGCCGGGAGAGCGCCCGCGCCCTGCACGCCCACGGAGCCACGGTCATCTGTGCCGACCGCGATACGGCCAGCGCGGCGGCCACCGCTTCCGGGCTCGGTGCCGGAGCGACCTCGCTGCAGGTTGACGTGCTCGACCAGGCGGCCGTGCGGGCCGTTGCCGGCGACCTGCCGGATCTCGCCGCACTCGTCTTCACGGCCGCGACCAACGTGCGCAAACGCATCGCGGACTACACCCTCGACGAATTCGACCGCGTGGTGAATCTCAACCTGCGGGCCGCTTTCGTGCTCATTCAGGCCTTTGCGCCGGCCATGGCCGCTAACAACGGCGGCAGCATCATTGGCTTCGCCTCCATTCGGGCGGTCACGGTTGAGCCCGGCCAGGGCGTCTACGCCGCGACCAAGGCCGGGCTGGTGCAGCTGTTGCGCACGGCGGCCGCCGAATACGGGCCGGCCGGTGTTCGAGTCAACGCAATCTCCCCCGGCGTCGTGGAAACCCCGCTGACGGCGCAGATCAAGAACAATCCCGGCTGGTACAACGCCTACGCCGCCAAGAGCGCTCTCGGCCGCTGGTCGACCCCGAGCGAGCTCGCCGGTGCCGTGGTCTACCTCGCCTCGGACGCGTCGCGGTTTGTCACCGGGTCGGTGCTCACCGTCGACGGCGGCTGGACCGCGGTCGACGGCCGCTTCGACCCGCCGAACAGCTAGCCGCTCGGGGCGGCTGACGCACGGCCACCCGAATCAGTGCGCCCGTGGAGGCGGGCTGTGCCGCACTGCGGCCGGCACAGGGGGATTGTTCGCGCCGAAAGCCTCGCCACAGCGGCGTTGAGGCATTCGTGACTTCGCGTCCCTCTATTGACAGGCGCCAGCACATCCACTATTTTTCTTACATGTGCGAATGTTGCACAGGGTGTGCGACGAACGCTCACTCCTGAATAAGTCAAGGAGGACTTATGCGGAACAAGCGGATAGCGACAGCAGTGGCCACGGCGCTTATCGCGGTGTCGATGACGGCGTGCACTCCCGCGCCGGCCGATGCAGAGCGGGAGGCCACGATTCGGGTATGGAACCCTCAGGACCAGTGGCGCAAGACGACGTCCTTTTACCAGGACAACGTCGCCGACTTTGAGAAGAAGTACCCGAACGTGACCGTCGAGTACGTCGATATCCCCTACGGACAGTACGAGGCCCGGTATAACGCTGGCTTTGCCAGCGGACGGGACGCACCCGATATTTTCATGGGGCAAGTGTCGTACTACGGCGGCGCCCTGGGCATCGCCGCCGAAGCCCCCGACGACCTTCAAACGCTGTGGGACGACAAGCTCACTCCCGTCACGAGCAAGAACTTTCAGATCGACGGAGCCTGGCACGGCTACCCAGTCAGCACCGACTTGGGCATGCAGCTCTACTACAACCAGAACCAGTTCGTCGAGGTAGGGCTGGACCCGGCCGATCCGCCCCAGACTTTTGAGGAACTGCGCGAGTATGCGCAGGCGCTGGCCATCCGGGACGGCGACAAGGTCACACGCAACGGCATGGCGCTGCGTTATTCGGGCAACCCGACCGGAATCGTTGACAAAGCCCTCCCGTACATTCACGCTTTTGGAGGCCGCCTCTATGCCGAGGACCAGTCAACCGCAGAAGGCTTCCTCAACAGCGATGAGACCGTCGCCGGAATTCAGTACATGCAAGACCTCGTTGAGAAGGATCAGGTGTCCAGCCTTGAACTCGGCGTGCCGGACGACACCTTCGCCCAGGGGCTCTCGTCCATGACCTTTCGCGAAGGGTGGTACGAGGGCTGGCTGGAACAAAATGCGCCGCAGGTGAACTTTGCCGTCGTTCCCTATCCGGATGGTGAAGCAGGCTACCCGCAGGTGAGCCTGCTCTTCAACTGGGCCTGGATGGTCAACGACAACAGCCCCAACAAAGACATCGCCTGGGACTGGATGCGCACAGTCTCCGATCCGGAGCTCGACCTGGAGCTCGCCCAACTCGAGGGCTACATGCCGGTGTGGACTGAAAATTTCTCCGACCCGTGGGTGACGGAGCGCAGTGATTTCAATGCGGTCGAAAGACAGATCAGTGAGGGCGCCGGCCCGACCTACGATGCCCCGTACACAAACCAGATCGCCGTGACGATCGGAGCCGCCATCGAAGCCGCTCTGCAGGGGGCCGACGTGCGAGAGAGCCTCGACGGTGCCGTAGCCGAGGTGGATTCACTTCTGGAACGCGGCGAGCGGTAGGGTGCGTCGTGGTCACGACGATCTCCCCCACGACAGAACCCTCCGTGGCACCGCCTTCGACCCGTCCAGCGGTGAAGTCAAGATCAGCCAAGTCACGTCGAAGTACTATCCGTGCCTATGCTTTCTTGGCGCCGACTCTCTTCTTCGTCGTCTTGTTGTTCATCATCCCGCTCGGTTACAACATTTTGATCAGCTTCTACGACTGGTCGGTTATCGGCCGGCGCGATTTCATCTGGCTGGACAATTACACGTCCGTCCTCACGAGTGATCGTTTTCTCAACGCAGCCGGGAACACCGTCTACTTCACATTTCTGACGGTACCGATCGGAATAGTCCTCTCGCTCGTCGTCGCGTTGGGTTTCAACGCCCTGACGATCACGAGGGGAGCAAGCCTGGTGCGCGCGCTCTACTTTGCTCCGGTCGTCGCCTCCCTCACCGCCGTCGCCTTCGTCTGGCTGTGGATCTTCAATCCCGCCTACGGCCTGGCAAACGACATCCTGGGCGGTCTGGGTATTTCCGGGCAGGAATGGCTCACGTCAGAAGCCCAATCTATCCCCTCCCTCGCCGTCATGTATGTGTGGGCACGGCTTGGATTCAACGTCATCATTCTGCTTGCCGGGTTGAACGCGATTGATCGTTCGTACTACGAAGCAGCCCGCCTGGATGGCGCGGGACCCATCAGATTGCTGTGGTCCGTGACCCTGCCACTGCTCAACCGGCAGCTGGTCCTGGTCGCGAGCGTTGAGGTGATGAATGCGTTAAAGCTGTTCGAACTTCCTTTCGTAGCGACGAGCGGTGGGCCGGTCGGCTCCAGCCGGTCCATGGTGATGGAAATTTACGAGCTCGCCTTTCGTCTCGATCGTTGGGGTGAGTCGGCCGTCTACGTTGTCGTGCTGTTCGTCTTCCTCGTGCTCGTCACCGGCATCATCCGCAAGGTCTTCACGAAGGACATCTCAGAGTGACCACCCAGATCGATCCCGCATCCGCTTCTCCGACCACAGAACGGCGCAGCACTGGTGCCGGCACAGACCAGCGCGCCGTCACGGCTCGCCGTCGGCCTCGGCGCCGCACCACCGGATCCATCAAACAAGTCGGGCTCTTTGTGGCCCTGCTCCTCGGCAGCCTCATCATGCTCCTGCCTCTGGCCTGGGTGGCCCTGTCATCGCTCAAGGCTCCCGAGGAGATCCTTCAGCTCCCGGTGAAGTGGCTGCCGGACAACTTCTTCAATTTCAGCAATTACGTGCAGCTCTTCGCGCAATACGACTTCGGTCGATACATCGTCAACTCGTTCGTGGTCACCGGGATCGGAATCGTCACGAGCTTGGTTATCGCGCTCCTCGGAGCATATGCCTTCGCCTACTTCACCTTTCCATTCAAAGAACCGCTGTTTCTCGTGGTGCTCGCGCTGTTCATGGTTCCGCAGGAAGCACTCGTGATTCCGATGTACCTGATGATCTCCGGCGCAGGCCTGACCAACACCTATGTCGGGTTGGCCTTTCCCGATCTGTTCACTGTTCTCGGACTCTACCTTCTGCGCCAATTCATGGAGGGTATTCCCTACAGCTATGTCGAGGCGGCCCGGGTTGACGGTGCGAGCGACCTACGAATTCTGATCCGGATCATCACACCGATGGTGGCGCCAGCAATCGTGGTGTTCATCATCATCAAGTTCATGTTCACCTGGAACACCTTTCTCTGGCCGATGCTCGTGGCCCAGAACGAGTCGATGTATACCGTCACTGTTGGACTCGTCAACTTTGCCGGGGGCGAGTTCAACCAGTGGAACCTGATCAACGCCGCGACCATGATCAGCATGATTCCGACGATCATTCTGTTCATCACCCTGCAGCGGTACCTCGTCAAGGGCGTCGCGATGAGCGGCATGAAATAGCCACCCACATTTTCCAACCAACAGACAAAAGGAACACTATGACGCAGCTTCTCGAAAACAAGACCGCCCTGATCACCGGTGGGGGTGTCGGAATCGGTCGAGAGATCGCCCTACAGTTTGCCGATTCCGGTGCCCGAATCGCCGTAACATACCGTACGCACGCGCCAGACGATGATTTCGTCAACCGGATCGAGGCAGCGACCGGCTCGCCGCTCGTGGCCGTCGGCCTCGAGGCAACCGATGAAAGCGCGGTGCAGGCAGCACTCGGTTTAATTAATCGCGATCTGGGTGGCCTCGATATTCTCGTGAATAATGTCGGCGGTCTCGTCCAGCGTTCCAGCATTGGCGAGATGAGCTTCGAACTGTGGCGAACGGTCATGGCAACCAACCTCGACAGCACATTTCTGGCCACCCACTACGCGATGCCGTTCATCCGAGATGGCGGACGCATCATCAACGTCGCCTCTCTCGCCGGAATCAACGGTGCACACAGCGGCGCAACGGCTTATGCAGCGTCCAAGGCAGCCATGTTCGGATTCACCCGCGGATTAGCCAAGGAAGTGGCGCCACGGAACATCACTGTCAACGCACTGGCCCCCGGCTTCATCGAGGCGACCCCCTTCCACGACACGTTCACGACCGCGGAATCGAAACGGGTCACCCTCAGCACAATTCCGCTGCAGCGCGCCGGCATTCCAGCGGATGTGGCTGGTCCAGCTCTTTGGCTCGCGTCTGAGCTGTCGGCGTTCGTGACTGGCACGACCGTGAACATCAACGGCGGAGCATACTTCGCCTAGGCGACGGCCTGATGATCACGTCGCGACTTATTCATCCACAGATTCTTGGCGCGCTGGCTGGAGCAGGCCACGGATCAACCGTGCTGATCACGGACGGGCATTATCCGGCGCGCACGGCCGTCGGTCCCAACGCCAAGACGGTCCACCTCAATCTGGAGGCGGGAGTGCCCACCGTTCCCGATGTCCTATGCCTGATTCTAGAGTCGATCCCGGTGGAGAAAATCACCATGATTCGTCCGGCGCCCGACGCCATTCCGAGCCAGGTGCAGGACGAGGTCGTCGAAACCATCGCGGGGATGGTCACCGCCGATTTCGTGGATCGCTTCGCGTTCTACACTGTTGCGCGATCACCCGACCTGGCCCTGTGCATCGTCACCGGCGACGTCCGACGGTTCGCGAACGTGCTCCTGACGGTGGGCGTACTGGGATCGACTCCCCGGTGGCGGCCCGAAACAGGGGCACCGACGCGGTGACGGTGAATCGGTAACATGAGATGGAGCGACACGATCGTCGTACCCGCACCGGGCACGCCCGGTGAAGGCAATAGCCATCAGTGTTCCGGGCTGTCGGCGGAGTTGAATCGGGAGATGGACGGATGAGCCAAACAGTCAGGCGCGCTATCGAAATTCTCGAATTCTGCAGCGTGCGCCCACGTGAACTCAAAGAGGTCGCTGCGGAAATGGGTGTTCATCGCACCACGGCGCTGCGTTTAGTGCAAACCCTGACCGCGGGCGGTTTCGTGCGCCGTGATGAACTCGGGCGGTACGGCGTGGGCTTTCGATTGGCAGGACTCGCACAACGTGCCCTCGACCAATTCGATCTGCGCAGCGTCGTTCATCCGCACATTGTTGCACTGGGCGATCGGCTCGGTCACACCATCCAATTCGCCGTCCCGCAAGGCGACCACATCATCTACGTCGACAAGATCGAACCGGCGCAGGCCATCAGTCTCAACACGCGGATTGGCGATTTCGTCGTCATTCACACCGCAGGCGTGAGTAAGGCAACACTGGCCAACCTCCCGCCCGAACGGCGTGACGCCATCATCGCTCAAGCGACCTTTGAGAAGTTCACCCCGACCACCATCACCGCCAAGAAGGATTTCCTGGCTCTATTGGCAACCGTGCGGGAGCAGGGTTGGGCAACGGACGACGGCGAGTTTGAATCCTTCACCAATTGCATCGCAGCGCCGGTCTGGGACCACGCGAACGCCGTCGTTGGAGGCATTTCCGTCACGGCGTTCAAGAACAAGGCGGATCTGACTCAGCTCAGAGAGCTGCTGCCAGAACTACTGGCGACAACAACAACAATCTCCATGGAACTCGGGTGGCGCCCGCCCGGTGGGAACCACGAGGCCAGCGACGAGCCCCTGACCGACGAGTAGTCCACGTGGGCGGGGGCTGCTCGAGGCCCGCCGAACGCTTAGCGCGCCAGCTGACCCACGGTATGAAACGGCCAGACCGGTTTGGCCGCCGCCGGACGCGCCTGCTCGTACCAGTGGGTGGCCCGCAGAACCGCCAGATCTTCGAACCGGCGCCCGGCAATGTGCAGCCCGATCGGACGACCGTCGGCCGTGAACCCGCAGTTCACCGAGCTGGCCGGCTGCTCCGAGAAGTTGTACGGCGCGGTAAACGCGATGTGGTCGAGCGAGGTGGCCGCATCATTGGTCGGCATTGGCCACTCCGCCGGAAACGCGGCGACCGGTGACACCGGCGACAGCACGACGTCATACGGCGCCGTGGCCGCGACGGTCGCCGCGCGCAGGTCCTGAATGCTCTGGTAACACCGCACCACCTCGGTGCCCGACACGCCAGCGCCACCCAGCACCCAGTCCCGAATGAAGTCGAGAACCATCGCCTGCCGGGCCGGTTGGAGCACCTCATAGTCGGCGAGGGAACGCACCCGCAGAAACAGGTCGAGGTCGGCGAGGTACTTCTCGGTCATCGGCGGGGCGATCTCCTCCACGATCGCGCCGGCCGCTGCGAAGCGTTCCACCGCCTGCAAAACGGATGCCGCCACTTCCGGGTCGGTCGCCATACCCGCTCCGCCGGCCAGGTGGTACCCGACCCGCAGTCCCGCGACCCCGTCGCCGCCGCAGTGCACGTCGGTCCAGTCCAGGTTCTGCTCGCCGAGACTGGTGTAGTCGCGCGGGTCTGGCTTGGTGAGCACGCCCATGAGCAGGGCGGCGTCATCCACTGTTCTGGTCAGCGGCCCGGCCACCCGGCCCATGTACGGCGGGTCAACAGCGATACGGCCGAAACTCGGTTTCAGGGTCACGAGCCCCAGCCAGGTGGCCGGCAGTCGCAGGGAGCCGCCGATGTCGGAGCCGGTGTGTAGCGGACCGATTCCGGCGGCGGCAGCAGCGCCCGCGCCAGCGCTCGATCCGCCGACGGTCCAGGCCGGGTTCCAGGGGCTGCGGGTGATTCCGTGCAGGCTCGACACGCCGGAGGAGAGCATGCCGTAGTCGGGCATGACCGTGACGCCGAAGATGACCCCGCCGGCCTCGCGGATGCGTGCGGCGCTCGGCCCGTCTTCGGTCGCGACGACGGCGTCGAACTTGGCGGCGGTGCCGGACGGCTGGCTGAAACCGCGCACGGCCACATTTTCCTTGATACTGGTGGGTACGCCGTCGATGGTGCCGAGCGGATGCCCAGCCGCCCACCGCCGTTCGCTGGCCGCGGCCGCATCGAGCGCTCCGATCCGATCGAGGCCCCAAAAGCAGTTCAACTCGGGCTGCAGTCGCTCGGCTTTGTCGAGTACCGCAAGCGTCACCTCCACCGGGGAGAGGCCGCCGCTGCGGTAGCGCGCTACGAGCTCGGTCGCCGGCAGGCATTCGATGGGCGCGGTCTCGATCATGGCATCTCCAATGGGTCAGGTGCGGCTTCAGGGGGCGACGCGGCGGGCCAGCTCGTCCATGGACGGCGTAGCGCTGACCAGTTGGCGCGTGTACGGGTGCAGCGGACCGTCGTAGACATCGGCGGTGGGCCCGCATTCGACGATGCGTCCGTCGGAGATGACAGCTACGGTGTCGCAGAGGTGGCGGATGACGCCGAGGTCGTGCGAGACGAACACGAGAGTGAGCTGATATTCATCGACCAGGTCGGCGAGCAGGTTCAGTACCTGGGCGCGCACCGATACGTCGAGGGCGCTGACCGCCTCGTCGGCCACCAAAACCCGGGGCCTGGTGATGAGGGCCCGTGCAATGGAGATGCGTTGCCGCTGGCCGCCGGAGAACTGGTGCGGATGCCGGTGCATCACGTCGGCGTCGAGCCCGACCGCATTGAGCTGGGCTTCGACCCGGGCGAGGGCCTCGGCCCGATTGACATTGCGCAGGGGTTCGGCGACGATGTCACGCACCTTCATGCGCGGATCGAGGGACCCCATCGGGTCCTGGAACACGATCTGCACCTGGCTGCGAAAGTCGCGCAGGTGCCGTTCGGAGGCGCCCGCGATGGGTTGCCCGAGCACGTCGACCGTGCCGGTCGTCGGTTGGTCGAGGGCGCAGAGGATGCGCATGAGGGTGGATTTGCCGGAGCCGGACTCCCCCACGATGCCGAACCGCTGACCCTCGGCCACGTCGAAGGACACGTCGCGCAGACCATGCACGATGGGTGCCGGTGCGAACAGTCCGCCGCCGCGTCGTCGGTACTGCCGGCTGAGGTTGCGCACCGAGATGGCGGACGCACCGGTCACCTCGTTGAAGATCACCGGCGGGCCGCCCGGCTCGAGGCGCTGGTGGGCGGCGCGGTGCGGCGGCCGGATTACCGCGGCGGCGGCATCCGTGTGAATCTGGCGGGGCGCGGATACTGCCGCGGGTGGCCTGCCGACGACCGGCATCGACATGGTGTGCAGGCGGCCGCGATCGTCGACCGAGGAGAGGTCGGAGGCCGCGATCAGTTTCTGTGTGTACGGATGCTGCGGCGCGGTCAACACACGCCCCACCGGCCCGTCTTCGACGATCTCGCCCCGGTACATCACGAGCACCCGCTGGCAGACGTCGGCGACCACGGCGATGTCGTGGGTGATCAGCAGCAGCGCGGTGCCGCGCTCGGTGACGAGGTTGCCGATGAGCTTCAGAACCTCGGCCTGCACCGTGACGTCGAGGGCCGTGGTCGGTTCGTCGCAGAGCAACAAAAGCGGGTCGTTGGCCATGGCCATCGCCAGCATCACCCGTTGGCGTTGCCCGCCGGAGAGCTGGTGCGGAAAGGCGAGTGCCGCCTCGGCAGGGTTGGGTAGTTTGACCAGGGCCAGAAGCTCAACGGCCCGCTGCCGAGCCTGGCGCCGCCCGGTTTCGGTATGGTGCACCGTCATAATCTCGGCAACCTGGGTGCCGACCCGCATGAGCGGGTTCAGGGCGGTCATCGGTTCCTGAAAAACCATGGCCATGGTGGTGCCGCGCAATTGGTTCAGGCGGCGTTCGGGCGCGGTGAGCAGGTCGGCGTCGACCCCGTTCAGCCGGATCGTGCCGGTGGCCGTGAGGGTTTCCGGCAGCAGCCCCATAACGGAGGTCGCGGTGAGCGACTTTCCCGACCCAGATTCCCCGATCAGGCCGACCCGTTCGCCGGCGGAGATATCGAAGCTGACGCCGTGCAGCAGCTCGGCGAATGGCGAAGCAACCCGGAGGTCGTTCACGCTGAGGGTAGGCACGGTCATCGATTCACCTGCATTCTGGGGTCGAAGCGATCGCGGAGGCCATCCCCGAGCAGGTTGAAGCCGAGCACCGCGATGGCGATGGCGATTCCCGGCCAGACGATGAGCAGCGGTTCAATGAACAGATAACCCTGGGCATCCTGCAGCATGCGGCCCCACGACGGGGTCGGCGGCGGCGTGCCGAGCCCCAAATAGGAGAGGGCGGCTTCGGCGAGAACGGCGATGCCGAAGGAGACCGACGCCTGCACGATGAGCATGCCGCTGATATTGGGCAGAATGTGCCGCATGCCGATGAAGAGGCCGCTCTTGCCCGAGGCGCGGGCGGCCTGCACGTATTCGCGGCTCATGATCTGCATGGTGCCGCTGCGGGCGATCAGGGCGAACGCCGGTGCCGTGCCGATGCCGAGGGCCACCATGGCCGTGACGGTACCAGCGCCGAAGATGGCACCGAAGATGATTGCGAGCAGCAGGGCCGGGAAGGCGAGCGAGATGTCGTTGCCGCGCATCATGAACTGGTCGAGTCGGCCGGGATTCATGCCGGCCACGATGCCGAACGGCACGCCGAGCACGGCCGCGATCCCGACCGCGACGGTGCCCACGAGCAGTGAGATCTGTGCGCCGCGCAGAATGGAGCTGAAGACGTCTCGCCCGAAACTGTCGGTGCCCAGCAGATGTTCGGCGCCGGGCGGGCGCAGGATGGAATCGGAGAAGACCCCTTCCGGGTCGAACGGGGTCCAGAAAGCCGAGACGACGGCGGCCAGCACGACGAGGCCGATGAGTACGAGTCCGACCCAGAGCGTGGCTCGGCCGCTGTGACCGGCAGCACGTCGCGTCGGCGTCCTTGGCTTGATGACGGTCATGTGGCGCTCCGGAGTCGGGGATCGATCAGCGTGAAGGCGAGGTCGACCAGAAAGTTCAGCGCCAGCACGAACACGACCAGTACGAGCACGATGCCCTGCACTGCGGGCAGGTCGCGCAGGGCGACCTTGTCGAGCAGCAGGCTGCCGAGGCCGGGAATGCTGAACACCCGCTCGATCACGACGGCGCCGACCAAAAGGGTGGCGATCTGCAGGCCGAGCACGGTCATCACCGGAACGGCAGCGTTCCGCAGCCCGTGCCGAAACAGTGCCCGCCCCGCGCCGAGGCCTTTGGCCCTGGCGGTGCGGATGAAGTCTTCCCGCATGACCTCCAAAACGGATGAGCGCACGTAGCGGCTGAGCACGGCGCCCTGCACACTGCCGAGGGCGATCGCGGGGAGGATCAGGTGCTCGAGGAATCCGCCGACGTCCTCGCCGGGGTCGACCCAGCCGCCCGCCGGTAGCCAGCGGAGCGTCACGGCGAAGACGGTGACGAGCAGCATCCCGGCCAGAAACCCCGGCACGGCGACGCCGATCTGGCTGATGCCGGAGAGAATCGCTCCGTCGGGCTTTCGCTGCCTGACTGCGGTCAGGATTCCGAACGGGATCGCAAACAGCAGGGCGAGCACGACGCTGGTCAGCACCAGGATCACGGTGATGCCGAGGGCATCCGTTATTTCGGGCCCGATCGGCTGACGCGACACAGTGGAGGTGCCGAAGTCGCCGATGAGCACGTGGCCGAACCAGTCCAGGTAGCGCACGATCGCGGGGCGGTCGAGACCCATGAGTGTGGCTTGCGCTGCAACATCCGCTTCACTCGCCTGCACGCCCAGGGCGATGCGTGCGGCGTTGCCGGGCAGAATTGACAGCATCAGGAACGTCACGATTGAGGCCACGACGACCGTGGTGGCGAACACGCTGATGCGGCGCAGAACCACAAGAACCATAACTTTCCTCTGACTGTTTCTTGGAACACCAACCGTACGCGTTCCGGCAACCTCGCCCTATCGTGCGATGGTCGACAGGTCCAGCGCGAGGCTCGGCGTGTTCTTGGGCACCCCGAGCAGGTCAGCGTCGGCGAGGGAGATGGCCGGCTGCAGATAGAGCCAATCAGCGGCGGCTTCCTCAGCCATGCTGGTCGTGGCCTCCTTCATCAGTTCGATGTAGGTGGCCGGGTCGGCGGCATCCGCTTCGGCAAATTTGGTCATCACCTCGGGCGAGTTGTACCCCGCGTAGTAGGTGGGCGCGGCGAAGACGGTCACGTCACGAGGTTCACTGTGCATGATGAGCGACATGTCGTAGTCGTGGCCCGAGAAGACGTCATCGAGCCACACGGCGGGAAATTCGAGGGCCGTCACGTTGGCGGTGATGCCCACCTTGGCGAGTTGGTCCTTGACGACCTGCGCCCCGGCCACGGCGTACGGAAGGTTGGGAATCTTGAAGGCCACAGTCAGGTCGCTGACTCCGGCTTCGTCGAGCAGTTCGGTGGCTTTCTCGGGGTCGTAGGGGTACAGATCGGCCAGGCTCTTGTCGTACCAGGGGTCGGTCGGCGGCACCATGGAGCCGATCAGCAGGCCGTAACCGCTGTTCGCCGTGTCCATGACGGCCTGACGGTCGATCGCATACATGACCGCCTGCCGCACCCGAACGTCACTGAATGCGTCGCTCGCGTTGTTCATCGACAGGGTAACCTCGCCCGTGCTGGCGCCCTCGAGCACCTGGAAGTCGGCGTTGGCCTTGAACTGGTCGACCAGCTGAAACTGCGAGATGCCCGAGATGAGGTTGATGTCTCCGCTCAGCAGGGCATTGGTCTGCGCTGTTGCGTCGGTGAAGTAACGCAGGGTGACGTCGGTCATATAGGGGGCCTCGCCCCAGTAGTCGGTGTTGGCGGCAAGCACGAGGCTGTCCCCGGTTTTGAACGAGCTGACCGTGTACGGCCCGGTGCCCACCGGGGCGGTGGCCAGGTCAGCGATTCCGGATTCGGTGAACATCGTGCCGACCGGACCACTCATATTGAAGAGCCAGCTGTTGCTCGGCTTTGACAGGGTGATGCGCGCCTCGGTGTCGCTGACGGCCTCGATGCTGGCGATCGGATCAAGGTAGGCCGGCCCGTTGGCGGTCCAGTTGTCCTTGACCCGTTCCAGGCTGAACTTGACGCTCTCGGCCGTGAACGGCGACCCGTCGGAAAAGGTCACGCCCTCGTGCAGCAGAAAGTCATAGACCAGGCCGTCGTCGCTGACGGTCCAGGATGTGGCGAGCAAGGGGATGATGGTGCCGTCGTTGTCGAGTTTCACCAGTCCCTCGTAGACGTTGTAGAGCAGTGCTTGTGGAATGGCGGCACCGGCGGTCGTGGTGTAGTCGAGGTTGCCGGGCGTGGCCAGCAGACCAACGGTCAACGATGTGTCCGGCTCCCCCTCGGCGGTCGTCGAACCGGTGGAACAACCGACCAGGGCCATCGACGCAACCATGACCGTGGCAATGCTGGCGAACAGGCTTCGCCGGGTGTGTGCCCTCATTCGAACGTGCCCCTCTGGTTCGGCTGGCCCGAAAATGAGCGGCCAGAAATACTGTGGAAATGTGCTGTCCATACCGGAGAAATACATGGTCAGACCAGTACACTCTGTACCAAAGTCAGCTTTACATGTAGATCTCAGATCGTCAAGATCGACCCCGATATTGACACCGCTTCAATTGGCGCCAGTTCTATGACGCCGGTCGCAACCTCGAGGGAGTGCCAATGACTCACAAAGCCGCATTTACCGCCGTGAAAACTGTCAAAGCCTACGAACGCGTCGTCGAGCAGATCGAGTCAGCCATCAGCACACGCGACCTCCGCCCCGGCGATCGCCTGCCAAGCGAGCGCGAGCTGATGCTCACCTTCGAAGTCAGCCGGTCGACCATCCGGGAGGCGCTGCGCGTACTCGAGAGCACAGGGCTGGTGCGCTCGCGGCCCGGCGACCCGCGCGGACCCGAGGTTCTGCAAGCGTCTCCGGCCATTCTCACCAAGACCGTGAACCGTCTGGTGCGCCTGGAAACCATCGCACTGTCGGAGCTCGTGGAGTTTCGCATCATGCTGGAGGACGCCGCCTGCACCCTGGCCGCGCAGCACCGCACCGAGGAGCAGCTGGAGGCGATGCGCGCCGCCGTAGACGCCATGCAGGCAGAGATCGCGCACGGTCCGGTCGCCTTCAGCCGAGCGGATGTCGCGTTCCACGCCAGCGTGTGGGCCGCCAGTGACAACCAGCTCATGCAGATCTGCGGGGAGGCAACCCGCGGAGCGCTCATCGACATGGTCACCGGCGGACTCGATCGTTCACCCGACTCGGCGGCCAAGATGGAATTGTCGCTGGCCCACGACCGGGAAATTCTGGCCGCGATCTCCGCGGGCGACGGGCCCACGGCCGGACGGCTGGCGCGGTCATTCGTGATCGAGTACTACGGCGATGTCATCTCTCCGTTGGGCCGGGCAGTGCAGGGCGGCGTAGCGGGAGCGTGACCCAGAGCCGTAAACGTCAGAGCGCTTTGGCGGCCGCGACGAGCACCTGCGCGAGGGTGGGAACACCCGCCGCACGAAAAACCTCGGCACCGGCACCGTTGGTGATGATGACCGTGGGAGTGTTGCGAATGAGCAGCGCCTCGGCCTGCTCGGGTTCACCGGCCACGTCGATCTCGCGCACCGTCGCGCCGGGAACCAGCCGTTTCGCCTCGGCGAGAACCGCGCGCGTTTGCATGCACGGTTCGCAAAATGACGACGAATACAGTGTGAATTCCATCAGGGCCTCGCAGGTGGTGCGTTGAACATCGGTAGCCCTCAAGTTTACAGGCCCTGTCGCAGGCCACCGGTAGACTCGACGCATGACGAACAGCACGACTGGTACAGCACCGACAACATCCCCCGCGACCTCCCCGACGTCGAAAAGCCCCGACCGACTGGTTTGGATCGATTGCGAGATGACCGGGCTCGACCTGGACCGCGACGAACTCGTCGAGATTGCCGTCGTCATCACCGACTACGACCTCAATGTGCTTGACCCCGGCCTTGACATCATAATCAAGCCCAATGACTCCGCCCTCGAAAACATGGGCGACTTCGTGCGCAATATGCACACCTCCTCTGGTCTGATCACCGAGATTCCGGGCGGCGTCAGCGCCGCCGAGGCCGAGTTCCAGGTTCTCGAATATGTCTTGAAGTTCATCCCGTCCGAGCAAAAGGCCCCGCTGGCCGGCAACTCCATTGGCACCGACCGGGCCTTCCTCACCCGCTACATGCCGCGCCTTGACAACCAGCTGCACTACCGCAACGTCGACGTGTCCTCAATCAAGGAGCTCGCCCGACGCTGGTACCCGCGGGTGTACTTCAACGCCCCGGCGAAAGACGGGGGCCACCGCGCCCTCGCCGACATTCTTGAATCAATTCGCGAGCTCGCGTACTACCGTCAGACGGTGTTCGTGGCCGACCCTGGCCCGACCAGTGACGAGGCCAAGTCGCACGCGGCCGAAGTTGTGCACTTATTCGCCTCCGAGGTGTAATAGGATTGCTGAGTTGCCCCGCGTGAAATCGTGGGGACGCATGGTGGGTATAGCTCAGTTGGCAGAGCGCCTGGTTGTGGTCCAGGAGGTCGCGGGTTCAATCCCCGTTACTCACCCCAATGAAACACTGGCTTGTCGGGCGTCGAAGGCAGGCCGCGATGTTACAACTTGACGCGTCCGAATTCGAGCGCCTCGTCGTTGACGAACTCGATCTTCTGCCCGACGACATGGTCGACGGGCTCGACAACGTGATCTTCGTGGTCGAAGACCGTCCCGAAGACGGCAGCCTCGACATCCTGGGCCTGTATGACGGGGTCGCCCTCACCGAGCGCGGCCAGTACGGCTTTGGTGAGATGCCCGATCGTATTGTGCTGTATCGTGAGCCGCTGTTGGCGATCTGCGAAACCCTGGACGACCTGCACGATGAAATTCACATCACCCTGGTGCATGAAATCGCCCATTTCTATGGCATTGATGACGACAGGCTGCACGAACTCGGCTGGGGCTGACTCCGAGCGGTCTAGCCTTGAAGAATGAGCTCCTTCCGTCCCGGCCGTCTCGTTGGCATTCTGGTCGGAACCGTGGTGATCCTCGGCATCGGCGTCTACGGCCCCGCGACGCTGCTGGGGCCCCTGCCACCGGTCACCGCCACCATGGTCACGCCCGCCGTCACGGCCACGGCACCCACTCCCCCGGTGCTTCCCGCCAACGGCGCGAGCGCAATCACCGTGCTCGCCGCCACGACCAGCGACGCATCCGGCACGACGTCAACCAGCGCGGAGGGTTCGCAACCTTCGGCACCGATCGCGGTCGCGGGCACGGCCGAGGCGCTTCCCATGGCCTCCATTGCCAAAGTGGTGACCGCCCTCGTCGTTCTCGACGCGAAACCGATTGTGGCGGGCGAGTCTGGCCCGATCGTGACGCTCACGGCCGCCGATTTTCAGAGCTACCTCGACTACGACAAGGCCGGAGCGCGCTCGGTCGCTGTCTTCGCCGACGAGCAGTGGACCGAACTCGAGCTACTGCAGGCGCTGCTGCTCGGATCGAGCAACAATCACGCCGATACCGTGGCCCGCTGGGCGTTCGGTTCGGTCGACGCCTACGTGGTGGCTGCCAACGCCTGGCTGTCCGACAACGGGCTGACCGGCACCGCCGTCGTCGACGCCACCGGGCTGCACGATGCGAGCGCCGGAACCGCCACTGATCTGGCCCACCTCGCCGGCCTGGCCGCGACCGACCCGATCGTGTCTTCGATGCTGGCCAGTCCTGCAACCGCTTTGGCGAACCGTCGCGGAGTGCAGAATACGACGTCGTACTTGCCCGAGGAGGGCATCACGGGCGTTTCGCGCAGCTATACGGATGCCGCCGGGGTCTGTTTTCTGTTCACCGCCACGGTCAGTGACGGCGCCTCAAGTTTCACGTTCTCCGGTGCGTTTATCGGTGAGCCGACCTATGATGCGCTCACGGCAGACCTGACCGCCCTCATGGCGAGCGCGCGGGCTGGCGTGGGGCCGCTGCCGGTTCTGGCCGCCGGCGATGCCTATGCCACGTTCGAATCGGCGTGGGGCGATGAGGCCTCGGCCGTGGTCGGGGTGTCGCGCACCCGCTACGCCTGGCAGGCCGCGACTCCCGAGGCCGCAACGGTCGAGCTCAAGGACTTCGCCACGGCCCGCACCGGCGCGAACGTGGGCCAGGTGCGGCTCACCGTTGCCGGGGAGAAACTCTCGGCGGCGCTGAAACTGGACCAGGGCATCGCCGACCCGGGGCCGGGCTGGCGGCTGCTGCATCCGATCGTGATGATCACGGCCCTGCTCGACCAGTAGTTCTACAGCGGCTCAACCTCGGTGTCGATGGGGTCGCTGTCGCCCTGGTCGAAGGCGTACCGTACGCGGAGTTGCCCGCTCACGTCACGTTCGTCGACCTCGTCGTACCAGAACACCGACTCGAGGCCGCCGACGGCGGCAACCATGCTGATGCGGGGCGCGTGTTTTCCACGCACGAGCGCGCGGGAATCGATCTGACCCTCAAGCGGCCCGTCGATGAACTCGGCGATGTACAGGGTCGGGGTGTCACTGTCTGGGCTCATGGAACCCAATCTAGTCCCGTGTGGCCTGGAGGCGAACCGTTGCCCGAATCTCGGGCGTTTCCCGCGCGAGGTAGCTGACCCATTCCTGCTGCCACTGGTCCCAGTGGCTTCGAAAGGCTTCGCCGTCGCGACCCAGCGCGCGCCGTTTGCGCAACTCGTCGTCCGCCGCAAACCAGACACGCACGTCGCTGAGCGCTTCGTGCCGGGCGGCGAGGGTTCCGCAGCCCTCCACGATCAGCGGTCGGGCGGCGTCAAGCGGATGCCACTCCGCCGGCTCGTTCACGGCCCAGTCGTAACGCTGCCAGGCCGCGGGGCTACCACTGTATCGGGGATGGAGAATGCACCGGTGCAGGTGCTCGACCGCCGCGTCGAGGCCGTCCCAGCCTGGGTAGATGTCGTCCATCCGCACCAGCTGCGGCGTGTTCGCGCCCGGCCAGTGGGCCACGAGAGCGTCAGCGAGGGTACTCTTGCCGGCGCCGCTCGGTCCGTCGATGAGCACGACCGGGTTCGGTCCGGCCGCGGCCAGGGCTCGCAGCAGCGGTGCCAGCAACGAGTTGATATTGGGGCTGGCTTCAGGCAAGAATAAAGCTCCAGGTCTCTGCCCACACCGCGACGCCGATGGCGATGCCGGCGATGGCGAATCCAGTGGCGACGAGAGCGGCATCCGCTGCCCGAACGCGCGATGGCCTGGCCCAGGTACGGGGCTCGTCGCTGCCGAAGCCGCGGGCTTCCATGGCCGTGGCCAGTTTGCTGCCGCGTCGCACCGAGATGACGAGCAGGGAGAAGGCCGGGCCGAAGAACCGGCGGGCGGCGCCGCGCAGACCGCCGCCATCGCCGACCCCGCGGGCTCGCCGCGCAAGTCCGAGCGAATGCCAGTCGTCGATGAACATGCCCACGAGTCGCAGCCCAGCCAGTCCGCCGAGTACGAACCGAGCTGGCAGGCGCAGTACCTGGGCCAGGCCGTCGGCGAGATCGGTCGGGTCGGTCGTGGCGAGCAGAACGATGCCGGGCAGGCCGATCGCGAGTACTCTCAGCCCGATGGCCAGACCCAGCTGGGCGGAGCCCTCGGTCACCGAGATGAAGCCGAACTGCCAGAGCAGCGCGCCGGAGTCTTCACCGTAAAGAATCGTCGTGATCGATGCCATGGGCGCTGCGATCCAGACCGGCGCCGTGCGCAGCCAGAATTGGCGGGCGCTCAGGCCGCACCAGGCGAGTAGCACGGCCTCGAGCAGCAGGGCCACGCCCGCCGACACCCAGTCGATCGACAGCAGCAGTGCACAGCTCACGATGAGGGCAACGGCGAGCTTGGCCACCGGGTTGAGGCGGGCAACCACGCTGGGGCGGATGCTGGGGGTCATCAGGCTCACGGCTTGGCCACCCCCAGAGTGATCGGCGTGCCGAGTCGATACTCCTCATCTGCGAGAGCGCTGACGAACTGGGCGTCGTGGGTGACCGCAACGATTGCGGTGCCTTCGTCGAGCAGCTCGGCGAGCAGGCCCACAAGTTCCTGCCAGGTACGGGAATCCTGCCCGAACGTCGGCTCATCGAGCACGAGCAGGCGAGGGCGGGTGGCGAGAACGGTGGCGACGGACATCCGTCTCTTTTCGCCGCCGGACAGGGTGAACGGGTTGGCGTCGGCGAGGTGGTCGAGCCGCAGCCGGTGCATGAGCTCGTCGACGCGGCTGGTCTGCTCAGCCGGGCTCAGTCCGAGGGCGTGCGGGCCGATAGTCAGGTCGCCGCGCACCGTGGCGGCCAGAAACTGGTGCTCGGGGTCTTGGAAGACGGCACCGATGCGGGTGAGCAGCTGCCGGGAGCGCCACCGGTGCGGCTCAGCCGGGATGCCAGCCGCCAGGCTGTCGCTCGCGCGCACCGTTCCGCCGGCCGGTTTCAACAGACCGGCCAGGGTCAGGGCGAGGGTGGACTTGCCGGCGCCGTTCGGCCCGGTCACGACGGTGGCCGTGCCGGCGTCGACGGAGAGGGTGATTCCGTCAGCGACGACGGATGCCGCGCGTCGGCCAAACGGAACACGCCCGACCGCGAGTCCCTCGGCCCGCAACAGGCTCTGAGGATTGCTGATCGGGTGCCGCACCGGAAACCGGGGTGGCAGGGCTGGCACCCAGACGCCGGCTTGAGCCAGTCGCTCGCCCTGGATGGCGAGAATCTCGCGCGTCGGCCCGTCGGCCAGCGCACCGCCGGCCGGGTCGAGCACGATGACGCGGTCGACGACGTCCTGCCAGACCTCAACGCGGTGTTCGATGACGACGAAGGTGGCCCCGGAATGGTCGAGGGAGCGCACGACGGCGTCACGCACCTCGATGACCCCGACCGGGTCGAGGTTCGCGGTCGGTTCGTCAAGCAGCAGCAGTCCGGGCTGCATGGCGAGCACACCGGCCAGGGCCAGGCGCTGTTTCTGGCCGCCACTCAGGCTCGACGTGGGATGGTCGAGCGGCAGGTTCAGACCGACCTCGGCAAGGGCACGCCGCACGCGCGGCCAGATCTCTGCCCGCGGAACAGCCAGGTTCTCGCAGCCGAACGCCACGTCGTCGCCGACCCGGGCGAGTACCACCTGGGAGTCCGGGTCCTGCAGCACGAGTCCGACCCGACCCCGGGCCGCGGCCGCGCGCCTGCCGTCAATGAGCAGGCTGCCCGTCTCGTCGCCGTCCTCGGCGGCGCCGAGCACTCCGGCCAACGCGTGCACCAGGGTGCTCTTGCCAGCGCCGCTGGCCCCGAGCAGCAAGACCCGTTCGCCGGGCTCGATCCGCAGGTCGAGCCTCGACACCGCTTGGTTGTGACGTCCGGCATGGCGCCAGCCCCAGCCTCGGGCTTCGATCTGCACGGGCCGAATCTGCGGGCCGGGAGCGGACGCGTGCGACCGAGGGGCTGGCATCCGCTTAACTGATCGCGGCGGGTGCGCGCGAACCTTCCCGGCCGGCGGCGAATCGGCTGAGCGCGCCGGTGCGGGCCAGGCCGCGCACGGCAAGCCAGGACAACAGCCCGGCGAGCACAGTGCCCGATACGACAGCGGATACGAAGTAGACGGCCTTGAAACCGATATCCAGTGCCGCATAGCTGACGGTCGTGTCGAGCAGCCCAACGGCCACGCCGGCGCCGGCGCCGGCGAGGAGGGCGACGCCGAGACGCCAGTTGGCGTACAAGAACAGGGCCAGCACGATCTCCGCGCCGAGGCCCTCGACGATGCCCCAGATGAGCGTGGAGAAGCCCCACTGGGTGCCGATCAGCATCGATACGACGGCCGCGATGACCTCGGTGTAGAGGGCCGCACCGGGCTTGCGAATGATGAGGCCGCCGAGCACTCCGGCAAACAACCAGCCGCCGGCCAACAGGCCTTCGAGGCCGGGCGTGAACGTGAGGATCGCGCTGAGCGGCGACCAGGCGAGGCCCCAGGCCCAGAAGATGACGCCGCTCGCAACGCCAATGACGCTCGCGACGACGATGTCGACGACGCGCCAGCGAAAGTTGCGCGGCTTTTTCGCCGTCGATGCGTCGCGGCTGGACTGATTGAATGATGTCGTTGTAGCGTGCACTGTTCGTGCCCTTTCCGTAGGTGAATACAGGGCACGGGATCGAGAAGCCTCCCTGCGCTGGCATGATCCAGATCAGGTTCGACGGTCGAAGCTTGGTCAGCTTCCTCTCAGCCCGGTGTACCGGACTCCCGTGATCGTGTTCAATTCTAGTGCCCCGCTTAGACTTGTGGCATGGGGACCACGAGATGAGCATCGGCATTCTGCTCGTGCTGGCAGCGCTATACCTCGTATTGATGCGCCGCTTCATTCTGCGCCGCCGTCGTATCGCTGCGGGCCTGCCGGTGAGCGGCCCGTGGCACTTTCCGGCTTGGCTGCGGCGTCGGCTGCCACGCTGGCTGCGCCGTCGGTTCACGCAGGGCGGGTTCGCGGGTCGGTTCGCGCGTCGGCCGCGCTGGCCGCGCCGCTCCCGCTCTGCGCGCAAGCCGCGCGGCAGTCGCCCGGGCCCACCTTATAACCACGGGCCCAGTCTATAAACTGGGCCCGTGGACGGGGTCTGGGCCCCGTCCACGGGCAACATCAGCCGGGGGCGGCTACTTCTTCAGGGCCCGGATCACCCGGGCCAGGGCGCGGCCGGCCACGAGCAGGAACGGCACGCCGACGGCGAGCAGCGCGATGACATTCGGCTCGAATCGGGCGGTACCGCCCGACTTCACGTAGGCGCCGATCGGCAGCGACACTCCGCCCCCACCTCCGCCCGATCCGGCACCGCCCTCACCGGCGTCGCCGCCGCCGAAGCCGTAATAGGTGAGCGCAACGGGTACGAGGGTGACGCCGTCGATTTGCACGGGGTCACCGTAGGCCGATTTCACACCGGCGGAACGGAACGTTTCTGCGAGTTTTTCCGGAAGGCTGGTCATTCCAACAGGGTAGCCGACTCGTGCCTTATGGGCGAGGCTTGAAGAACGAGGCCGGACGCACGATTCCCGCCCCGAATCGCTCGGTCACGGAGTCGACCGCCAGCTCGGCGCCCCGCCAATCCTCGTCGGGATCCCACAGCCCCACCGATCCCGACGCCGTACCCAGCTGCTCGGCCCGCACCCCGATCAGGCGCACGCGGATGCCCGACGCGGCCAGTAGGTCGAACGCGGCCACGGCCTCCTCGTAGATGCGCCGCCCGACATTGCTGGGCTCGGCGAGGGTGCGCGAACGGGTAACCGTGCTGAAATCGGTGTAGCGCAGCTTGAGTGACACGCGCCTGGCCACCAGATCGCCCCTCCGCAGCCGTGCCGCAACGAGGTCACACTGCCGCAGCAACTCGCTGCGCAGTCGGTCAATGTCGGTCACGTCGTGCTCAAACGTGACCTCGTGGCCAACGCTCTTCTCCTCCCGCTCGAGCGTCACCGAACGCGGGTCACGCCCCCAGGACAGCTCGAACAACTTGTGACCGGATGCCTCCCCCAGCGTCCTTTTCAGCACGTCCAGCGGCGCGTGCGCGATGTCGCCGATGAGTTTCAGACCGAGGCGGGTCAGGGTCTGCTCGGTGGCCGCCCCCACGCCCCACAGGGCCGTCACGGGCAGCGGATGCAGGAACTCGATCGTTTCGTCGGCCGGAACGACGAGCAGCCCGTTGGGTTTGGACAGGCCGGAGGCAAGCTTCGCGACGAACTTGGTCGATGCCGCGCCGACGGAGCAGACCAGCCCGGTCTCGGCGAGCACCCGCGCGCGGATGAGTTCGCCGATCACGGCCGGGGAGCCGAACAGATTGGTTGCGCCGGCCACGTCGAGGAAGGCTTCGTCGATACCAAGCCGTTCCACGAGCGGGGTGACGTCGTCGAAAATGCTCATCACCCGGGTGGAATAGTCCCGGTAGAGGCCCATGTGCGGCTCGAGCACGATCGCGTTCGGGCACTGCCGCAGGGCGAGTGCCATCGGCATCGCTGAGTTCACGCCGTAGCGCCGCGCAATATAGTTGGCCGCCGTGACGACCGACCGACCCCCGCGGTGGCCCACGATCACCGGCAGGCGTACGTATTCGGGGTGCGACAGCAGCTCGACCGACACGAAGAACGCATCGAGGTCAACGTGCAGCACCGTCGCTGAACGGTCATCGACGTCGTCCGCCGAAATCTGCCGCCCACTGCCGTCCTGTCTGCCCACCGAAAAACCCTAACCCGTTCCGGTCACGAACGGCTAGCGCACAACCTTTTCGGCGCCGGCAATGCGCTGCGCGAAGTAGATGGGAATGATCGAAACCAGCACGAGCACCACGGCGATGACATTGACGACCGGCGCCTGGTTGGGCCGGAACAGGTTGTCCAGAATCCACAACGGCAGGGTCTTCACACTCGATCCGGCGGTGAACGTCGTCACGATGATCTCGTCAAAGCTCAGGGCGAAGGCGAGCAGGCCGCCGGCGAACAGGGCTGACCGCAACTGGGGAAAGGTTACCAGGCGAAACGTGGTCCAGATTCCGGCGCCGAGATCCGACGAGGCATCTTCGAGGCTCGTGCCGAGGCGCCGCAGCCGGGCGATCACGTTGTTGAACACGGTCACGATACAAAACGTGGCGTGGGCGATGATGAGCGTCAGAATCGACAGTTGCACGCCGAGTCCGGTACGGAAGGCATTGTTCAGGGCGATGCCGGTGACGATGCCGGGCAGCGCGATAGGCAGGATGACCAGCAGGCTGATGGCATCCCGGCCGAAGAATTCGAAGCGTTGCAGCCCGAGCGAGATGAGCGTGCCGAGCACGAGCGCCACCGCCGTCGAGGCCAGGGCCACTTGCAGGCTGGTCAGCACCGCGTCAAGGGCACCGTCGCTCTGAAACGCCTTGGCCCACCATTCCAAGGTGAAGCCCGGCGGCGGCCAGGTGAGGTTCTGGCTGGTGCTGAAGGAGTTCACGAAGACCACGAGCAAGGGCAGATAGATAAGGGCCAGCACCACGGCCGTGATGGCCGCGAGCAGACCACGGGCGGGGCGACTCAGACGCATGGCAGGGCTCCTACAGGTTGTTGAGTGCGCCCGTGCGCCGCACGGCGGCGAGGTAGGCGAAGATGATCAAAATGGGAATGAGCGCGATCGCGGCCGCGAGCGGCAGGTTGTTCGCGGCCCCCACGTTGGTGTAGACGAGGTTGCCGAGCATCTGGTTGGCCCCGCCGACGATATTTACGGTGATGTAGTCACCGAGCGACAGCGAGAAACTGAAGATCGACCCGGCAATGATCGCCGGCCAGATCATGGGCAGTACTACCAGGCGCAGCGTCGCCCAGGTACCCCCGCCAAGATCACCGGATGCCTCCAGCAGTGAATCCGGCACCCGCTCCAGTCCCGCATAGATCGGCAGAATGACGTACGGCAACCACAGGTAGGACAGGGTGATGATCGTTGCCGGCAGACCGTAACCGGGACTGTGCCCGCCAAACGGCGACACCAGCCATTCGAAAATTCCACCCTGGGAGAGCACCGATCGCCAGGCGTACGCCTTCACCAGGTAGCTCGCCCAGAGCGGCATCAGAATGGCGATCACAAGAATCCGCTGGGCGCTAGGGCTCGCCACCTTGGCCATGTAGAACGCGATTGGAAGCGCGACCACAATGTCGATGATCGTGACCAGCAGCGCCACGCCGACCGTGCGCAGCGTGACGGTTTGGTAAAGCGAACCGGTGAGCACCGCCACGATGTTGTCGAGGGTCCAGGTTTGCGAAATCTGCCCGGTGAACGAGTCCACCGTCCACAGGGCGGTGATCAGCAGTGCGGCGAGGGCCGCGACGTAGACCAGGCCGAGCCAGAATAGGGGGGCACTCAGCAGCAGTGACAGCCGCAGTCGTGGGTGCCGGCTGAGAAAGACCGAGCCCCGCCGGGCGATGGTGCGACGGTGCTGGGGCACCACCGCCCGGCGGGTGGGTGGCGCGGGAGCGTCAACCGTCATGATTCTTCCTTCTGTCTGACTCGAGCAGGCGGATTAGCCCTTGATTTCTTGCCAGGCGGTGGTCCAGTCGGAGTAATCGGTGCACTGCACGTCGGTGCGCCCGTCGAGGCACTCCGCGATCGGTGTCGACCAGTACCAGATCTGCGCCGCGTAGTCGGCGTCGCCGGCGTGGTAGCTGGCACAGTGGTTGGGGTTGACCGTGAAGTCGCAGGCTCCGGCGTTGGACGGTGCCTCACCGAAGTACTCGGTGGCTTGCGCGTTGGCTTCGGGGCTCGCGATGTAGTCCAGCCAGGCGTAGGCGCAGTTGGGGCTCTTCGCGCCTGCGGCGATCATCCAGGTGTCCGACCAGCCGGTCGCGCCTTCCTCGGGCAGCACGACTTCGGCCGGGGTACCCTCAGCGAGCGAGTTACGAATGACCTGCCAGGTGGTACCGACCACGGTGTCGCCGGTTTCGAAGGCCTGCACCTCCTTGAGGTAGTCCGACCAGTATTCGCCCACGTTAATGCGCTGGTTCTTGAACAGCTCAACGGATGCCGCCAGCTGCGTTTCGTCGAGCGCGTACGGGTTCTTAATTCCCAGTTCCGGCTGGTGAGCCATGAGGTAGACCGCGGCATCCGCTATCGAAATCGGCGAATCGTAGGCGGTCACCGCACCCTTGTAGTCGGACGACTTGTCGAAGACGACATTCCACGACGTGGGTGCCGGGGTCACGACCTCCGTGTTGTACATGAGCAGGTTGGCACCATAGCCGTGCGGAATGCCGTAGGAGACACCGTCGACGCTGTTCCAGGACTGCATCTTCAGAAAGTCGAAGATGCCCGCGTAGTTGGGAATGAGGTCGGTGTTGACCGGGGCCACGTCCCCCGCGGCGACAAGCCGCAGGGAGGCATCACCGGAGGCCGCGACGACGTCGTAGTCACCGGTCTTCATGAGGCTGAAGGCTTCGTCGGAGGTGCCGTAGGTCTTGCTGGTGACCGTGCAGCCGGTCTTCTCTTCGAAGGCGCTGACCCAGTCGACCGTTGGATCGTTGCTGCCGTCTTCGACGTAGCCGGGCCAGGCCAGCAGCGAGACGCTGCCTTCCATCTCGCCGAGCTCGGCCTGAGCCTCGGTCGGCGCAGCGGTGCCGCCGCCCTGGCTGGTACCGCAGGCGGTGAGAAGAAGGGCAACCGACACGATCGCGACGCCGCTGAGGGCGCCAGCGGTGAAGCGGGTACGGGTAGAACTGCGTTTCATGACTTTCTCCATTCGTGAGGTGCGGTCAGGGATGTGCGGTCAGGGGTGGGAAGTGAGTACTGGTGGGGCGAGGGTGACGATGTCGGAGTCGTTCCAGCCGACGGTGACGCGTGCGCCGCGCCCGTTGGTCGCCACGCGGTGCGCATCGTTCTGTTCGAGCACGACGACCCGCGTGCCGGCGTCGAGGTCGACGATGAGCTGGGTGCTGCTGCCGACATAGATCACCTCGGCGAGAACGCCGGCGGCCGTTCGATCGGCTGAAAGCGGCCGGTTCTCGGTGGTCACGCTGATCTTCTCCGGGCGCACCGAGTGCGTGCCAGCGCGACCGAGAATCGTCTGCGACACGGTGTCATCGAAAATGTTGGAGGTGCCCACGAACGCCGCGACGAACGGTGAAGCTGGGCGCTCGTAGATCTCGGCCGGGGTGCCGAGCTGTTCGATTTTGCCCTCGTTGAACACGGCGATGCGGTCGCTGAGCGTCAGGGCTTCCTGCTGGTCGTGGGTGACGAAGATGAACGTGATGCCGAGGTTGCGCTGCAATTCCTTGAGCTCGACCTGCATCTGCTCGCGCAGTTTGAGGTCGAGCGCGCCGAGTGGTTCGTCGAGCAGCAGCACCTTGGGCTGCACGACGGTAGCCCGGGCCAGGGCCACCCGCTGGCGCTGCCCGCCGGAGAGCTGGCTGGGCTTTCGATCGGCGAAACTGCCCAAACGCACGGTATCGAGGGCTTGCCGGGCCTGTTCGTGCCTGGCGCGCTTGGCGACGCCGCGCACCCGCAACCCGTAGGCCACGTTGTCGAGCACGCTCATGTGCGGAAACAACGCGTAGTCCTGAAACACCGTGTTCACGTCGCGGTCGAACGGCGCCCGGTCGGTGACGTCCTGCCCGAGCAGCGAAATCGTTCCGCTGGTCGGCTGCTCGAAACCGGCGATCAGGCGCAGAACGGTGGTCTTCCCCGACCCCGACGGGCCCAGCATGGAGAAGAATTCACCCTCGACAATGTCCAGTTCGACCCCGTCGACGGCGTTGACACTGCCGAAACACTTGGTCAGGCCGGTCAAGCGGATGGCGGGCTGCGCACCGGTCACGAGATCTCCTCACTCATTCAACGACTCCCTGCTCACTCACAGGCTAATCATATGGAGTTAGATGTCATAAATGTGCGCCGGGATGTTACGGTCGTGTCACAACCTGAAATGAGCCGCCGATGCCGCAGTCCATCCGAGCCGGATCGGGAACGCGCGCGGCCATTTTCGCCCCGCTTGACGGCGCTGGCCGGGCCGAGCTGGTGTTGCAGCGGCTGACCGATGCGATTGTGCTCGGGGTGCTGCACGACGGCGAACGCCTGCCGAGTGAGGCCGAGCTGGCCCGCCAGCTGGGCGTCGCCACGGTCACCGCCCGCGAAGCCCTGGAAATTCTGCGCCGGAACAAGCTCGTGCACACCAAGCGCGGCCGCGATGGCGGCAGTTTCGTCACGTTCGCCGGCCGGGGTGCGACCGACCTGCAGGATGAACGCCTGGTGGCTTGGTCCCGGGTGCAGGTTCGCGACCTGGGCGTGCATTACTCCGCGATCGCAGGTCTCGCTGCCGAGCTCGCCGCCGACCGGGCCAGCGCGGCCGATATCGAGAACCTCGAGCGTATCCTCGACCGCGCCGATGCCGGCACAGCGGATGCCGCGCGCCGCGGTCAGGGTACCTTCCGTCTCGAGGTGGCCGCGCTCAGCCAATCCGCCCGGCTCGTGCGCGAAGAATTGCGTCTGCAGGCCGAGTTCGGTTCCCTGCTCTGGCTCAGCCTGCGGGACGCGAGCCGCCGCGAACGCTGCCGCGCCGTGCAGCGCGCGACGGTCGCGGCGCTCATCGCCGAGGACGGCGCTCGCGCCCGACAGCTGACCGTGACGCAGATCATCGAGTCCATCGAGTGGCTGATCGAGGCGAAATCACTCCTGGAACTGAAGGGCAGGTCAACGATGACCGACAGCACAGCGACAGTGAGCACCACCGCGGTACTTCCCACGGGCGCACCCGCATGACGCCCGAAACGCTCACTCCCGAGCACGATGGGCCGCAGACCGCGGCCGGTTTTCCATCCGTTGCCGCCGTCTTCGACCCGGTCTTCGCTCGGCTGGAACACTGGGCAGATCTGGTGGAACGCTATGCCGCGCGGCCGGATCGTATCGCCGACCGGGCCGACCTGGATCCCCTGATGGAATCTCTGGTGCGCCGCGAGTTCACTAACTCCGAGGGGTGCGTCATCGGAGCCGGTTTTGTGTCCGCGCCGAACTTTCTGGGCTGGCACCTGGCCTGGTGGCTGGGCGGCCAGAACCCGGCCGTGTCGGGGCTGCCCGCCACCGGCATCCGCCATCTGGAAACGGTCGAAGACCCTCTCGATGAGAGTTTTCGGGACTACACCGCGCTGGAATGGTGGCGGGTTGCGGAACAGACGGGACGCCGACACATTACCGGCCCCTACGTCGACTACCTGTGCACGGATGAGTACACACTCACTCTGACGCTTCCGGTGTATCGAGCCGCCGAGCTGATCGGGGTCGTCGGCATCGACCTCTCGGTCGACGAGATCGAACGCGGCCTCATACCGCGCCTCGGCGCAGACGGCGTCTCGGTCACGGTCATCAACTCCAGTGGCCGGGTGGTGGTCTCGACCGACACTCACCTCGCGACCGGCGCGCTGCTGCGCCTGCCCGGTCTATCGGAACACCTCAACGACCAGTCCGGCGGGGCACCAGGCCTGCCGGCCGGTCATACGTTCCAGTGGTGCGGACAGACCGGACTGGCCATCGTGGCCGGGCCGGCGCCGAGCTAGCCGATCGAGGTGCCGAACACCAGCCCGAGCAGGTACGTGACGGCGGCCGCGCCGAGGCCGATGACGAGCTGCCGCAACGCTCGTTTCAGCGGCGGACCACCGGAGAGCAGCCCCACGACAGCCCCGGTGGCCAGCAGGGCCACGCCCACCAGTACAGTCGCGACGATGATGGCCGCGTAGCCGCTCAGGCCGAACAGGTAGGGCAGCACCGGCAGCAGTGCGCCGGAGGCGAAGAAGCAGAAGCTCGACAGGGCGGCGCCGGTGCCCGTTCCGATGGCCTCGTGCTCGTCGGGCTCCGGCGCCGCTTTGGTGACCGCGGCAATCGGTCCGGTTGCCGCGTACGCGGTGGCCAGCACGCCGCGGGCGTAGGTTTCAGCTTCCTCCTCGGACATGCCACGGGCGCGATAGACCAGGGTCAGCTCGTTGGCGGCGAGGTCGAGGTGGGAGAGCACGCTCTTGGCGGGAGCCGCGGGGCTGGATGCCTCGAGCAGTTCTCGCTGGGACCGCACCGAGACGTATTCGCCGGCCCCCATCGACAGCGCCCCGGCCAGCAGCCCGGCAATGCCGGTGAACAGAATGGTCGCGGCCGGCACACCGGTGGCGCCGATGCCGAGCACGAGGGCGAGGTTACTCACCAGCCCGTCGTTGACGCCGAACACGGCGGCCCGAAAGGTGCCGGAGAGGCGTTTGCGGCCGCGGGCGGCGAGACCGCGCACGACCTCTTCGTGCACGGTTTCGTCGGCGGCCATGGCGCTGGTCGCGTCGGCATCCGCTTGATAGGGCGAGCGTCCCTCGGCCCGCTGGGCGAGGGCCAGCACGAACACCGAACCGAACCGGCGGGCCAGCAGACCGAGAAATCGGGTGCGCAAAGCACCGCGCCGCGGTGAACCGACGTCGCTGCCGAGCAGGTTCCGCCAGTGTTCTTCGTGCCGGCCTTCGGCGTCGGCGAGGGCGAGCAGAATTTGCCGCTCTTCGCCGGCGCGACGATTGGCGAGGTCGCGGTAGACCGCGGCCTCGGCCTGTTCGTCGGCGAGGTATTGCCGCCACCGACGGATGTCGCGGGTCGACGGCGCGCGTCCGTCCTGCTCCGGAGCAATCACGTTCACGCCTCCGGCGCCGCTTCCAGGAAGCTCTGCGGAATGCGCGCGGAGTCGTGCGGACCCGATCCGTCGAGGCCGACGAACGGCTCCTCGAAGGCCACGACCCAGAACTTCTCGCGCTGCACGGTCGGTGCGTAGAGCCCGGAGCCCTCCGACTCCCCCGGCGCGACGATCACGCCGATCGGGTCGTCGATGAGGGAGTCGGGAAAGCGGGTGCGGTCGAGGTGCACCACGACCTGCACGCCCACTCCGAAAGCCTGAGTTGTCACCGGCTACTCGATTGCGGCGGCGCGTTCGAGCACGAGTTCGCGCACGCGCGCGGCATCCGCTTGCCCGCGCATGGCCTTCATAACGGCGCCGATGACGGCGCCGGCGGCCTGCACCTTGCCGTCACGAATCTTGGCGAGCACGTCGGGCTGGCCGAGCAGTGCGGCGTCGATCGCCACGATGAGCGCGCCGTCGTCGGAGACCACGGCCAGTCCCCGGCTTTCGACGACCTCGGCCGGGGTTCCTTCGCCGGCGATGACGCCCTCGAGCACCTGGCGGGCCAGGCGGTCGGTGAGGCTTCCGGCTTCGACCAGTGCGATGAGCGCGGCGAGCTGCACCGGCGTTACGAGCGAGTCGGCGGCGACGCCGGCCACGTTGGCGAGCCGGGCGATTTCGCCGGTCCACCACTTGCGCGCTGCCTGTGCGGATGCCCCGGCGGCGACGGTCGCCTCGACCGCGTCGAGCAGGTCGGAGTTCACGACGTCCTGGAACTCGAGGTTCACAAAACCCCAGGCCGCCTGCAAGCGCTTGCGACGGGCCGCGGGCGGTTCGGGCAGGGTCAGTCGCAGCTCTTCGACCCATTCGCGCGACGGTGCCATCGGCAGCAGGTCGGGCTCCGGAAAGTACCGGTAGTCGTCGGCGTCGCTCTTAGGCCGACCGGCGCTCGTGATTCCGGTGTCCTCGTGCCAGTGCCGGGTCTCCTGCGTAATGGTGCCTCCGCCGGAAAGCACGGCCGCCTGACGCTGGATTTCGTAGCGCACCGCGCGCTCGACGCTTCTCAGGGAGTTGACGTTCTTGGTCTCGGTGCGGGTGCCGAGCACGTTCGACCCGCGCGGGCGCAGGGAGACGTTGGCGTCGCAACGCACGTTGCCCTCTTCCATGCGAGCGTTGGAGACGCCGAGCGCCTTGGCGATCTCGCGGATGGCGGCGACGTAGGTCTTGCCGATCTCGGGGGCGTCGTGTTCGGCGCCCTCGATCATCTGGGTGACAATCTCGACCAGCGGCACACCGCCACGGTTATAGTCGACGAGCGAGTAGTCGGCGCCCTGGATGCGTCCGGTCGCGCCACCCATGTGGGTGAGCTTGCCGGCGTCGTCTTCCATGTGCGCACGTTCGATCTCGACGGTGACCAGGCGGCCGCTCTCGAGTTCGATCGTGATCGATCCGTCGTGGCAGATCGGGTCGTCGTACTGGCTGGTCTGAAAGTTCTTCGCCGTGTCGGGGTAGAAGTAGTTCTTGCGGGCGAACCGCGAGTGTTCGGCGATCTCACACCCCAAAGCCAGCCCCAAACGGATGCTGGATTCCAGCGCCTTCTTGTTCACCTGCGGCAGTCCGCCGGGCAGGCCGAGGCAGGTCGGGCAGGTGTTCGTGTTGGCGCCGGAGCCGAACTCGTTGGCGCAGCCGCAGAACATCTTGGTCTTGGTGTTGAGTTCGACGTGCACCTCGAAGCCGAGTACCGGCTCGAACAGTTCGAGTGCCTTATCGAAGTCCATCAATTCAGCCTTCATCAGACGGCTCCCTCTTCGCTGGCAAACATTTCGGTCGGGGTCAGGGCTGGAGCCTGGCTGAGCATGGTGTGCCCCCAGCTCGCTTCGAGCAGCTGCTCGATCGCGGCGCCGACGGTGTAGAGGCGGGCATCCGCTTTGGCGGGGGCCATGATCTGCAGGCCGACGGGCAGGCCGTCTTCGGGCGCGAGCCCGATCGGGATGCTCATTCCGGGCACACCAGCCAGGTTCGCCGGGATGGTGGTCACGTCGTTGATGTACATGGCCATCGGGTCGGCGAGCTTCTCACCAAACTTGAACGCCGTGGTTGGGGCGCTCGGCGACATCAGAACGTCGACCTGGCTGAACGCGGCGGCAAAGTCACGCTGAATGAGCGTGCGCACCTTCTGCGCGCTGCCATAGTACGCGTCGTAGTAACCGGCGCTCAGGGCGTAGGTGCCGAGGATGATACGGCGCTTGACTTCGGGACCGAAACCGGCTTCTCGGGTGGCGCTCATCACGTGCTCGCTCGTGAGCGAACCGCTTTCCGGGTTGACGCGGATGCCGAATCGCACCGAGTCGAAGCGGGCCAGGTTACTCGACGCTTCGGCGGGCAGAATCAGGTAATACGCCGCGACGGCATACTCGAAGTTCGGTGCGGAGACCTCGATGATCTCGGCGCCAGCGGCGACGAGCAGCGCGAGGGTTTCGTTGAAGCGCTGGGTGACGCCAGCCTGGAATCCGTCGCCGGAGAGTTCCTTGATGACGCCGATGCGCACGCCCGTGAGGGCGCCGTCCTTGAGACCGTCGCGCGCGGCGGCGGCCATCGACGGCCAGCTGTCGGTCAGCGAGGTGGAGTCGAGGGGGTCGTGGCCGCCGATGACGTCGTGCAGCAGGGCAGCGTCATAGACCGTGCGGGAGACCGGGCCGACCTGGTCGAGGCTGGAGGCCAGGGCGATCGCCCCGTAGCGGGAGACTCCGCCGTAGGTGGGCTTGACGCCGACCGAGCCGGTGACGGCGGCGGGCTGGCGGATGGATCCGCCGGTGTCGCTGCCGAGGGCGAGCGGCGCCTGGAAAGAAGCGACGGCCGCGGCCGAGCCGCCACCGGAGCCACCGGGGATACGGTCGCGGTCCCAGGGGTTGCGAGTAATTCCGTAGGCGGAGTGTTCGGTGGAGGACCCCATGGCAAATTCGTCCATGTTGGTCTTGCCGAGCGGCACGAGGCCGGCCGCACGCAGGCGGGCAACGACGGTCGCGTCGTAGGGCGGAACCCAGCCTTCAAGAATTTTCGACCCGGCGGTGGTGGGCATGTCTTGGGTGGCCAGCACGTCTTTGATCGCGATCGGAACCCCGGCGAGCGGGTTCAGCACCTCGCCGGCAGCGCGGCGGGCGTCAATCTGGGCAGCGGTCGCCAGGGCGGCCTCGCCCGCCACGTGCAGAAAGGCGTGCAGGTCGGTGTCGACGGCCGTGATGTGGTCGAGGTGCGCGCTGGTCGCTTCGACGGCGCTGACCTGCTTGCTGACCAGCAGCTCGCTGAGCGCTGCGGCGGAGAGCTTGGTGAGATAGGTCATGGTTACTCCTCGTCCAGAATGGCGGGCACGCGGAATTTGTCACCGGCGCGGTCGGGGGCGCCGGACAGGGCCTGCTCGACGGTCAGTGATGGCACGACGACGTCTTCACGGTAGACGTTGGTCAGCGGCATCGGGTGGCTCGTGGCCGGGGTGTCAGCGGTGGCTACCTCAGAGACCTTGGCGATCGAGTCGACGATCTGGCCGAGGTCGTGGGTGAGATTGGTGATCTCGAGGGGGCTGAGGTCGATCCGAGCAAGGTATGCCAAATGGGCAACCTGCTCGGCCGTGATTTCAGACATGGAACTCCAAACACTTGTGATCGATGAGTCAATTCTATTCGAACCCCACTGATCCCCCTTTGCGCGCCTCAGGCGAGCGGCGCGTCTGGCACGGGCGCAGCCGGCAGCCCGGCCGGGCCCTCGGTCACGAGAATGCGAAACTCCTCGGCGCCCAGAATGCGCAGGCCCAGTGCCTCGGCCTTGCCGAGCTTCGAGCCGGCGCCGGGACCGGCTGCAACGAAGTCGGTGTTCTTCGACACGCTCGAGGCGCTCTTGCCGCCGGCCGCGATGATCGCCTCCTGGGCGCCCTCCCGGGTGAAACCCTCGAGGGAGCCGGTAGCTACGACGGTGAGCCCGGCCAGCACTCCCCCGGCGGCCTCGGCCGCGCCCGGCCCTGGATGCCCCGGCGTGGCAAACTGCACGCCGGCCGCAGCCCACTGCGTCACGATATCAACGTGCCAGTCCACCAGAAACCAGGCCAGCACCGCATCGGCGATGATGCCGCCGACACCGTCGACCTCGGCGAGTTCCTCGCGGCTGGCGGCGCGAATGGCATCAAGACTGCCGAAATGGTTGGCCAGTGCGCGGGCGGCAACCGGCCCGACGTGACGGATGTTCAGGCTCACCAGGATTCGCCACAGCGGCTTGGTCTTGGCCTTCTCGATCTCGGCGACCAGCTTGAGCGCGCTCGACGATGGCTGCAGGCCGGTCAGGCCGGTCTTTTTCTCGGCCGGGGTCGGGTTACGCGAGAACGGCATGCGAATTTTCGCCGCCCCGTCGTCGTCTTCCTTGGGCAGCCCGGTTTCGGCGTCGCGCACGATCATCTGGATCGGCAGCAGGTCCGCCAGCTTGAGGTCGAACAGGCCCGCCTCGGTGGGCAGCGGCGGGTCGGCCGGCACAATCGGCTGGGTCAGCGCGGAGGCGGCAACCTCGCCGAGAACCTCGATGTCGAGACCACCGCGACTGCCGATGTGCTCGACCCGGCCGCGTACCTGGGCCGGGCAGCTGCGCGCGTTCGGGCAGCGCAAATCGATATCGCCCTCCTTCGCCGGGGCCAGCGGAGTGCCGCATTCCGGGCAGTTCAGGGGCATGACGAATTCGCGTTCGGTGCCGTCGCGCAGCTCGACGACCGGGCCGAGCACCTCGGGAATGACGTCGCCAGCCTTGCGCAGCACGATCGTGTCGCCGATCAGCACGCCCTTGGCCTTCACGACGTCCTGGTTGTGCAGGGTGGCCTGGCGCACCTCACTGCCGGCCACGAGCACCTTTTCCATCACGGCGAAAGGGGTCGCCCGGCCGGTGCGGCCGACACTGACGATAATGTCGAGCAGTTTCGTGTTGACCTGCTCTGGCGGGTACTTGTAGGCGATCGCCCAGCGTGGGGCCCGATTGGTGGCGCCGAGTTCGGCGTGCAGGGCCAGTTCGTCGATCTTGATGACGATGCCGTCGAGTTCGTGCACCACGCTGCCGCGGTGGGCTCCGTAGTACTCGATGAACTCGGCAGCCTCGGCAACCGACTCGACCACCTTGAAGTAGCTGCTGGTCGGCAGTCCCCACCGGTCGAGCAGGCCGTAGACCTCGGATTGCGTGCTGACGGGCGGGTTCTCCCAGGCACCGATGCCGTGCACGAGCATGCGCAGCCGCCCCAGGCGGGCCTTCATGAGGCGCAGTTGGTCGGTGTTCTTGCCGGCCGCCTTCTGGCGCAGCGACCCGGCCGCCGCGTTGCGGGCATTCGCGAACACTCGCTCGCCCGCTGCGGACTGTGCGGCATTCAGCTCGTCGAAGGCGGCAGTGGGAAAGAACACCTCGCCACGCACCTCCATCAACGACGGATGCCCGGTGCCGGCCAGGCGAGACGGGATGCCGGGCACAAGGTCTATGTTCTCGGTGACGTCTTCGCCGACGACCCCGTCACCGCGGGTGGCCGCGGAGACGAGCACTCCATCGGCGTAGCGCAGATTGATCGCGAGGCCGTCGATCTTGAGCTCGCACAGATAGTGCACCGCGCGGCCCGAATTCTCAGCGGCCTTGCGCGCCCAGGCGTCGAACTCGTCGAGGGAGAAGACGTTGTCGAGGCTGAGCATCCGTTCGGCGTGGGTGACCGGGTCGAACAGTGTGACCTCGGCGCGGCCTCCGACGGTCTGAGTGGGGCTGTCTTGGCTCTGCAGCTCGGGGTGCAGCCGCTCCAGCTCGCCGAGGCGCCGCACGAGCAGGTCGTAGTCGGCGTCGGAGATGACGACCGTGTCCTGCCCGTAGTAGGCGTCCCGGGCGGCGAGTACGCGGGTGGTGATGTCGGCAGCCTCGGCGGCTGCGGCGACGAGGTCGTCAGGGGTGGTGTCGACGACGGACTCAGACATTGACCGGGACGGGGCTGGCCGAAGCGGTAGGTGCTGAGACGGAACTGCCTGATGAAATCGGTACGGCGCTGACCGTGCGATCGATGGTGCATTGGCCGAGTACCCGGGTGCCGACGTAGACGACGGCGGTCTGCCCGGGGGCGACGCCGGCGAGCGGCTGGTTCGGAATGATGCGCAATTCGACCGTGCCGTCGACGCCGGTGACGGCGGCGGTTGAAACGACCTGGGCTACGGCAGGTTCCGGGTCGGCGTGGGCGCGAATCTGCACATGACAGGCGAATTCCACCTCTGGATGCTCGGGGGCGAGCCCGGCCCAGGTGTACTTGTTGCCGGCGATCTCCTTGATGGCGAGCGCCTCCTTCGGACCGACGACGACCGTGTTGGTGATCGGGCGCACCTCGAGCACGAAGCGCGGCTTGCCGTCGGCGGCCGGAGTGCCAATGGAGAGGCCCTTGCGCTGGCCGACCGTAAACGCGACGGCGCCGTCGTGCTGCCCGAGGGTGTTGCCCTCCCGGTCGAGGATGTCGCCGGTTACCGGGGCGACGCGTTCGCCGAGCCAGCCCTTGGTGTCGCCGTCTGGAATAAAGCAGATGTCGTAGGAGTCGGGCTTGTTCGCCACCGAGAAGCCGCGTTCGGCCGCTTCTTTGCGCACCTCGGCCTTGGTCGGCGTGGCGCCGAGCGGAAACATGGAGTGGTTAATCTGGTCAGCGGTGAGCACGCCGAGCACGTAGGACTGGTCTTTAGCCCAGGCGGCCGCGCGGTGCAGCTCCTTGTTGCCATCGGCATCCGTCAGAATGCTCGCGTAGTGGCCGGTGCAGACGGCGTCGAAGCCGAGGGCCATGGCCTTTTCGAGCAGGGCGGCAAATTTGATCTTTTCGTTGCAGCGCATGCACGGGTTCGGGGTACGGCCGGCGGCGTATTCGGCGATAAAGTCGTCGACGACGTCGAGCTTGAACCGTTCGGAGAAGTCCCAGACGTAGTAGGGGATGCCCATGATGTTGGCGGCGCGCTGGGCATCCATCGAGTCTTCGACGGTACAACAGCCGCGACTGCCGGTGCGCAACGTGCCCGGCATTCGGCTCAGTGCGAGATGCACGCCGACCACCTCGTGCCCCGCTTCGACCGCGCGCGCGGCTGCGACGGCGGAATCAACACCGCCACTCATTGCTGCTAAAACCTTCACCCAACGAGTGTACGCGGAGTATCTGACACGGCCAAGATCAGCGCCCGGGCACCCGATCGGCCATTCCGGCCCGGAGCGCCTGGGCGTGCGCGGTCGGCAACGCCGCGAGCAGCGCGTCGACGTCGGCATCGGTCGACGTGTGGCCGAGGGTGATCCGCAGGGCACCGCGGGATTCGATCTCGTTGCGCCCCATCGCCCGCAGCACGTGCGAGGGTTCGGGCACCCCGGCCTGGCAGGCCGACCCGGTCGACACCGACACCCCGGCGGCGTCGAGCAGAAACAGCAGCGAGTCGCCCTCGCAGCCGGCAAAACTGAAGTGCGCGTTACCCGGCAGCCGAATGATCGGGTCGCCGTTGAGCACAGCATCGGGTGCGACCCGCGCCACGCCTGCGATCACCCTGTCGCGCAGGGCTGCCAGGCGCGCGGTTTCGCCGCCGGCAGCCGCAGACAGCTCAGCCGACAGAGCGGATGCCGCCACCGCGAACGACACCGCTGCCGCGACATCCTGCGTGCCGCTGCGCACCTTGCGCTGCTGTCCGCCACCGTGGATGAGCGGTTCGACGGTGGTGGCGCGACCGAGCACGAGAGCGCCGATACCGACCGGTCCGCCGACCTTGTGCGCCGAAACGCTCAACGCCGAAACGCCGACGGCAGCCAAAGCGCGAAAATCCACCGGGATATAGCCGTACGCCGCAACGGCGTCGACGTGCACCGGAATGCCGTGCACCGCGGCGAGCGCCGCCACCTCGGCGACGGGTTCGATGGTGCCGACCTCATTGTTGGCCATGATCACGCTGACCAGCGCAATATCAAGCGGGTCCCGGGCAATAGCCGCCTTGAGCGCGGCGAGGTCGACGCGGCCCTGGTCGTCGAGCGGAATCCACTCGATCACGGCCCCGTCATGCTCGGCGAGCCACTCGACGGTGTCGAGGGTGGCGTGGTGTTCGCCGCCGGGCACCAGAATGCGCCGGCGCGGGGCGCGCGCCCAGTACAGCCCCTTGATTCCGAGGTTGATGGCCTCGGTGCCGCTGCCGGTGAAAACAACCTCGATCGGGTCGCAGCCGAGGCTGGCGGCCACGATTTCGCGCGACTCTTCGAGCATCCGCTTGGCATTCTGCCCCTGGCTGTGCACCGAAGCGGGGTTACCGACGACACCCATCGCTTCGGCATAGGCGGCAATAGCGGCGGGGAGCATGGGCGTGGTCGCCGCATGGTCCAAATAGACAACCATGCCGCCTATTTTACGCCCCCAAATTTTACGCACCCCAAATTTACCGTCGAGCGGATGCCGGTGGTCGTCAGCTTCCCGCACACTGATTATTCTTGAACCCATGAGTTCCACCGATCCCCTGCGCAACCTCGGTGTGCGACTAACCAGCGCCGGCGGCGAACTACGGGTGTGGGCCGAACACGCCGACGCCATGGACCTGTGTCTGTTCGACGACACCGACCCGAACTGGATCGTCAAGAGCGTGCCGATGACCAAGGACGTGCACGGCGTGTGGTCCGGCAAATCGCGCACGCTGTCCCCTGGGCGCCGCTACGGTATCCGCGTCTCCGGCCCGGCCAGCTCGAAGAACTCGTTTCACCCGGAGAAAACCCTGATCGAACCGTATTCTCGTGGTCTGGTGCGGGTCGGGGCCGGACTTTGGCAGTCCTCGGTGGTCGATGACTATTTCGACTGGAACGGCTCCACAAAACCGAAAGTCGCCCTCGACCACACGGTGGTCTATGAGGCGCACGTGCGCGGCGTCAGCCGGCTCAACCCGCTGGTGCCGGCCGTCCTGCGCGGCACCTATGCCGGGCTCGCCCACGAATCGACCATCGCCTACCTAAAAGACCTCGGCGTGACCGCGGTCGAGCTGTTGCCGGTGCAGGCGTTCGTGTCGGAGCAGCGTCTCATCAAACAGGGCCTAATCAACTACTGGGGTTACAACACCCTCAACTTTTTTTCGCCGCACGCCGACTACGCCACCCAGGCAGCGCAGTCGGCCGGTCCGGCCGCTGTGCTGCGCGAGTTCAAGGGCATGGTCAAGCTGCTGCACGAGGCCGGGCTCGAAGTCATCTTGGACGTGGTCTACAACCACACCGCCGAGGAGGGTCGCAACGGCCCGGTCACGAGCCTGCGCGGCATCGACAACGCGGCCTACTACCGCCAGGACGAATCCGGCGCGTACATCGACGTGACCGGGTGCGGCAACACGGTCAATTTCAGCCACGACGTGCCGAAGCGCCTCGTGCTCGATTCGCTGCGCTACTGGGCCAACGAGGTGCAGGTCGACGGGTTCCGCTTCGACCTGGCCGCTACGCTCGGCCGGGACGCCGGCGTGGTCTACGACCCGCAGCATCCGCTGCTCACCGAGATTCGCGACGACCCGGAGCTGGCGGGTGTCAAACTCATCGCCGAACCGTGGGATGTCGGGCAGGGCGGCTGGCAGACCGGCAATTTTCCGCCCGGGTGGACAGAGTGGAACGACCGCTACCGCGACCGGATGCGCGACTTCTGGCTCTCCGACATGAAGAGTCTGCGTCTGACCGGCTCGGCCGGCAGCGGAATCGGACGCTTTGCGACCCGCGTCGCCGGGTCGTCGAACACCTTCTCTGAGGCTCGCAGCCCGCTCGCCTCGCTCAACTTCATCACCGCGCACGACGGGTTCACCCTCGCCGATCTCACCGCCTACGATACGAAGCACAACCTCGGCAACGGCGAATCGAACCGTGACGGCACCGACAACAACAGCTCCTATAACCACGGCGTCGAGGGTCCGACCCGCGACGTGGCCATTCTGGCCACCAGGCGGAAGGCCATGCGCAACCTGCTCGGCACACTACTGCTCTCGGCCGGCATTCCCATGCTGACCGCCGGCGACGAGTTCGGCCGCAGCCAACGCGGCAACAACAACGCCTACTGCCAGGACAGCGAGCTGACCTGGCTCAACTGGGACTTCGACGACTGGCAGCAGGACCTGCACCGGGTCACCCGCCGCCTTCTGCAGTTGCGCCGAGAAAACCCGGCCCTGCGCCCCGTGCACTTCGGTCGGTTCGGCGAGACGACGCCGAGCGCCAGCCAGCTGGACTGGTACAACATCGCCGGCGAAGCGCTCACCGGGGAGGCCTGGAACTCGCCGACCGAGCGCACCCTGCAGTACATGGCAGCGTCCACCCCCGAACACGAAGCCTTCAACCGCATTTTGCTCGTGGTGAACGCCCGCGAGCAGGACGAGACGGTCACCCTGCCAGCGCACGAGGGAGTGGATGCCTACACACTGCTCTGGGATTCCGGTCACGACGACCTGCGCGACTCGGTGATCGAGCACGCGCCCGGCACTGCCCTGTTCGTGTCCGGTGCGTCGATGCAGCTGATGCGGGCGCACGGGGCGTTCGTTCCGCGCCGCACGCCGCGCGTCTGACCGGCTAGTTCGCGACGGCGACCAGACCCATTTCGGCCGGGCTGATCAGCAGGTCATTGCGGGGAACGACACGCACGGTATACCCGAAGGCTCCGGCCCGGTCGAGTTCGACCGTTCCGGTGAACAGGGTGGCGCCGCCGGTCGATGCTTCTTTCAGCGGTGCCGGTTCGAGCGCCTGAATGGCCACGTCGCGCAGCTCGTCGGTGCCCAGGCTCTTGCCGTAGACGACCTCGACGGTCACGTCCTCTGCCGCCAGTCCGCCGAGCTGCACGTGTGCGCGCAGGTGCAGGTCGTCGCCCACTTCGGGCACCGACGAGACACCGCCCGATTCCACGTGGGTTACCGCGACCTGCGGCCAGGCCGACACGATCCGGCCCTTCCACGCGGCCAGTTCGCGGGCCGCGCGGTAGTTGTTGGCCGACATCAGCCCTTCGTAGTGTCCGGCCGGGCGATACAGCCGCTGCACGTACTCGCTGACCATACGGTCGGCGGACAGTGCCGGCGAGAGGGTGGCGAGGGTGTGCCGAATATTCGAGACCCACCGTTCGGGCACGTCATCGGCGTTCCGTTCGTAGAACGTCGGGGCGACCTGATGCTCGATCAGGTCGTAGAGCGCTTCGGCTTCGAGCCGGTCGCGTTCAGCGGAGTCGCCGGCCGAATCGGCCGACGGAATCGCCCAGCCGTTCTTGCCGTCATAGTATTCGGGCCACCAGCCGTCGAGGATCGACAGATTGAGGGCACCGTTGAGGGCAGCCTTCATGCCGCTCGTTCCGCAGGCCTCGAGCGGACGGAGCGGATTGTTGAGCCAAACATCCGTTCCCGGGTACATCAGCTGGGCCATGGCGATGTTGTAGTCGGGCAGAAAAGCGATGCGCGTGCGCAGGGCCGGGTCGGCCGCGAACTGCACGATCTTCTGGATCAGGCGTTTGCCCTCTTCGTCGGCGGGGTGTGACTTGCCGGCGATGACGATCTGAATCGGATGCTCCGGGTGCAGCAGCAGGGCGCGCAAACGTTCAGGGTCGTGCAACATCAGGGTGAGCCGCTTGTAGGTGGGAACACGGCGGGCGAACCCGATGGTCAGCACATTCGGGTCGAAGACACGATTGATCCAGGTCGGGGGGATGCCGCCTGGGTTCTGGTCGCGCCAGGCGTTCAGCAGTCGGCGGCGGGCATCCTCCACGAATTGCAGGCGCATCTGACCGCGCACCGACCACAGGTCCTGGTTGGAGACATCTGCCGAGGCCCAGTTGGCCGTCGTGGTGTCGCTCGTGCCGAGCTTAGTGTGGGCGAGGCTCTTCAGCGCCGGGTCGGTCCAGCTCTGCGCGTGCACGCCATTCGTGATCGACGTGATCGGAACATCCGCTGAATCAAAGCCAGGCCACAGGCCGTTGAACATGCGTCGGCTGACCTCGCCGTGCAGGGTCGAGACACCGTTGGCGTGCTGGCCGAGCCGCAGGCCCATGATGGCCATGTTGAACACGTCGTTGGAACCGCCGGCGTAGCTCTCAGCGCCGAGCGCGAGCAGATCTTCCACATCGACGCCGGGCAGCAGGTCGGTGCCGAAGTAGCGTCGCACGAGCGACCGCTCGAAGCGGTCGATGCCGGCGGCGACCGGAGTGTGGGTGGTGAAAACGGTGCCGGCGCGGGCCACCTGCAGAGCTTCCTGAAAGCTGAGGCCCTCGCCGATCAGGCTGGAGATGCGCTCGAGGCCGAGGAAACCGGCGTGACCCTCGTTGGTGTGGAACACTTCGGGCTCCGGCAGTCCGTGCAGCGAGCTCCACAGTTTCACCGCGCGAGCACCGCCGATGCCCAGCAGCAGTTCCTGCAGCAGGCGGTGTTCGCCGCCGCCGCCATACAGGCGGTCGGTGACCAGGCGCAGGTCGTCGGCGTTCTCCGGAATGTCGGCGTCGAGCAACAGCAAACGCACTCGGCCCACCTTGGCCTGCCAGATCCGGGCATGCAGGGTGCGGTCGTCGGGCAGCGCGAGCGACACCTGTACGGCAGAGCCGTCGGCCCGGCGCAGCACGGCGAGCGGAAGCCCGTCGGGGTCGAGCAGCGGATAGCTTTCCATCTGCCAGCCGTCAGGAGAGATGGCCTGGCTGAAGTAGCCGGCACGATAGAACAGGCCGACGCCAACCAAAGGCAGGCCAAGGTCCGAAGCGCTCTTCAGGTGGTCACCGGCGAGAATGCCGAGGCCCCCCGAATACTGCGGCAGGGCAGCGGCGATGCCGAACTCCGGTGAGAAGTAGGCGATGGCAGCCGGCTTCTCGCCCTCGAGCCCCTGGTACCAGCGTGGCTGCTCGAGATAGTCGCGCAGCCCGTCGCGGGTGGCGTTGACCTCGGCGACGTAGTCGTGATCCTGCGCGAGATCGTCGAGGCGACGCGGGTCGACGGCACCGAGCAGCGCGACCGGGTCGGTGCCGATCTCGCGCCAGAGCTCGGGGGCAATGTGCTCGAATAGTTGCCGCGTGGGCTCATGCCACGACCAGCGGAGATTGCCGGCGAGCTCCTCCAGGGCAGCGAGCGGCTCGGGGAGAACGGCACGGACGGTAAATTTGCGGATGGCCTTCACGAGGTCAACCTTAGGGGTGCCACGTGTCCAACACGTAACAGCCAAATTCACCGCGCGCACGCCAGGAGGGCAGAACGCGGAAGCCATTGCCACGCTTTCACGCTACGGTCGTGGTGTGGCCAAGACAGCAGCAAAAGAAACGATCCTGCCGACAGCATCGAGCAGCGCCCCCGCGAGCGTGTCTGCGGGCGCGGCTGCGGGAAGCCGCGCCGCCGCATCCGTTGGTCGAATCCCCGTTCTCGACCTGTCTCCCCAGCTGAAGGACAACCTCTGGCCGGCCCGCGCCTTCGTGGGCGAAGTGGTGCCGTTTGGCGCGACCGCTTTTCGTGAGGGACACGACCTCATCGGCGTCGATCTGCAGCTGACGGCGCCCGACGGCAGCACCACGCGGCATCCGATGGCGTTGCAGGCCGACGGCACCGACCGCTACGGCACCGAGGCCCAACTCGGCGCTGCCGGCCACTGGACCTATCGGGTGCGCGCCTACGCCGACGACTTCGCCACCTGGGAACACAATGCCGCGATCAAGATACCGGCCGGCATTGACGTAGAACTCATGTTCACCATCGGCGGCGAACTCCTCACCCAGGCCGGCGTCGACAAAGCCCGCCCGCTCGCCGCCCGCCGTCTGTTTCAAGCGGCCGCGAAGACCCTCGCCGACACCGGTAAGCCGGCCACCGAGCGTTTTCTCGCCGTGGCAGATGCCGCCCTCCTGCAGGCCATCAGTGCCCACCCCCTCGCCGGACTGGCCTCACTCTCGGCCGAGCGCACGATTATCGTCGAACGGGCCAGAGCCGGGGTCGGCTCCTGGTACGAATTCTTTCCACGCTCGGAGGGCGCCGTGCGGCGCGCCGACGGCAGCTGGAAAAGCGGAACGTTCCGCACCGCAGCCAAGCGACTGCCCGCCGTGGCCGCCATGGGCTTCGACGTGCTCTACCTTCCGCCGATTCACCCGATCGGGCAGGCCTTTCGCAAGGGACCGAATAATTCGCTCGAGGTCGCCCCCGGCGATCCGGGCTCGCCCTGGGCGATCGGCTCGAAAGACGGCGGCCACGACGCCATCCACCCAGACCTCGGCACGGTGGCCGACTTCACGTTCTTTCTGCAGAAGGCCGCCTCCCTCGGCATCGAGGTCGCCCTCGACTTTGCGCTGCAGGCTTCCCCCGACCATCCCTGGGTCACGGAGCACCCGGAGTGGTTCACGACGCTGCCCGACGGCAGCATCGCCTACGCCGAAAACCCGCCGAAAAAATATCAGGATATCTACCCGATCAATTTCGACAATGATCCGGACGGCATCCGCGCCGAGGCGCTGCGCCTGCTGCGCTACTGGATCAGCCTGGGCGTGCGTATCTTTCGGGTGGACAACCCGCACACCAAGCCGCTCGACTTCTGGGAATGGCTGCTCGCCGAAGTCAACCAGGCCGACCCCGACGTGGTGTTTCTGGCCGAAGCGTTCACTCGCCCGGCCCTCATGCAGGCGCTCGGCAAGGTCGGCTTCCAGCAGTCGTACACCTACTTCACCTGGCGCAACACGAAGATCGAGCTCGAGGAGTTCTTCGACGGCCTCGCCACCGACACCCCCGACTTTCTGCGCCCGAACCTGTTCGTGAACACCCCCGATATTCTCACCGAATACCTGCAATTCGGCGGGCCGGCCGCCTTCAAGATTCGAGCGGCACTGGCCGCGACGGCGGCGCCGAGCTGGGGGGTCTACGCCGGTTTCGATCTGTTCGAGAACGTCGCACGGCCGGGCGCCGAAGAGAGCATCGACAACGAGAAGTACGAGTACCGGCCGCGTGACTGGAGCAAGGCCGAGGAGCTCGGTAAGTCCCTTGCGCCGTACCTCACGCTGCTGAACCGCATCCGCTCCGAGCATCCGGCGCTCGGCCAGCTGCGCAACCTCGACATCCACTCGAGCGACGACGATTCGATCCTCGTCTACAGCAAGTACCTCGACGCGGCGTTCACCGGCACCGGCCAAGCGGATGCCCTCCTCATCGTCGCCAACGTCGACCCGCACTCGGTGCGCCAGACCGTGGTGCACCTCGACGTGACTCGGTTCGGCATTGCGCGCGGCGACACCTTCGACGTGCACGACCTCGTCTCGGGTGCCACCTGGACCTGGTCGGCCGATAACTTCGTGCGGCTCGATGCTTTCACCGAACCGGTGCACATTCTGCACGTCACTCCCCACGATCCTGGCCAGGGCCGCGCATGAGCGACAGCAAGAAGAAACACAAGAAGAAGAAGAAGAAGAAGAAGAAGAAGAAGAAGAAGAAGAAGAAGAAGAAGAAGAAGAAGAACAAGTCCACGGACAAGAAGGGTCAGGGAAAGAAAATCGACGCTAAGAAGGCTCAGTCCCCGAAGACACCGTCTGTGAAAAAGCACGTCGCCCCGCCCGAGCCGGCTGCGATCGACGATCACATCTTGGAGGCCGTCGCCGCCGGTAGCTACTACAACCCCCACGAAATTCTCGGCCAGCACCTCGCCCACCAGACTGGCGTCTCCGACCCGCTCGTGATCATTCGCGCCCTACGCCCGCTTGCAACCGAGGTCTTCGCCATTCTCGCCAACGGCTCCCACGTGGAGCTGGCGCACCTCGCGCACGGCATCTGGCAGGGCGAAAGCACCCTCGGACTCAGCGACTACACGATCGAGGCCCGCTACGAGGACGCCCCCACCTGGATCTGCGATGACCCGTACCGATTCATCCCGACCCTCGGCGAGCTGGACCTGCACCTCATCGGTGAAGGCCGCCACGAGCGCCTCTGGGACGTTTTGGGCGCCCACCACCGTCAGCACCAGGGCATCACGGCGTCATCGACCGGCACGTCGTTCGCGGTGTGGGCGCCGCACGCCCGCGCCGCACGGGTGATCGGCGACTTCAACGGGTGGAGCGGCGTGACCCACGCCATGCGCAACATGGGAAGCACCGGCGTCTGGGAGCTGTTCATTCCGGGCCTCGAACTCGGCACCAACTACAAGTTTCAGCTGCTTGCGCAGTCCGGCGCCTGGGTGGAAAAGGCCGATCCGATGGCCCGTCTCGCCGAGGTACCACCGCAGACCGCGTCGGTCGTCACAGAGTCCCACTACGAGTGGGCGGATGACGCCTGGCTCTTCAATCGCAAGGCCAACGATCCGCACAACCAGGCCATGAGTGTCTACGAGATGCACGTCGGCTCTTGGCGCCCCGGCCTCGGCTACCGAGACCTGGCCGATGAGCTCGTCGGTTACCTGCAGGAACTGAGCTTCACGCACGTGGAATTCATGCCCCTGGCGGAGCATCCGTTTGGCGGTTCCTGGGGCTACCAGGTCAGCGGCTATTACGCACCGACCAGCCGGTTCGGCTCCCCCGACGACCTGCGCTACCTGATCGACCGGCTGCACCAGGCCGGCATCGGCGTGATCATGGACTGGGTGCCCGGTCACTTTCCCAAGGACGACTTCGCCCTGGCCCGGTTCGACGGCCAGGCCCTGTACGAGCACCCCGACCCGCGTCGCGGTGAGCAGCTGGACTGGGGCACCTACATTTTTGACTTCGGGCAGATGCAGGTGCGCAACTTCCTCGTCGCCAACGCGCTGTACTGGCTCGAAGAATTCCACATCGACGCCTTGCGCGTCGACGCCGTCGCCTCCATGCTCTACCTCGACTATTCGCGCGAAGACGGCCAGTGGGAGCCGAACCAGTACGGCGGCAACGAGAACCTTGAGGCGATCAGCCTGCTGCAGGAGATCACCGCGACGGCGTACAAGCGCAATCCGGGCACGATCATGATCGCCGAGGAATCCACCAACTGGGGCGGAGTGACGGCGCCGACCAGCGGTGGCGGCCTCGGTTTCGGGTTCAAGTGGAACATGGGCTGGATGCACGACTCGCTCGAGTATATGCAGGTCGACCCGATGTACCGCTCCTACCATCACAACGACATCACGTTCTCGTTCATCTACGCCTTTAGCGAGAACTTCCTGCTGCCGATCAGCCACGACGAGGTCGTGCACGGCAAGGGCGCCCTGGTCTCCAAGATGCCCGGTGATTCCTGGCAGCAACTCGCCAATGTGCGCGCCTACCTCGCGTTCATGTGGGCGCACCCCGGCAAGCAGCTATTGTTCATGGGCAGCGAGTTCGGTCAGCGTTCGGAGTGGAGCGAAGAGCGCGGATTGGACTGGTGGATGCTCGACCAGCCGGCACACCGCGGCCTGTTCAATCTCGTCGGCCAGCTCAACCGGGTCTACCGCGACAACGCGAGCCTGTGGAGCCGGGACAACGACCCGGGCGGCTTCGAACTGCTCGACGGCGGCGCTGCCAGCCAGAACGTCGTGTCGTTTCTGCGCTGGGACAACCACGGCGTTCCGGTCGCCTGCTTCTTCAACTTCGCCGGCCAGCCGCACACCGACTACCGGGTCGGCCTTCCGTTCGCCGGGCAGTGGGAGGAAATCCTCAACACGGATGCCGGCGACTTCGGCGGCTCCGGTGTGGGAAATCAGGGCAGTGTGGAGGCGTATAACGACCCCTGGGCCGGTCGTCCGGCCTCGGCGACCGTGACCCTGCCGCCTCTGGCCGGTCTCTGGTTGCGCCTCCGCCGCTAACTATCCCGCGAGAGCGCAAAAAGTGCCCATTTGACCTAGTCAAATGGGCACTTTTTGCGCTCTCGCGAAATGGAAAGTTAGTAGAGGAGGGCGGTGAGGCGCGAGCGTGTCGGGGGGACGCGGGGATCGTCCTGGCCGACGACCTCGAACAGCTCGAGGATGCGCTCGCGGATGGCGTTGCGCCCGGGGGCTGGCTGGGCCGGAAAGAGGCCGAGCAACCGATCGAAAGCGTCCTCGATGTGGCCGCCGGACAGATCGAGGTCGGCGACCAGAAGTTGAGCGTCGAGATCGTCGGGAGCGGAGGCCGCCCCATTGCGAATCTGGTCGATGGTCTTGCCCTGCAGCCGCGCCAGCAGGCTAACCTGGGCCAGCCCGGCAACGGCCATCGTGTCGTTCGGGTTCTGCGCCAGTGCAGTGCGGTATTCGCTCTGGGCGGTGGCGTAGTCGCCGGCCTCGATGGCGGTGTACGCCTCCAGGTGGTGCGGTGGCAGCGGCTCATCGACGGCAACGGCCGGCTCGGTGCCGGCGTTCGCGTCGGCGGCCTCGGCCGTGCCGGTCACGCCCTGCTGGGCGGCGAGCTCGAGCACCCGAACGAGCAGCTCCGCGATCTGCTCCTCGCCGAGCGGGCCGTTGAAGAGCTGTACCGGCTGACCGGTGATGACGGCGGCGACCGTGGGCACCGTCTGGGCCTGGAAAGCCTGAGCGAGTTGCGGATTCGCGTCAATGTCAACGCGGGCCAGCACGAACCGGCCGTCGAGGCCGGTGATGAGCTTCTCGAGCACCGCCAGGAGCTGGGTCGAAGGCTCGCTGCGGGATGCCCACAGCCCGACGATCACGGGAACGCGGGACGAGAGCTCGAGCAGCTCACCGAAATTGGCGTCCGTGCCGTCGATGACGAGACTAGGAACCATGACGGGGCCGGACGGCGCCGGCGCTCCCCCCACGGGTGCACCGGTCACGGGCGCCCCGTTCGTGGACACCGGGGGCGCGCCCGTCGGGGCACGGTTCACGAGCGAGGAGAGGTCGACCGCTCCGCGCAGGTTCGATCCGGAAGGGGGCATATTCGTCATGGAAGCTCCGCCGATGTGATGAGGCCCTGGGCAAAGCCCAGAAGCACGATTTTGTCGCTCGAACCGGCCGTGGGCACATAGAACAACAGCTGGTCGCGATAGGTGTTCGAGAAGCCCTTGGCCGTGGTGGTGATGCCGGAGAGCGCCTTCGTGGCGAGGGCATCGGCCGCCGGACCCACGGTGGCACCGGCATCCACCGGCTTGACCGTTTCGGTCTCGGTCATGCTGACCGCCACGATGCTGCCCGAGTCGTTGGTCGCGAGGGCGACGGCTTCATCGCTGCCCGCGGCAGCCGCGAACTCGATCGACGCGGTCGACGGCAGGGCGGCGATCTTGGCCGCATTCAGGTCGGCGACCTGCACCCGGAAATTATCGCCCTCGCTCTCGAACAGCCCGAAGGAGGGGCTGGCTTCGCCCTGCACCAGGATGTCGGCGTACGCGGCGGCCAATTCATTCGGCGGCAGCAACAGCAACTTGTTGTCGGGAGCGATGGCCGGAGCACCGACGATGGCCGGAGCCACCTTGGGAACGTGCGCCGACTGTTCCAGCGCGAACAGGTAGTCCACTTGATAGTTCGTGCGCGGCGATTCCTGCTTGAGGATGACCGCCATCGTCGGAATGCTGGGGTCGTTTTCATCCTGGATGACGGTCATGACCACCCGCGGCCAGGAATTCGTCTGCTGCGGCAAGGTGAAGGTGAGCGGAGCACCCGCCAGAGCGACGAGCGGCGCCACGGCCGGATCCACGGCGCGAATCTTGTAGTTGGCCAGTCGTTGTTCCAGCGCCGGACCGGTGAATCGCGTGGCGAGGGTCTCGGTATTCAGGTTCGCATCGGCATCCGCAGTGAGCAGCGAAATTTCGCTCATGATCGTCTCAAGCTGGGAGACGGTCACGGCGGGCGGTGGCAGCTCGGCGGCAGCTTCGACGGAATCGGTGGACTGGGGCGTCGGCGTTGGGGTCGCTGTGGCGGTGTTGGCCGTGCTGAAATCGGGCCACAGATCTGCCGAACAGCCACTCAACGCCAGACCGGAAACCACGATCATGGGAAGGATGGCGACACGGCGAGCGATTCCTCGCCGTGACGTGATCTGACTGGCCTTGATCGCCTTCGGACGCGGCGCGCGCGGCAACTTGGGCATACGCGGACCGCGCGGAACATTGCGGCGCGGACGACGGGATCGACGCAGATGCAGCAGGGCCAGTAGGTACAACACCAGGCCGGCCAACAGCAGCAAGGCACCACCGGCCAGCAGCGGGCCCGCCCACGGCGTGGAATTGTCGGACGCCCAGGACAAACGGACGCTGGCGGGTGCCGGTTCGATTCCGTCCGATGCGACGATCACCGAAATACCTTCAGGCAAGGTCAGCGTGGTGGTCACGGAGTTCGTGCCGGAGTATTCGTCGAGCCAGAGGTCGGAACCGGCCGGATTCATGATCGCGGCGGCGGCATCCGTTGTGGCGGCGTCCGTCCCTGCGCTACCGCCCGTGGCCCCCTCAGAATCGTCGGGCGTGACCGCCGCAGTGATGGTGGAGGTGAGCTCACCGGTTTTCTCGCTCAGGCCGACGGTGGCAAATGAGTCGTCACCGATCCAGGCAGCGACGTCTTCCGACCGCCCGTAGGCCACGAAGATGGGCCCGTCTCCGCGCACGTTGATGGTCTGGCTGCCCGAAGAGGCTGCGAGGGCGCTCGGGTCGATCACGGTGTACTTCGCCGTTCCGGTGACGGTCGAGCTCAGGGACGTGAAAGCGGGCTCGAGCAGGATCGTGCGCTGTGCGATGCCGAGAACGATCATCACGGCAGCAAGAACGAAGGCCGCAATGGCAAGAACAAAACGCACGTATCACCCTTCAGCATTTGAGCTGGTCGGTACAGTCTGGTTGGTACTGTTCAGTCACTCTGGCTGACTCACGTGACTGAAAGTCCTCAGACACGGACTTTCTACGTTACTGCGTTCACCTGAAAGGTGCCTAATAGCAGCCGAGGCCCGGCCAGCCGATGATCGGGTATTCGCGACGGCGGCGAGACACTAAAATTGGGGGCGTTCCCCGTCATGCATGATCCATCGAGGGCCGGGGCCCATCTGTAAGGAGTAAAAGTGTCTGACGACGAAGCTGATTTCACCCAGGTATTTCGCGGCTACGACAAGGACGAGGTGGCCAAGGCTATCCAGTCGCTGCGTCGCGAACTGATTCAAGCCAACACCCAGAACGCCGAGGCCGGCCGCGAGGTCAAACGCCTGGCGGCGCGCATCGACGATCTCAACGCCGAGATCGAAGAGGTTGGAAGCCCCACCTTCTCCGGACTTGGAACCAAGTTGGAGAACACCCTTCGCGTCGCCGAAGAGCAGTCCACTCGCGTCATTGCCCAGGCCGATATCGACGCCGAAAAGCTTCGGGCCGCTACCACTGACGAGGTGCAGCTGCTCCGTCACAATGCCCTCGAGCAGGCCGAACGCACCCTGTCCGATGCCGCCGTCAAGGCGCGTCGGGTGCTCGATGACGTCAGGGTCGAAGCGGATGATGTGCGCGCCCGTGCCCAGGACGACCAGGCCCAGATCGTTCAGGATGCGGTTCGCGATGCCTCCCTGATTCGGGGCGCTGTCGCCACCGAGGCTGCGGAAGCCCGTGCCACGGTCAAGCGTGAGGTTGCGGCCATCCGCTCTGAAGCCGATCGTGAAGCGGCAGAAGTACGCGTGGTCGCTCAGCGTGAAGCCACCGAAGCCCGCGAGATCGCGGCCGGTCTGACAAACGAGACCGAACTCACCCGCGCCGAAGTAGCCCTGGAACTCGACCAGCAGCGGGCTGACCTGCAGCGCGAAACCGAGCAGGCCCGCGTCGATCTGGCCGCCGAGACCGACCAGGCCAGGGTCGATCTGGCTCGGGAGTCCGAGCTCGCCCGACTGGCTGGCGCCCACGACGCCGACCAGGCGCGCACCCTGCTCGCCGCCGAGATCGAACAGGGGCGCATCGACCTGGCCCGCGAGATCGAACAGGCACACGCAGTGACCGAGGTCGAACGCGAGCAGGCTCAGACCGATCTGGCCCGCGAACTTGATCGCAAGCGTGCCGGTCTGTCCCGCGAGATCGAACAGGGCCGCGCGGCCCTCGCCGCCGAGGTGGAGCAGGCCGCCGCCGACCTGGCCCGCGAGAACCAGCAGGCCCGCATCGACGCCGAGGCCGAGGCCGAGCAGGCCCGCATCGATCTGGAGAACCAGCTCACCGCCACGCGCAAGAAGGGCGAGCACGAAGCTAGCCGTCTGGCCCGGGAGATCGACCAGGCGCGAGCCGACTTCGACGTGGAGCTGAAGGCCCGCCGTGACGAGGCCGAGCAGGAGCACCTCGCCCGGCACCAGGAAGCCGTGGCGCAGGCGCAGAAGTTCCAGCTCGATGCCGCCAAACAGCTCACCGAGACGACCGAGCGTACCGCGGAACTGCGCACGCTCAACGACCAGCTCGATGCTGGCGCTCGCGAAGAGGCCAAGGCCAACAAGGAACTGGCCGAAGAGAGCGCCGCGCGCATTCTCAGCGACGCCCACACCACGGCAACCGCGCTCGTCACCGACGCCACGACACGCTCACGTACCCTCGTTGCCGACGCCGAAGACCGGTTGTCCCAGATTAGGATTGAGCGCGACGCCGTTGCCGGTTATTTTGAAAGCCTACGCAGCGTTTTGACCCAGGCAGAACGGGTCGCAGCCGAGTAATTCCCTACTCCTGGAGACGACACGTGAAAATTCAGAACGCCTTTCGATTCGGACTCGTCGGAACCCTGGGCGTAGGCCTGGGCCTGCTGATCATCACCTCGGTGATCACCCTGCAGACGATCATCATCTATGTCGGGGCCGCGCTGTTCATTGCGCTCGGCCTCGACCCGGCGGTCTCCTGGCTGGAGAAGAAGAAGTTCCCGCGCTGGGCGGCCATTCTCATCGTCGTCGCGGGCGTCCTCGGCGTACTCACCGGCGTGATCTTTGCGATCGTGCCAATCATCGTCGACCAGGTCTCCAAGCTGTCCAAGCTTATTCCGGAGCTCGTCACGGCCGTGAACAGCTCAACTTTCCTGAGCGATCTGCAGAAGCAGTTCCCCGGTCTCGACATCACCGAGATCACCAAGACGATCACTAATTTTCTCGGCGGAAACCTCACCAACATCACGGCGACGGTCGTGCAGTCGGGGTTGGCCTTCGTGAACGGCCTGTTCGGCGGGCTCATCATCCTGATTCTCACGCTCTACTTCACGGCCTCGCTGAACAACATGAAACGCGCCACCTACCAGCTGGTTCCCGCGTCCAAGCGGGAACGGTTCACCGACATCAGCGAACAGATCACCACGGCCGTCGGCCGCTACATCGTCGGCCAGGCGGCGTTGGCCTCGGTCAATGGCGTGCTGAGCTTCATCTTTCTGTCGATCATCGGCGCGCCGTTCCCGGCGCTGCTGGCGTTCATCGCCTTCCTGCTGTCGCTGATTCCGCTGGTCGGTACGATCTCCGGTTCGGTCATCATCGTGCTGACCTGCCTGATTCCCGAGATCGGCAGTTCTCCGCAGACCGCGCTGGCCGCGGCGATCTACTACCTCATCTATATGCAGGTCGAGGCATACGTACTCAGCCCCAACATCATGAACCGGGCCGTCTCTGTGCCGGGCGCGGTCGTCGTGATCGCGGCTCTGGCCGGCGGCAGCCTGCTCGGCATTCTCGGTGCCCTGATCGCGATCCCGGTGGCCGCTTCGGTCATCATGATCGTCAAACAGGTCGTCATCCCCCGCCAGAACGAGCTCTGACGCCCGACGACCTGCCTCAGGAGGCAGCGGGCGGCGGCGCGGGCCACTCGGTCGGCAACGGCAGTGCGCCGGGGGTGATGGTGGCGACGATCTCGGTGAGCACCCGACGGGTCAGATTCTCGCCCACCCAGAGGTGCTTGCCACCCTCGACGGCGACCAGACGCATACCGGGCACGCTGGCGAACCGCAGGCGGGCGGCATCCGGTCGCAGGTAGTCGTCGAACTCGGGGATCAGCGCGACCAGTTCGCGTTCGTTGCCGGCCCACGCTGCCAGCTCTTCGTTGGTCGTGCGGTGCAGCGGCGGTGACAGCAGGATGGCCCCGCGGATGGGGTGCTCCAGGCCGTACTTGAGGGCCAGTTCGGTGCCGAAGGACCAGCCGACCAGCCAGGGATTGGGAAGGTGGCGTTCGGCGACGAAAGTCATTGCCGCGGCGACATCGGCCCGTTCGGTGAGGCCATGACCGAAATCACCTTCGCTGGTGCCGCGCGGCGATGACGTGCCGCGGGTGTTGAAGCGCAGCACGGCCAGATCGGCCAGGGCTGGCAGCCGGTTGGCGGCCTTTCGCAGAATGTGCGAGTCCATGAAGCCGCCGGCGGTGGGCAGCGGATGCAGCGTCACGAGTGTCGCTACCGGCGCACGATCCACCGGGGTCGCCAGCTCGCCCACCAGGGTGAGGCCGTCGCTGGTGCGCAGCTCGATGTGTTCGATGGTGGCGGGCAGTTCGATGCCACCACGAATATCAACCGGCACGGGTTCTCCTGAACTTTCGCGGGTCATTTGATCTTCCAACAGTGGGTGTGCCAGTGCCGCCGGTTGGAGAGGTCGGCGTTGTCGCCGAGCACTCCATCCCCGCGCCAGGTGACGATATGAGCGGTGCCGGGAAGGATTCCCTGGGTGCATCCCGGGCACAGATACGTTTTGACCGCCTGCTTGGCGGGAACCGGCTGCACGTGCCAAAGGCCGTCCCGCCGCACCTCACTGCGCCGCCACCCCGCGAGCAGATGATTCAGGTCAACGGCTTCGTCGTCGTCGACCGGCTGCTGGGCTTTGCGGCCTCGGGGTCGATTGCTGCGCGCCATGATTCCAGTCTAAAGTGCGCACCTGGCGCCGCTCGACAGCCGAAGTGCGGCTAGTACCAGCCCGAGGCCTGCGACTTCGCCCACGCGCCGCAGGGGGTGCCGTAGCGCCCGGTGATGTAACCCAGGCCCCATTCGATCTGCGTTCCGGCATTGGTGGCCCAGTCCTCGCCCGCCGTGGCCATTTTGGAGCCGGGGAGCGCCTGCGGAATCCCATAGGCTCCGCTCGAACCGTTCTGGGCGTTGACGCGCCAGCCAGATTCCTTCTGCCAGAGCGAGACGAGGCAGTTGTACTGGTCTTCGCCCCAGCCGCGAGCGGCAACGGCGTCGTAGGCGTAGGCCTGGGCCGAGCCGGGATCGGGCACGGCGGCAGATGGGGCGGTGAAGCTCTGCGTTTTCTTTTCGACCGCGACGACGACGGGCACCGGTTTGGGCTTCTCGGTAACGGCATAGCCGTCGCGGGTGATGGTGTTCGCGTAGCTGCCGGCGACGAGAACGGCCTGGGCCGGCCCAGTATCGGTCGTGCTGCCGGCTATCTGAAAATACGGTGACGCCGTAGCGCCGGAGTAGGGGTCGACCACGGTGACGAGAACGAAGGCACAGGCGGCGGTGAAGCCGAACATGAAGTGCGCGGGCTTCACCCGGCGTCGGGTTCGACGAACTTTCGGCCGGGCCGCGGCCGGGACAGTGTCGATAACTTGCAGATGCCTACCCATTAGTACACGACCTTAGCTGACAAATTAGGTAACGACCAAGTAACGGCGGTCAAATCAGCGGACCGCGAGCATGACGTCGACGACGCTGTCGAGCACGAGGTCCACCTGCGCTTCCCGGTATCCGCCCCGTTCAGGGCGAAAAACGGCGGTGCGAACCTCGTCAACGGTGAGCTCGCGACCGTCTTGAAAATACTTCACCAATTTGTTCGCGAGGCGGTCGACATCCACTCGTTTATAGCCGACCGCGAGCACGCTGGTGCGGGTGAAACGGTGCCCGGGGGTGCGGCTGAGTCGGGCCACGATCACGTCGGCGGTGCCCTCGGCGTCAGCCATCCAGGCCTGCTCGCCCCGGTCGTGCGTCGCCTGATCGCGTTCCCGAGCCGCGAAGGCGTCTTCGAGCCGCTCCAGCGCCGCGTCGACGTGTTCGGGTGAGTATCCGCCCTTGTGCATGGCGAAGGCGGTGTGACGGATCCCCTCGGCCGTCAATGCTGCAACGGTGCGGGCAGCTTCCGCCTCGGCCTTCTCCGCGACAATCGCGTGGATGGCCTCGGTCCCGTCGGCGGCGCCGGCTTCGTCGTCCGTGGTCGGCGGCGGCGTGGTGACGGTCTCGGTGTCGGCAGTCTCGGTGCCGGTGGCGATCTCGTCGACGGACTCCACGACACCAGTATCGGCATCGAGGTCGTCGCCCGGGTGGTCAGGCTGGTCGTACGCGCGTCGGGCTGCGGCCAGGAACGCGTCGACCTGGGAGACGTTGTAGCCGAGAGACTTCTTGCCCACTCGGGGAAATATGGTGCTCATAGCCTCATTGTCTCGTACGAAGTTCGTGGGAAAAGAATCGCCCCGGCTCATGCAAAGACCAGGTAAAGCGCGTAGGCGGCAGCGGCCGACGGCAGGATCGAGTCGAGCCGGTCCAGAAAGCCGCCGTGCCCTGGCAGCCACGAGCTCATGTCTTTGATACCGAGGTCGCGCTTGATCAGTGATTCGGCCAGGTCGCCGAAGGTGGCGGTGAGCAGAATGACAGCGCCGAACACCAGTCCGAACCACCACGGCTGCTGGAGCATGAAGATCGACAGCAGCACACCGGCGATCATGCAGATCAGGCCGGCCCCGATGAAGCCTTCCCAGGTCTTCTTGGGGCTGATCGACGGTGCCATCGGGTGCTTGCCGAAGTTGAGGCCGCTGACGTAGGCTCCCGTGTCGGCAGAGATAACCAAGATCAGAAAGGCGAGCGTCCACCACTGTCCGTGGTCCTGGGCCACGAGCAGCACGGCGAAACTCGCGAGAAAGACCACGTAGACCTGAATCAGGATGCCGCCGCCCACGTCGCCAACGATGGATCGGGCCGAGGCGCGATGTGACGGAATGACCAGCAGTGCCAGACGCCACAGGCCGATCAGCACGATGCCGCCGAGCATGACCAGCCATTGGCCGGTTGCCCCGCCATAGAACGCGGCCGGAACGATCGCGATGGCCGAGATGATCACGGGGATGCGCGGAACGTTGCGTCCGGCATGCCGCAGGGCCTGGGCCAGCTCGAACGCACAGAAACCGACGATCACGACGGCGAAGATCATGAAGAGCTGTTTGATGATGATGAGGCTCACCAGCATGGAGCCGCCGAGCACCAGTCCGATCAGGATGGCCAGAATGAGGTTGCGCCCAGTACGCGCTTCGATGCGTTCGTTGGCCTGGTCGAGTTGAGCCCGTGTGGCCTGCACCTGGCGTTCAAAATCGGCCTTGGTGGTTTGCACCTGGCGTTCGAAATCAGCGCGCGTGGTTTTCACTTGCGCCCGGAACTCGGCGCGACTGACGCCGCGACCGCGTTTGTGCGGCTGGTCATTCTCCGGTTTCTCGGTCATCTGAAGCTCCTAGATCTCGAGGAGTTCGGCTTCCTTGCGCTTGAAGGCGTCGTCGATGCCGTCCACGTGGCTCTTGGTGATCAGCTCGAGTTCCTTCTCGGCACGACCGACCTCGTCGTCGCCGACCTCGCTCTTGAGGGCGTCGAGTTCATCCTTGGCCTTGCGGCGAATGTTGCGCACCGAGATGCGGGCATCCTCTGCTTTGGCCTTGACGATCTTCACGAACTCCTTGCGGCGTTCCGTGGTGAGTTCGGGGAGGGTGGCCCGGATGGTGGTGCCGTCGTTGCCGACGTTGGCACCCAGGTTCGGGGTGTCGCGAATGGCGATTTCGATGTCGCGCAGCGCTGCCTTGTCATACGGGCCGATCAGCATGGTGCGTGCTTCCTGGTTCTGCAGCGACGCGAGCTGTTCGAGCGGCGTCAGGGTGCCGTAGTAGCTCACCAGAATTTTCGCGAACATTTGCGGGTTGGCTCGCCCGGTGCGCACGGTACCAAAGTCGTCTTTGGCGGCCTCGAGGGCCCGGTTCATGCGCGCAGTGGCGTCGGAAAGAACATCCGCGATCACGGTGACTCCTTTATTGGTGGTGGAACAATTCTAGTTGGAGACGCGAGTGCCCAGATCGGTGCCGAGGATGGCTGCGGTCACGTTGCCCTCCGGCGCCATGCCGAAGACCTGCATGGGCATGTGGTTGTCCATGCACAGGCTGAAGGCGGTGGAGTCGACCACTTTGAGGCCGCGCTGCAGGGCTTCCAGATAGGTGATGTGGTGAATCTTTTGGGCGTCGGGGTTGGTGCGGGGGTCGTCGGAATAAACGCCGTCAACGCCGTTCTTGGCCACCAGCACGACGTCGGCGTCGATTTCGAGGGCGCGCTGCGCGGCGACGGTGTCGGTGGAGAAGTAGGGCAGTCCGGCGCCGGCACCGAAGATGACGACGCGGCCCTTCTCCAGGTGGCGTTCGGCGCGCCGCGGAATGTACTGCTCGGCCACCTGGGTCATCGAGATGGCAGACTGTACGCGCGTTTCGGCGCCGGCCTGTTCGAGAAAGTCCTGCAGGGCCAGGGCGTTCATGACAGTGCCGAGCATACCCATGTAGTCGGCGCGGCCGCGGTCCATGCCGCGCTGGGAGAGCTCGGCACCGCGAAAGAAGTTTCCGCCGCCGACCACGATGGCCACCTCGACCTGCTTGGCGCCCTCGGCGATTTCACGGGCCAACGAGCTGACGACATCCGGATTGACGCCGACGGCGCCACCGCCGAAGGCCTCACCGGAGAGTTTGAGGAGCACCCGTCGTTTCTTGACGACCGCGGTCGGGCTGGTGTGGGTCGTGGGCGAGCTGGCCGTGTCAGTCATGTCGTGCGGGGCCTTCCGAGAGGGGGTGTTACCAAACTACCAAGTGCACGCGCGTCCCCCAGCGGGGGCACACACACAAACGGAGGCCGGATTGCTTTCGCAATCCGACCTCCGACATTTATTGTTAGGCGCCGACCTTGAACCGGGCGAAGCCCGACACGGTCAGTTTTGCATCGTCCAGAACCTTCGCAACGGACACCTTGTTGTCCTTGGCGTAGTCCTGTTCGAGCAGGGCGACCTGCTTGAGGTACGCCTTGACGCGTCCCTCAACGATCTTGGGCAGTGCCGCTTCCGGCTTGCCCTCGTTCTTCGAGATCTCGGTGACGATCTTGCGCTCAGTCTCCACCAGATCGGCCGGAACGTCGCTCGCTGCGAGGTACTCGGGGTTGGCGAACGATATGTGCTGGGCCACGCTGCGCGCGGTCTCCACATCGGTGCCGGAGAAGCCCAGAACAACGCCGACCTGCGGGGGCAGGTCCTTGCTGGTCTTGTGCAGGTAGATCGAGAACGACTCGCCGGTGACGGCCGCAACACGGCGAAGTTCGAACTTCTCGCCGATGATTGCGGCTTCGCCGTCGATGAGCTCGGCAACGGTCTGGGTTCCAGCGGATGCTGCCAGTCCGGCCTCGACCGTGGTCGCGCCAGCGGCGGCGATCGCGTCGAGAACCTTGTCGGCCAGAACGACGAACTTGTCGCCCTTAGCGACGAAGTCGGTCTCGCAGGCGAGTTCGATCATGTACGCGGTCGTGCCGATTTCCTTGGCGGCGACGAGTCCCTCAGAGGTGGAACGGTCAGCGCGCTTGGCGTTGCCCTTGGCCCCCTTGAGACGCAGGATCTCGATGGCCTTGTCCATGTCGCCGTCAGCTTCAACGAGGGCATTCTTGGTGTCGACCATTCCGGTGCCGAGGTTCTCGCGAAGAGCCTTGACGTTTTCGAGTGTGAAGTTTGCCATACCGGGTTCCTTACTTGGTCTCGTCGGTTGGGACGGTCTCGTCGGCAACCGGAGCGACGGCAGCCAGAACGGCGGCAACGTCGGCGTCGGCGACTGCATCGGCGATGGTGGGCTCTGCAACGACGGCCTCGTCGGCCACGACGGTAGCGTCGGCAACCTTCTCGGTCTCCGCAGAGGACTGCGCGGGGGTGGTCTCGACGTCGGACGCCTGGAGCAGTTCAGCTTCCCACGCGGCGAGGGGCTCAACTTCGGCCTCCGGCTTGGCGTGGCGCTGGATCAGGCCCTCGGCTGCGGCGTCCGCGATGATGCGGGTCAGCAGCCCAACGGAGCGAATGGCGTCGTCGTTGCCCGGGATCGGGTACTGCACGTCGTCGGGGTCGCAGTTGGTGTCGAGGATGGCGATAACCGGGATGCCAAGCTTGCGCGCCTCGTCAATGGCGAGGTGCTCCTTGTTGGTGTCGACAACCCACAGGGCAGACGGGGTCTTCGTGAGGTTGCGGATTCCGCCGAGGCTCTTGTGCAGCTTGACGAGCTCGCGCTTCTTGATGAGCATTTCCTTCTTCGTGAAACCGCTCTTGGCGGTGTCTTCGAAGTCGAGCTCTTCGAGTTCTTTCATACGGGCCAGACGCTTGGAAACGGTCTGGAAGTTGGTGAGAAGTCCACCGAGCCAACGCTGGTTGACGTAGGGCTGGCCCACGCGCTGCGCCTGCTCCGAGATGGATTCCTGGGCCTGCTTCTTGGTGCCGACGAAGAGAATGGTGCCGCCGTGGGCAACCGTCTCCTTGACGAAGTCATAGGCCTTGTCAACGAAACCGAGCGACTGCTGCAGGTCGATGATGTAGATGCCGGAACGCTCGGTGAAGATGAAGCGCTTCATCTTCGGGTTCCAACGGCGGGTCTGGTGCCCGAAGTGCACGCCGCTGTCGAGCAGCTGGCGGATTGTTACGACGGCCATGTGCCGTACTCCTGTTCTGATGCAGGCCTCGAGAGGCCCCACCAATCGGTTTGTGCGATGATCGGTCGATCATCACTCCTGGTGCCCGGCACATGTCCGCCCTGTTCACGCTGGTTACTCGTGAGACGGGACCGATTGGACATGGCGGCCAAATAGGCACGCGTAGTCAGCGCACAAAGCGCTGCTGGGGATAGCGTATCACCGACGGGAGCGCTCGGGCGACCGTGCCGTGTGACCGGCTCCTCCACCGGACCTGACCTCTGGAGATGTACACCGATGCAGCCGAGGCCCGGCGGTTGCCCGAGCCCGGCGGCAGGGTGGGGGCATGCAGAATCTGCGCGCGCTGGCGGCATCCGCTCTCGTTACTGTGATCGTCGTGTTTGGTGCTGGGCCGGCGTCGGACGCCGTGTCAGCCGGGACTTCGTCGTCAGCCGCAGCGACCACAACGGATGACTGGCGTTGGCCGCTCGCGGAACCCCACCGGTTGATCCGTGGGTTTGTGGCGCCGGAATCACAGTATGCGGGCGGCCATCGCGGGATCGATCTGGCGGCCGCGGCGAACGAGAAGGTGTTTGCTGCCCACGACGGCGTGGTGTCCTTCGCGGGCCGAGTCGTCGATCGGTCGGTGCTGTCGATCATGCAGCCGAACGATGTGATCACGACGGTCGAGCCGGTGGACGCCGTAGTCGCTGTGGGCGATCATGTTCGGGCCGGGCAGCTGATCGGCATCGTCGCGAGCGGCGGTCATTGCCCGCCCGGGTGTCTGCACTTCGGTGTTCGTCAGCACGGCTGGTACGTGTCGCCACTACTCTTCCTGGGAAATGTGCCGCGCGCGGTGTTGTTGCCCGCCGTGCCATGACCGCGACTGGGTCATGCGGTCAGGCGCGGGGGTGGGCGAGTCCGTAGCTGGCTTTGAGGCGTTCAGCCGAGACGTGGGTGTAGATCTGGGTGGTACCGAGGCTGACGTGACCGAGCAGTTCCTGTACGGCGCGCAGGTCGGCTCCGCCGTCGAGCAGGTGGGTGGCAGCGGTGTGGCGCAGGGCGTGCGGTCCGGCCGGGCCGGTGCCGCCGATTGCGTCGAGGAGGGCAGCAACGAGGCGATAGACCCCGCGCACGCCGAGTCGCCGGCCTGTGCGGCCCAGGAGCAACGCGACGGCATTGGGTGCCGTCGCGCTGTTGGGCGGCGCTCCAGCTTGTGCGAGCAGCGCCGGCCGGGCTTGGCGCAGGTACTCAACGAGGGCGCGTTTTGCCGGCACCCCGAACGGAACCACGCGTTCCTTGGCGCCCTTGCCGGTGACCCGCACGGTCAGCCGATCCAGGTCAACGTCGGGCAGATCGAGACCCACGAGCTCGGAGACGCGCAGCGCCGAGGCGTAGAGCAGCTCGACAATCGCGAGATCGCGCAGTGCGAGCGCCTCTCCACCACTGGCGCGCGCCGCCAAGAGATCGAGCAGATCGGTCATCTGGGTGTGGGTGATGACCCGCGGCAGGGTGCGCCCCGGCTTCGGCGAGCGCAGGCGGGCCGCCGGGTCGGCGCTGTCGTCATGGCTGCGCGCCAGCCACGCGGTGAAGCTGCGCGCCGACGCCGACCGGCGAGCCAGGGTGGCCCGGGCCAGGCCGGCCTGGGTGGCAGCCCAGAGCCATTCCCGCAGCAGTTCGAGACTGAGGTCAGCGGATGCCTCGACGCCCCGGTCGCCGGCAAACCCGGCCAGTTGGTTCAGGTCGGTGCGGTAGGCCCGCAGCGTGTGCACCGAGTAGCCGCGCTCAGCGCTGAGGTAGCGCAGAAACTCGTCGATGTCGTTGTTCAGCTGCACCGTGTGGTTCCCTTCACTGCTGGCGAGAAAAGGCCTCCCGGCGGCCTTCGGGGGTGAGCACAGCCAGCTGATCGACATAGGCAGCAGGAAAGTGCGTGACGGCGACGAACTCTCCGATCGGCAGCTGGGAGTGCGTGATCTGGTCGGTGTAGACGTGCACGAGGTTGAGCGTCTGAGCGCCGTTCACCCCGGTGAGTTCACGGTCGGGGGCGCCGAGGTCCATCGTGTAGCAGGTCGCAGCCGCGACCGATACCGGGATACCGGCGAACAGACCCTGGGTGGAATAGTGCAGGTGCCCGCCGAGGATGGCCCGCACATCACTGCCCACCAGTACGGCGGCCAGTCGCGGCTGGTCCTGCAGTTCGAGCACGCTCATCAATGGCAACGGGGTGGGTATCGGCGGGTGGTGCAGGGCCAGAATCGACCCGCGCGGGGACGGCGTTGACAGAACCGCGCGCAGCCATTCGAGCTGGGCATCGGTGATCTCACCGTGGTGATAGCCCGGAACGCTCGTGTCGAGGACGATGATGCGCAGGCCATCGAGGTCGTGCACTTGATCGACGGGGGCCTGATCGACGGGCTCCCCAACGCCGCCCAACTGCGTCTCGCCGAGAAGCTCGGTACGAAACGGTTCGCGCTGATCGTGGTTTCCCATCACCCAGACGATCGCCGCCCCCCATTGCGCGGCTGCAGCCTCAACGATGCCGCGAATGCGGCGGTAGGCATCCGCTTCGCCGCGATCGGCCACGTCACCGGTGAGGATGAACGCGTCGGGGCGAATGCCCGAGCGGTGCAGCTGCTCGAAGGCACGATGCACGGTCTGGTCGGTGTCGACGGCTCCGTAGAGCGCCGCGCCGTCGCCCAGAAAATGGGTGTCACTGACATGCACCAGAATTTTCTCGGCGGGCGCGTACTGACCCAGCTGCACGGCTGCCATGAATCACCTTTCGTCGGTCTTCAGACTACGGGCAGCCACCGACAGCCGAGTCAGAACACCGGCAGCACCGACACCGTGTTGTCGTCGTAATTGGTGATGCCCACCTTGCTGCCGTCGGGGGTGACCACGAGGCTCGTCGGGGTATGCCCGACCGGGATGCGACTGAGCACCCGGTTGGTGGCGGTACTGATCGTGACGATGGTGTTGTTCTCGGTCGACAGCACGTAGAGTTTCGTTCCGTCCGGACTCACCGTCAGGGCGCCGGGGGCGGTGATGGCGATGCTGGCCCGCACCCGATTCGTGGCGGTGTCTATGACTTCCACGGCATTGGACGGCCCGGTGAGCAGGTCGCGTCCGAGGCTGGCGTAGACCGTCTTACCGTCGGGTGACGGTGCCGACGCGATCGGCGGGTGCGAGGTGTTGAACTCCCCGAGCGGTCCCTGGGGCGCGGCCGTGTCGATGATCAGCACGCCGTAGTCGTCGCCGTTGCTCAGGTAGACCTTCTTTCGATCAGCGCTCGGAGTGAGTTCACCTACCGGGGCACCGGTGAAGATCGGCTCGGCGAGCGAGCGGGTGGCGATGGTCGCCACAGTGATATCGAACAGTGAGTCCGAACCGCCGACGTAGAGCGATTTGCCGTCGGGGGTGGCCACGAGGTCACCGCAGGCGCCGGCCTGGAAGGAGTAGGCGACCGTGTTTGTGGCAATGTTCAGGGCGTAGATCTTTTCGTCGCTGCAGGTGCTCACGAACACCTGTTTCTGGTTGGTCGACACTGCGAGAGCTCGGGGGGTGCCGCCCAGCGGAATGGTGGCGACGACTGTGCCGGTGGCCGTGTCGATCACCGAGACCGTACGCGCGCCGGCGTTGGCGACGTACGCCCAGCGGCCGTTTTTCGTCACGACGAGCTCGCGCGGATTGGCACCGACGGCGATCGTGGCCGGAGCGACGGTCTTGGTCGACGCGCTCGTCTTCGAGACCGTCTGATACCCGATCTTGGTGCCGGTGACGGTCACGGTGACGCGCTTGCCCACCTGGGTGTTGGAGGGCGTGAAAGTGGATGCCGTGGCGCCCGGAACCGCCACACCATTCACCTTCCAGCGGTAGGACAGCGTTACCGGTGCCGGTTTCCAGGTGCCCGGGGAGGCGGTCAGCCGCCGACCAGCCTGCGGTATTCCGCTGATGGTGGGAATCGGCGTTGCGGTCAACTGGCTGGCTGCGGGCTGAATCGCGGTCGGCTGGCTCATCGTGCGGGGCGCGCTGGCCGCGGGGTTTGCGAGCGCCGCCGGAGTGGAGGCCAAGACGGCCGCTCCAACGGTGAGAACGGTGAGTGCGAAGCCGAGGCCTCGACGTTGGACGGCTACTGGTGCGCTCATGACATCCACTTCTCTGAAAATTCTGACAGTCGACAGGGTGGGGCAATTGGCGATGTTGCGGGTTACAGTAGCCCCGTCACCGACCGGCGACAAGGGCGCATGGGCGCGCTATCATGGCACCATGTCTGCCCAGCCGGACGCCTATTTCGAGGCTCTGGATCGTGCGCTGCTGCACGCCCAGGCCTGGCTTGCGTCGCTTCCTTCCCGCCCGGTCGGCCCCCGCGTCGACGCCGATACCCTGGCCGCGCTGTCGGCTGGCCCGCTGCCCCCGGCCCCGACCCCTGCGGCTGACGTCATCGATGAACTCGCTTCGTTTGCCGAACCCGGCCTGATGGCGATGCCGTCCGGCCGGTTCTTCGGCTGGGTCATTGGCGGAACCCTGCCGGCGGCCCTCGCCGCCGATTGGCTGGTCACCGCATGGGATCAGAATGCCGGAATGCGCTTCGCCACGCCCGCGACCGCCGTGCTCGAGGAGACCGCCGGCGGCTGGCTCCTCGACCTGCTGGGGCTACCGCCGGGAGCGGATGTCGGATTCACAACGGGCGCGACCATGGCCAATTTCGTCGGTCTCGCCGCCGGTCGACAGTGGGTACTCGAGCAGGCCGGGTGGGAAATCGACCGGGACGGCCTGACGGGCGCTCCCCGGGTGCGGGTCTTTGTGGGCGTCGAGCGTCACGAGGTCATCGATCTCACGCTGCGCTACCTCGGTCTCGGGGCGCCGATCGTGGTGGATGTCGACGCTGAGGGGCGGTTACGGCCCGACGCCCTCGCCGAGCTACTGAATGCCAGCTCCGGCCCGGCGATCGTCTGCCTTCAGGCCGGCAACGTGCATTCCGGAGCGTCTGACCCGATGGGTGCGGCGATCGACGTGGCCCGCCGGCACGGAGCCTGGGTGCACGTCGACGGCGCGTTCGGCCTGTGGGCGGCGGCCAGTCCGCGGTCTCGCGACCAGCTGACCGGTCTGGAACGGGCTGATTCCTGGGCCACCGACGCCCACAAAACCCTCAACGTTCCCTACGACTGCGGGGTGGCGATCGTGTCGCGGCCCGAGGTGGTGCGCCGGGTCTTCGGCGTGCACACCAGCTACCTCATCGCCGCGGACGCTGCAGGCGAACACCGCAGCCCCGGCGACCCGTTCGAGAAGGTGCCCGAATTATCCCGTCGGGCACGGGGCGTTCCGGTCTGGGCGGCGCTTCGATCCCTCGGCCGCGCCGGCACGATTGCTCTGGTCGACGGTCTCGCCGCGAACGCAAGGGCCCTGGCCGACGGCCTTCGGGTCATTCCGGGCGTTGAGGTGCTCAACGAGGTCGTGTTCACGCAGGTGTGCGTGAGCTTCGGCAGCGACGATCGCACCCGACGGGTGACCCAGCAACTCATTGCCGACGGTTCGGCCTGGATGTCGGGGTCGCGCTGGCACGACCGGGACATCCTGCGCATCTCGGTGAGCAACTGGTCGACGGATGCCGCGGACGTCGCGCTGTCCCTCGCCGCAGTGGCGCGGGCCTGCGCGGCAGTGGATGTTGACCCTGCACGATCAGCCGACGCGAAGGCGATCCCGCCCCGGCCGACAGCAGCGAGCACTCCCCACGCGACCGACGATCAAGACTGAGCCCTAGGCCCGCCGCACCCAGCCGGCCTCCCGCTCCTGGGCAGCCCCGTCGAGATCGAGCCCGCCGAGGGCACCGCGCACTGCCGCGCTTGACAGCCCGGCCCGACGGGACAGGTCGGCGACCGTGCGCGGCGAGCGCCCGCTCAGGGCATCGAACACGCGGATCTGGTCGCTCGTGCGCGGTATCGGGCCCGGCCCGGCATCGGTGACAGCAAAGTCGAGGGGCACCTGGATCGACCGCTCCCCGACGAGCTCGGCCATCTCCGTCGGGCTGGTCACGCAGACCGCGGCGAACTCGCGAATGAGACGGTGGCAGCCGGCCGAGGTGGGGCTCGTGATGGGACCCGGTACGGCGCCGAGCGGCCGACCCAGCGCGGAGGCATGACCGGCCGTGTTGAGGGAGCCCGACCGCCAGCCCGCCTCCAGTACGACCGTCGCCGCGCTCGCCGCAGCAATCAACCGGTTTCTCTGCAGAAAGCGCCACTTCGTGGGTGCGGCGCCGCAGGGCAGCTCGGAGACAACCGCCCCGGAGGCGACGATTCGGGTGAGCAGGGAGTCGTGGCCACTCGGGTAGAACCGGTCGACTCCCCCGGCCAGAAAGGCCACGGTCACGCCGTCGCTGGCCAGTGCGGCCCGGTGGGCCATGCCGTCGATGCCATAGGCGGCACCGGAGACGACCGCGAAACCGCGGTCGACCAACCCGGCCGAGGCTTCCATGGCGATGTGCTCGCCATAGCCGGTGGCCGCCCGCGCCCCGACCAGCGCGATCGAGTTAGGCAGCGCGGCCAGGGCGCCGGGTACGCCGCGCCACCACAACGCGAGCGGCGCATGCTGTTCGAGGTCGCCGAGCGAAGACGGCCACAGGGCATCCGTGGCCAGCAGCAACCGGGCATCGACACGGGCCGCTTGCTGCAGCGAGCGGATGACGTCACCCGAGTTGAGCCGCGGCCGCCAGCGCTGCAGCCCCGCGTCGAGGGCCAGCTCCAGCTCGGCGCTGGTGTGAGCATCCGCTTCGGTGGGATCGGCGCTGGGACCGGCCGCAAAGACGAGATCGGGCCCGTCCGGGTCTTCGCCGAGCGCGTCTCGCACGAGCGCGCCGATGCGCACCGGGCTCCACGACTCGAGAATGGCGGTCAGGGCCACGCTCGCGCCAAGGCTCGCCACGAGCAAGCCCGCCGTACCGTCACCGGGTTCGGCAATGCCCGACCAGGCCGCGCGGGCGAAGACCTCGCCGGCCGCGGCGGAGTCAGCGTTGTCGCCAGCGTCAACCGGCATTCCACGGCGTACGCCCGCAGTGAGCTGACTCACCCGGGTTTCGTCGAGCCCGAACAGCGTCATGATGAAATTCCTTTGCGTAGGTAGAGGGCTTGGCCGACCTGGTCAGGGCCGGGAATGGTGAGACCGTCGTAGTCGGCCAGGGTCCACGCGATGCGCAGCACCCGGTCGTAGCCGCGCATGGTGATTCCGCCACGTTCAAGCGCGCGGTCGAGGCCGGCGGTGGTGCTCGGGGCCAGGCGCACTGCCGCGCCGCGCAGCCAGGGGCCCGGAACTTGGGAGTTCAGCCTCCAGGCGGTGCTGCGAAGCCGCTCGGCCGCGGCAGCCCGCGCGGTGACCACCCGCTCTCGGGCGGTGGCACTCGTCATCCGCTGGGTGCCCGCGGCGAGGCGCAGCTGGGCGGCGGTGATTCGTTTGACGTTGAGTTGAATGTCGATGCGGTCAAGCAACGGCCCGGAGATGCGGGCGAGGTAGCGGCGGCGGGCGTTCGGCGGGCAGGTGCAGCTCAGATCGCCAGCGCCATACTGCCCGCACGGGCACGGGTTGGCCGCCATGACCAGTTGAAACCGGGCGGGAAAGTGCGCGACGGCATTGGCCCGGTGAATGCTGATCCAGCCGGATTCCAGCGGCTGACGCAGGGCGTCAAGCACCGGTGAGGCGAATTCGGGAGCCTCGTCGAGGAACAGAACGCCGTGCGAGGCCTGCGACGCGGCCCCCGGCCGAATCTGCCCGTTGCCACCGCCCACCATGGCGGCGGCTGTCGCGGTGTGATGGGGTGCTTCCCACGGCGGCCGAGTAATCAGGGTGTCGCCCAGTCCCAGGCCGCTGAGCGAGCGCAGCGAGCTGACCTCGAGCGAGCTCGCCGGGTCGAGGTCAGGCAACAGCCCGGGCAGGCGGGCCGCAAGCATTGTCTTTCCGGCTCCGGGCGGGCCGAGCAGAAACACGTGATGCCCGCCGGCGGCGGCAATCTGCAGGGCCAAAATGGCGTCGTCGTTGCCGATCACGTCGGCCAGGTCGGGCTCGGCAACCAGATCGGTCGGCACTGTTGCGGCCAGAATCGGCTCAACCGGTATCGGGGGCAGTTGGGCGCCGTGAAAGATCGCCGCATCGCGCAGCGACGTGACACCGATCACCCGAACATCGGGCACGAGTCGGGCCTCGGCCTCGTTGCCGATCGGCACCATCACAGTGGTGTGACCGAGGCGGGCGGCCGTCATCACCCCGGGAAGAATGCCCGGCGTCGGCCGCAGCCGACCATCGAGGGCGAGTTCGCCGAAATGCACGACCTTACCGACCGATTCGCCCGAAACGGTGCTGTCAGCCGCCAGGCAGGCCAACGCGATCGCGAGGTCGAAGCCGGCGCCGTGTTTGGGCAACGCGGCCGGCGACAGATTGATGGTGAGACGGTGAACGGTGAGGGGGCATCCGCTGTTGGCCGCCGCGGCGCGCACCCGCTGAGTCGCCTGCGCCAGGGCGGCATCGGGCAGACCGATCAGAATCATGCCCGGTAGTTGCGCGGAGATGTCGGCCTCGACCTCGACGAGTGCTCCGGTCAGGCCGAGCATCGCGACGGCGTGGGTGCGGGCGATTCCCATCAGAACACACCCTCGAGGTGTTCGATGACCGGTTCACGGCCCCTCGGCGCGATCACAGCGATGACGTCGAGCCGAATCTGGCGCGGCCAGCGCTCGGCCGCCACGCACCAGACGGCTGCGAGTCGGCGCATCCGGGCCAGCTTTTTCACGGTGATCGCCTCAAACGGATGCCCGAAGCGCACGCTACTGCGCGTCTTCACCTCGACGAAGACCACGGCCGCGCCGCGCTGTACGACGAGGTCGATCTCTCCCTCCGCACACCGCCAGTTGCGGGTGAGGATGGTGTAGCCGGCACCCTGAAGAAAAAGCGCGGCCTGCTCTTCGCCGAGTTTGCCGAGTTCGTCCTTGCGCGCCACGAGTGCCTCCGAACACCAGAGTGCGCGCTCACGTGTGGCCGAGGGTGGGCCGCCGCCACATTCGTGGACAGTCGCGCGGCCCGGGCCCCTGTGGAGGAGAGGCTATTCGTCGTGCATGACGAACAGGCGGCGCACGACGTCGCCGGCAACGAGCGCGTCGAGGCTCTCGTTGAGGTCAGTGAGCGGTCGGGTGTCGGTGTGCAGCAGTTCGACCGGCAGTTTGCCGTCCCGCCACAGCTGCAGGTAGGCCGGGACGTCGCGGCTGGGCACGGAGTCGCCCATGTACGAGCCGAGCAGCCGGCGGCCCAGCCCGGCGAACTGCAACGCCGGGGTGGTGATGGTCTGCTCGGGGTGCGGCAGGCCCACCGAGACGAGCGCGCCGCCCCGGGTGAGCAGGGCGAGGCTCGCCTCCATCACCCGGGCACTGCCGACGGCCTCGATGGCGAGGTCGACGCCATCGCCCGCGTATTCACGCACCAGTTCGCCCGCCTGGTCGGGCGAGCCGGCATGGTCGGCGCCGCAGCGGATGGCCAGCGCCTGCTTTTCGGGCAGCGGATCGATCGCGATGACGGTGCTGCCGGCCACCTGGGCGGCGGCCATGACAGCCATCAGACCGACCGCGCCGAGTCCGAACACGATCACAGACTGGCCGGACGTGAGGGCGCCGGTATTGAGCACGGCGCCGATGCCGGTGAGGGCCGCGCAGCCGAACATGGCGGCGATGTCGAACGGAACATCCTGGTCGATCGGCACGACCGATTCGCGGGCGACGACCGCGTACTGCGAGAACGCCGAGACCCCCAGGTGGTGGTTGACGCGTTCGCCCTCGCCGCCGATCAGCACGGCCGGTCCGTGCAACAGGTCGCCGGATCCGTTGGCCTCGGCGCCGCGGTGGCACAGCGCCGGGCGCCCAGCCAGGCAGGCCCGACAGGCACCGCAGCTCGGCACGAAGACCAGCACGACCCGGTCGCCGATGGCCAGATCGTCGACGCCGTCGCCGAGTGCCGTCACTGTGCCGGCGGCCTCGTGGCCGAGCGCCATCGGCAGCGGGCGTAGGCGCGACCCATCGATGACCGAAAGGTCGGAGTGGCACAGGCTGGCGCGTTCGATGCGCACAAGCACCTCGCCGGTCCGCGGCGTCGGCACCGGAATCCGTTCGAGCGTCAGCGGTCGGCTCTGTGCATAGGGGCGCGAGGTGCCGGCTTCGCGAAGAATCGTACTGAGCATCGTTGCTGGAGTCATTGTTCCAACCTAACGCCCGACGCGACGTACGCTGGGCTTATGACTGTGGGCAACCGGCTGACCGATCTGGGCATGCGCGCGATGAACGGCGTACACCGGATGCTGCTTTTCGTCTCCGGCGGACGCCTCGGCTGGACTATCGGTACCATGGCCGCCGTCGAGCTGCACACGATCGGCCGCACGAGCGGGCAGCGTCGATCGACGATGCTGACAGCACCGGTGCACGAGGGCGGAAGGTATGTGCTCGTGGCGTCCAAGGGCGGCGACGACCGGCATCCGTTCTGGTACAGCAATCTCGTGGCCCAGCCCGATGTAGAGCTCACCATTCGCGGAGTGACGCGGCCGTTTCGGGCGCGCACCGCGACATCCACCGAGAAAGCCGAGCTGTGGCCGCGCATCGTCGCCGCCTACGCCGGTTATCGGAAGTACCAGACGAAAACCGACCGCGACATCCCCGTGGTCATCTGCGACCCCCGCCCCTAAAATACGGACGGGGCCTGGGCCCCGTCCGACTCAGAGCATTAGGCGACCGGCTCGAGCGCCTCGACCAGGATGGGCGGGAAGATCGGCGCGTGCACGCCGGACATCTCCTCGAGCACCCGAATCACCTGGCAGCTGTAGCCGTATTCGTTGTCGTACCAGACGTAGAGTACGGCCTTCTGGTCGGTGACGATCGTGGCCAAGCCATCGACGATGCCAGCGCGACGCGAGCCGAGGAAGTCGCTCGAGACCACCTCGGGCGAGTCGATGAAGTCGATCTGGCGGTGCAGCGAGGAGTGCAGCGACATCGTGCGCAGGTAGGTGTTGAGCTCCTCCTTATCGGTCGCGCTGGCCAGGTTCAGGTTGAGGATAGCCATCGACACGTCGGGCGTGGGAACGCGGATCGCGTTGCCGGTGAGCTTACCGGCCAGCTCCGGCAGGGCCTTGGCCACGGCCTTGGCGGCACCGGTCTCGGTGATCACCATGTTGAGCGCGGCTGAACGGCCCCGACGGTCACCGGAGTGGAAGTTGTCGATGAGGTTCTGGTCATTCGTGAACGAGTGCACGGTTTCGACGTGGCCGTCGATGATTCCGTAGCGATCGTTGACGGCCTTCAGGACCGGGGTGATCGCGTTCGTGGTGCAGGACGCCGCGGTGATGATGCGGTCGGTCGGCAGAATGTCCCCGTGGTTGATGCCGTGCACGATGTTCTTGAGCGCGCCTTTGCCCGGCGCGGTGAGCAGCACCCGGGCAACGCCGGGGCATTTCAGGTGCTGGGAGAGGCCCTCTTCGTCGCGCCACTTGCCGGTGTTGTCAACGACGATGGCATCGTGGATGCCGTACTGGGTGTAGTCGACGCTGGCCGGGTCGCCGGAGTAGATCACCTGGATGAGTGTGCCGTTGGCGAGGATGGTGTTGTTCTCTTCGTCGATGGTGATCGTGCCCTCGAACGGGCCGTGCACCGAGTCGCGGCGCAGCAGGCTGGCCCGCTTGACCAGGTCGTTGGCCGAACCGCGGCGCACGACGATCGCGCGCAGGCGCAGGCCCTGCCCGCCGCCGGCGTGTTCGATCAGGATGCGCGCGAGCAGGCGCCCGATACGGCCGAAACCGTAGAGCACAACGTCGGTGCTGGTGCGACCGTCGAGTCCGTGCTGGCCGACGACGTCGGCGAGTTCAGCGCGGAGGTATTCTTCCAGGGTGACTCGGCTGTTTTGCTCGCGAAAACCGAGCGCGAGGCGCGCGAGGTCGATCGACGCAGCCCCCAGATTGAGGCCGTCGATGGCCTGCAAAATGGGGAGGGTCTCTTCGAGCGGAAGCTCGACATCCGCTATGTGACGGGCGAAGCGATGTGCTTTGAGCAGACCAACGACCGATTTGTTGACCAGACCGCGTCCGTAGACGCTCGTCACCACGGTGTTGTCCCGGTAGAGGCGCCCGATCAGAGGAATCATCGCCTCGGCGAGAGCCTCGCGGTTGCTCCACAGAGCACGGGCACGATCAGCGTCCTGGATCACAGGGTTGCCTTCCTAAACCTTCGTCGGTCCTGTCCGGCCACCCGAGGCCCCGGAGTCATTCCTCACTCGTCGAGCGCAAGTTCCTTGGGAAGTTCGAAGTCTTTCGACGCGAGCTCTTCCACGTTGACGTCCTTGAAGGTCAGCACACGCACCGATTTCACGAATCGATCCGAGCGGTAGACGTCCCAGACCCAGACGTCCTTCATGGTCAGTTCGAAGTAGAAATCGTGTTCCGTGTCACGGCGCACCAGTTCGACCTCGTTCGCGAGGTAGAAGCGTCGTTCGGTTTCGACGACGTACTGGAACTGACCAACGACGTCTCGATATTCCCGGTACAGGGCCAACTCGACCTCGCGGTCGTAGTCCTCGAATTCGTCTTCTTCCATGGTGATCTCATCTTACGCTGAGATTTTGAGCCACGATTTTCGGTGTAGAGGGCTCGGCCCGAGCAGGTCGATCGCGCTCATGTGTGCCGCGCTGCCGTAGCCCTTGTTCGACGCCCAGCCGTAGCCGGGAGCGCCATCGTGTGCGGCGATCATCAGACGGTCGCGGTGCACCTTAGCAATAACGGATGCCGCCGCCACCGACCCGCAATCCCGGTCGGCTTTGATGCGGGTCACGACGCTCAACGGGGTGGCCAGGGCCTTGTTCAGCCAGTCGTCGCTGCCATCGAGCAGCACGATGCTGCCGGCCACATCGACACCCTGCAGGTATAGATCGGACAGGGCACGCTTACCGGCCAGCCCGAGGCAGGCGATGATGCCGAGTTCATCGACCTCGGCGGCCGAGGCGAGCCCGACGGCCGAGTGCGTCGCCCACTGCGAGGCGAGGGGGGCGAGAAGTTCCCGGCGCGGTTCGCTGAGCATCTTGGAATCGCGTAGTCCCACCGGCATGGCCAGAACGGATGCGTTCACCGCGGCAAATCCTACGGCCACTGGCCCGGCGAGAGCGCCGCGGCCCACCTCGTCACAGCCGATCACGAAGCTGGCGCCGGTGCGCAGCAGGTCGAACTCCACCTCGAGGGTGGGGTCGGACACGGCCACTACTCGGAGCCTTTGTCGGCTTGTTCCACCTCGCGGAACACATCGGGGTAGTCATCCAGCCAGGCCCAGCGGGCCAGCGGCCAGCTCACGACGAGGGCACGACCGACCACGTTTTCGATGGGGACGTAGCCCTTGCCGGCGGTGTCACCGTTGTAGCGGGAGTCCTTGGAGTTGTAGCGGTTGTCGCCCATCATCCAGAGCGAGTCCGCCGGGATGGTGACGTCGAAGTCGTCCTTGGACACCGTGGTCTCGCCGGCCGGCAGCAGCACGTAGGCCGACTCGTCGAGGGGAACATCGTTGACGCTCATCTGGCCGAGGGCGTTACAGCACACGACGTGGTCGCCGGGCAGCCCGATGACGCGTTTGATGAGGTGATCATTGCTGTCGGGAGCTGAGAGTCCAACGACCGAGAGCAGCCAGTCGGCGCCGGCCACGATCGGGTTTTGCACCACGTCCGCCTGGGGCAGCAACCATCCGCCCGGATCCTTGAACACGATGACGTCGCCGCGAGTGATCGGAATCAGCTCCGGTTCGAGCTGGTTCACGATGATGCGGTCGTTGATCTGCAAGGTGTTCTCCATCGACCCGGAGGGGATATAGAACGACCGGATCAGGAAGGTCTTGATCAGGAAGGAGATGAGCAGTGCGACCACGAAAATGATCAGGAGGTCGCGGATGAACAGTAAGACGCTGCGCTTCTTGCTGGACGCCTTCTTACTGCGAGACTTCTTCGACCCTGTCACCCGATGATCGGACCTGGAGGCGAGCACTTCATCTGTCATTTAACCGCCTGAGCTCCCCATCAGTTTAGGTGATGGGGAGCTCAGTGAAGAATCCGGTTGGATCTTAGTAGGCGCGAAAGTTAGCGCTTTTCCTTGATCTTGGCCTTCTTGCCACGCAGGTCGCGCAGGTAGTACAGCTTCGCGCGACGAACATCGCCGCGGGTCACGATCTCGATGTGGTCGATGACCGGGGAGTGCACCGGGAAGGTACGCTCGACGCCGATCTGAAAGCTGACCTTGCGAACGCAGAACGTTTCGCGCACGCCTTCGCCGGAGCGGCCGATGACGACTCCCTGGAAGACCTGGATACGAGAGCGGGTTCCCTCAATAATGTTGACGTGAACCTTGACGGTGTCGCCGGCACGGAAGTCAGGAAGATCTGTCTTCAGCGATGGGGCGTCTACCGCGTCGAGAATATGCATGTTGTTTCGCTCTCTGTACCCGCCACAGGTCGACTACGCTAGGTGCTTCATTCGAAGCAATCAGTATAAGGATGTGCGCCGCACAAAGCAGGTTCCCCTGTGGCAGAGTCCTGCAGCGGCACAATCGCCTATTCTGCCATGAACTGACGCGCACTGCAAAGCGGGGCGGGCAGGTTAGGGCCGGTCGCGCTTTTCTTCGATGATGATGGTCTCGGGGGTGCCGGGTCGTCCGAAGGGCGCGCCGCGGCCGGGCAGTGGATGCTGCGGCCCGGCCGGCGCAGACCGGCCCTGCGCAGACTGCCCGCGCGCCTGCTGTTCCACCAGGTCGACCATGGCGCGCATGCGACGCCGGGCAGCGGCGAACAGCTCCCAGACGGCGAACCAGAACACGGCCAGCCCGCCGATGATGACGAGCACACTGAGCCAGCCGGCGGCATCCGTTGAAAAGGGAATTGCGATGATGAGCAGGTGCCAGAGTGCAAGCACGCCGACATCGGCGTAGGAGACCGCCCGGGTTTCGCGGACCTCTTTGCGCGCGTAGATGACGAGTGCCACCAGCAGTAGCCCGAGGCCGATCAGAACGGCTCCGAAGAAGATGCCCAGGACCGCCCAGGCACCGGAGCCAAATATGGCGGAACCGACGAGAAGCCAGAGCGGCAGGGCTCCGGCGGCAAGAAATTGCCAGTGGTAGAAGGCACGGCGGATGATCACGACCCCAAGTTTATCGACGGGGACTGACACTAACCTTGGCGTTCGCTGGAGGCAGAAGGTTGTGCTCTAGATTGTGCGCGGCAATAGATCGGGGCGCACCCGTTCGGTGCGTTCGATCTGCTGCTGGCGCCGCCAGGTGCTGATGGCGCCGTGGTTGCCGCTGAGCAACACCGGCGGCACTTCGAGGCCGCGCCAGCTGGCCGGCTTGGTGTAACTCGGGTATTCGAGCAGGCCGTCTTCGTGGGATTCCTCGACGAGGCTCGCGGGATTGCCGACGACACCGGGAATGAGCCTGCCGATCGCTTCGATCATGGCCATGACGGCGACCTCTCCCCCGTTGAGCACGTAGTCGCCGAGGCTGACCAGGCGCACCCGGCCGCGCTGTGAGTAGTGGTCGACCACACGCTGGTCGATGCCCTCGTAGCGGCCGCAGCCGAAGACGAGGTGCTGCTCGAGGGACAGCTCGCGGGCCATCGCCTGGGTGAACTGGTCGCCCGCCGGTGAGGGAAAGATGAGGATGGGGCCGCCCTCGGCCTGTGCAGCGGGCGCAGCAGCGGGCGCATCGGAACCGAGAATGGCGTCCAGGGCCGCGCCCCACGGCTCCGCCTTCATGACCATTCCGGCACCGCCGCCGTAGGGGGTGTCATCGACCGAGTGGTGCCGGTCAATGGTGGAGTCGCGCAGATTGTGCACGCCCAGATCAATCAGTCCGCTCTGCCGGGCCTTGCCGAGCAGAGACAGATCGAGCACATCGAAGAATTCGGGAAAAATGGTGACAATATCGATGCGCATGGTCAAATTCTAGAAGAGTCCGGCGCTCTCTTTCGCCTCGAGGTATCGGTCGAGAACCAGATCAACCAACGGAGCGGGGGCGGATTCCCCCGGCAGGAGCAGCGGAGCGGTGACCAGGTCGGCGCCGACGCTCTGGGCGCGGGTCAGGTCGAAGAAGAATCCGGGAGCCACGAGATAGGTGCTGACGGTGACGTTGGCGCTCCGGAGCCGGGCCCCGGTGACGGCGCAGGCCAGTCGCGGCGTTGCGGCCGAGAGAAAGCCCACGGTGACGCGCACGCCGAGGCGCTGTTCCAGCAGGCCGCCGACCGTGCGGCAGTCGTGCACTGCGCGGGAATCGCTCGAGCCGGCGGCGGCGAGCACGATCTCCTGGCCGCGTACCCGCCTGTCGAACCCGTCGGCCAGAAGGCGCTGCACCAGCACGTCGATGAGTCGGTCGTCCGGGCCGAGCGCGCGCGACACCGTCGTCACGCGGTCGTGCGCACTGGTTTCACGTTGCAGGTCGACGTGGACGTGGTACCCGGCCGAGAGCAGCAGGGGCACTACGACAGCGGCGCAGTCCGGGCGTACCGCGCCAAGGCTCGCCGCGACATCCGGTTGCTGCACATCAACGAAACCCCCGGTCACAGCTAGATCGGGGCGGGCGAGGGAGACGGCCGAGACGAGAGCGGCGATGGCCGCCTGGCCGTCAGGCGAGTTGGTGCCGTGCGAGATGGCGACGAGCGCGGCGGGCAGCGGCGTGCTGATCGCAGCGCGGCGCCCGAAGGTGCTGCGCCGTTCAGTGTCGCGCCGTTCCCCAAGCAGGGTCATGCCGCAGCGAGTAGTTCAGTCTCGACCGCGACCTCGATATAGCCGCCGACAATGCGGGTCTCGTAGGTGTTCAGCACGAGGGTCGGGTTGGTGAAGCATTCGCCGGTACCGAGGTCGTAGACCTCTTTGTGCAGCGGTGAAGCGATGGTGGGGCGGTCTCCCTTGGACCCGACGATGCCGCGGGCCATGACGTTGGCCTCGGTGTGCGGGTCGCGGTGGTCGACGGCGTAGATCTCGGTGGGCGAGAGCAGAAATAAGGCGATCTGCTTCATGCGGATCAGTGCGGCTTCGCCCCAGCTGGGTTCCAGATCGGTCACGGCGCAGGCGCGCTCCCAGACCACTGTGGGGCGGGTCATGGTCGTTGTCATGTCGGTCATCGTCATGGTGCGCTCCCAGGGAGTTTCTATCGGGGGTTGTCGCGTTTGTGCGTTGGTACCACGGTAGGCGAGCCATATTTCGGCTAGTCGCCCCCTATGTTTCCCCCGAGTGAAACCCGCCTCACAGCGGGAACGCCGCACTGTGGGGCTTTCGACCAGTACGGGACACACGTGCGACACGAGGGTGAAACTGCCCCGAACTACGCTCATGATCGCCCCGCTTTGAAAGGATGCTGATGCCAGCTTCTCGTGAAACCGCCTCCGCGTATTCTGCCCCAGACCCTGCGGCTCCCGCTATGGATTCGACGCACGCCGTCACATCGACGACCCCAGCGGATGCCGCCAGCGCCGATCCAGACGCCCCGCGCCGCGTCATCGTTATCGGCGGCGGCCCGGCCGCGCACCGCCTCACCGACGCGCTGCACTCCCGCGACACCGAGCACGCCCTCTCGATCACCGTGCTGGCCGAAGAAAACCACCGACCCTACGACCGGGTCGCGCTGAGCCAGCGCCTGGCCGGCCTGATCGACCTCACCCTCGAGCCCACGGCCCCGTGGAACAGCGAACGCATCGCGCTGCGCATCAACGAACGGGCCACAAGCATCGACCGGCTCGCCCGCACAGTCACGACGTCGACCGGCGCGGTGCTGCAGTACGACGACCTCGTGCTCGCCACCGGTTCCAGTGCCCCCGTACCGGAGCTGCCCGGCCGCGAACATATTCGGGTGTACCGCACCCTCGACGACGTCGACGCCCTCGTCGACGAACTCGCCGCTCTGACCGCCTCACTCGGCCGCACCCCCAAGGTCGTCGTGGCCGGCGGCGGTCTGCTCGGCCTCGAAGCGGCCGGCGGACTGCACAAGCTCGGCGCCGAATCGGCCATCGTGCACTCCGGCGGCTGGCTCATGTCCGCCCAGCTCGACGAGGGCGGCGGACAGTCGCTCGGCCGGCTCATCGTTGCCCAGGGCATCGAACTGCACCTCGGCACCCGCGCCCGCACCATCCTCACCAACGACGACAACACCGCCGTGACCGGCCTGCAGCTCGGCGACGGCCGCGACATCGCCGCCGACATGGTCGTCTACGCGATCGGCATCTCGCCTCGCGACGAACTGGCCCGCGATGCCGGGCTCACCGTGGGCACCCGCGGCGGCGTCACGATCGGCAACGACTGCCGCACCAGCGACCCGGGCATCTGGGCGATCGGCGAGGTCGCCAGCTGGAACGATCGCTGCGTGGGCCTCGTCGCCCCGGCCAACGCCATGGCCGAGGTCGTCGCCGACCGTCTGCTCGGCGGCATCGCCGAGTTCACGACCGTCGACGATGCCACCAAGCTCAAGCTGTCCGGCGTCGACGTCGCGAGCTTCGGCGACGCCCTCGCGACGACGCCCGGCTCGCTGGAAATCGTCTACGCCGACCCGGCCCGTGGGCTGTACCAAAAGCTTGTCATGACCGACGACGCCCAAATCCTGCTCGGCGGCATCTTCGTCGGTGACGCCACGCCCTACTCGGCACTCCGCCCGATGGTGGGCCGACAGCTCAGCAGCGAGCCCGCCGCCTACCTCTCAGCCGCCGGCGCCGAGGCCCCGGCTGGCGACGAACTGCCCGACGACGCCCTGGTCTGCTCCTGCAACATGGTCTCGGCCGGCGCGGTGCGAAATGCCGTTCGCGGCGACGACCACACCGATGCCTGTACCGAGCTCGGCGCGCTCAAGGTCTGCACGCGGGCCGGCACCCAGTGCGGTTCGTGCGTGCCGCTGGTCAAGAAGATCCTTGAGGCCGAGCTGACGGCATCCGGTCAAACGGTCTCGCACGCCCTGTGCGAGCACTTCGAGCTGAGCCGCCAAGAGCTGTTCGAATCGGTGCGGGTGCTGGGGCTCACGTCGAGCGACGAGATCTTCTCCCGCTTCGGCACTGGTCGTGGCTGTGATGTCTGCAAGCCAGCCGTCGGCTCCATCCTGGCCAGCCAGAACACCTCCTACATTCTTGATGCCGGCCGCGGCACCCTGCAGGACACCAACGACCGCGCCATGGCCAACATGCAGAAGGACGGCACCTACTCGGTGGTCCCCCGCATTCCGGGTGGCGAGATCACCCCGACCAAACTGGCCGTGATCGCCCAGGTCGCGCTCGACTTCGACCTCTATACCAAGATCACGGGCGGACAGCGCATCGACCTGTTCGGCGCCCGGCTGGAACAGCTGCCCGACATCTGGCGCATTTTGGTGGACGCTGGCTTCGAGTCGGGGCAGGCCTACGGCAAAGCGCTGCGCAACGTGAAGTCCTGCGTCGGCTCCACCTGGTGCCGGTTCGGCGTGCAGGATGCCGTCGGCCTCGCGATTCGGCTCGAATTGCGCTATCGCGGCCTGCGCGCGCCGCACAAGTTCAAGTTCGGGGTGTCGGGCTGCGCCCGCGAGTGCGCCGAAGCCCGGGCCAAGGACGTCGGCATTATCGCGAGCGACAACGGCTGGAACATGTACGTCGGCGGCAACGGCGGTTTTCAGCCGGCGCACGGGCAGCTGCTCGCGACCGACCTCGACGAAGAAACCCTGATCAAGTACATCGACCGCTACATGATGTACTACATTCGCACGGCCGATCGGATGCAGCGCACCGCCCGCTGGATGGAGGACCTCGAGGGCGGCCTCGAGCACGTGCGCGACGTCGTCATCAACGACTCGCTTGGACTGGCCGAGGAGCTCGAGCAGGCCATGCTCGCCCACGTCGACAACTACGAAGACGAGTGGGCGGCGACGCTCGCCGACCCGGAACGACTGCGCCGGTTTCGTTCCTTCGTGAACGCTCCGGCCGAACCCGACCCGAGCATCGCGCTCGTTACGGAGCGTGACCAAATAAGGCCGGCGACTCCGGCCGAACGGGCCTCGTCGAGTACTGTTCTCCTAAGTGGAAGCCGCATTCCCGTTCGAAAAGAGTAGGCAAATGACAGCCCAGAGTTCCCGTACGGCTGGGTCAGTCAGCTCCAGTTCAGTAGCCGCCGGCCCAGTGACCACCGGTCCCGTCACCCTGGTGGGTGGCGGCCCCGGTGCCGCTGAACTGCTGACCGTGGCCGCGGTGACCGCCCTCGCGCAAGCGGATGTCGTGTTGTTCGACCGCCTCGCGCCGAGCGACGACCTCGCCTCCCTCGCACCCCAGGCGACGCTCATCGACGTCGGCAAACGCGCCGGCAGCCACCCGGTCTCGCAGACCGGAATCGAAGAACTCATGGTCGAGCATGCCCTCGCCGGCAAACGCGTCGTGCGGCTCAAGGGCGGCGACCCCTATGTCTTCGGTCGCGGGAGTGAAGAAGTGCTCGCCTGCCACCGCAATGGCATCGCCGTCACCGTCATCTCCGGCGTCACGAGTGCGCTTGCGGTGCCGGCCGCGGCCGGAATCCCGCTGACCCACCGCGGCATCAGCCACGCCTTCACCGTGATCAGCGGCCACGCACCACTCACCGACAACGAACTCGAAGGACTCACCCTGCTCGGCAGCACCATCGTGGTACTCATGGGCGTCGGCACCCTGCCGACCCTCAGTCAGGGGCTGCTCCGGCACGGCATGTCGGCCGAGATGCCCGTGGCCATTATTGAACGCGGGTTCAGCGCCACCCAGCGCACCACCGTGAGCACACTGTCGGCGGTGCTGGCCGATGCCGCTGCCGCCGGCGTGCGCAGCCCCGCCGTGCTGGTCGTCGGCGAGGTCGTACGCCTCGCCTACAGCGGCGACGCCGCCGCCGAGGACCTCGTGGCCCGAGCGGCCGAGTTTGCGGGCACCGACTGATGACGGAAACGAACGATGTGCCCGCACCCGATCTGTACGCGCACCACGCGCGCCTGCCGGGTGCCGTCGAGCCGATCGAGGTCGCGGCACCGTTTCTGCAGCCGAACCAACTTGAGGGCTTTCGTATCGGCGTGACGAGTGATCGGCGCTCCAGCGACCTGATCGACGCCTTTGAGCGGCGCGGTGCGCGCGTTGTGCACGCGCCGACCCTGCGCATCGCGCACTCGCAGCAGGACGGCCCGCTGCTCGATGACACCCGCACCATGATCGCCGCGCGGCCCGATATTCTGCTCGCGACCACCGGTTACGGAGTGCGCCGCTGGTTCGAGGTGGCCGAGGCCGATGGTCTCGGCTCCGACCTGACCGACGCCCTGGCCGAGACGACCATCCTGGTGCGCGGGCCGAAAGCGCGTGGCGGCATTCGGGCGACCGGGCTGGGTGACTCCGGGATGAGCGATTCGGAGACGACGGCCTCGCTCGTTGACAAGGTTCTGGCCGAGTACCCGCCCGGGCTCACGATCGGAATCCAGGTGCACGGAGCCACCGACGAACAGCAGCTCGACCGGCTGCGCGCGGTGCACGAGCGCGTGCTCGTCGTCGCGCCGTACCGGTGGATCGCCGTCGACGACACCGACGAGCGGGTGTACAAACTGGTCGAGGCAATCTGTGCCCGCCAGCTGGACTGCGTCACGTTTACGAGTGCGCCGGCCGTGCACGCGCTGTTCACCGCGGCGGAAGGCATGGAGGTCTACCCCGAGCTACTCAAGGCGCTGCAGACCCAGGTCTGCGCGGCAGCGGTCGGCCCGGTGACCAGTGCCCCGCTGATCGCCGCGGGGATCGCACCCATTCAGCCGACCCGTTTTCGCATGGGCGCGCTAATTCGGCTGGTCTGCGAACACCTCGAGCAGAACATGATCGAGCGGGTCGAGACCCAGAACGGGCTCGTGCAGCTGCGCGGTTCGCTCGTGCAGGTCGGCGAGGAACGTGTGCAGCTGCCGCCGACGGCCCTCGCCATTCTGCGGGCGCTCGTGCGGGCACGCGGGGCGGTCGTCTCCCGTGAGGACCTCACGCTGGCCCTGGCCGGCGACTCCGACGACCATGCCATGGAGGTCTCGCTCAGCCGGCTGCGGCAGACGCTCGGCATTCCCGGGCTGGTCGCGACGGTGGTCAAGCGCGGCTACCGCCTCAACGTCTAGCCCAGGACGCACAGATGCCGGGCTGTTCCCGTGTGAAACACATCGGTACAGTCCGGCAGGGGTGCGGTCTGAGTCTTAGTCTGTCTTAAGAGCGGATGCCGCGGCATCCGTGTCAGAGTCAGTTTCAAGAGTAGGCTCAGCGTCAGTCGGGTCCTCGGGCAGCTCTTCGAGCAGCCCGGGCGGCGGCGTGATCGTGACTACGCCGTTTTTCACGTCGACGCTCGGCACGATGGCCTTCACGAAAGGGACCATGACGTCGCCGGTGGGCGTTTTCACGATCAACAAGTCTTGCGCGGGCATGTGCTCGAGGCGACCGATGGTGCCGATGCGCACACCGTCACGCATGACGGCGAGGCCGACCAGCTGGTGGTCGTACCAGGCGTCTTCTTCATCCGACTGCTCGGCGACGTCCGCGTCGATCCAGAGGATCGCCTTCGCGAGCGTTTCCGCCGCGCTGCGATCGACGACATCCTTGAAAAAACCGACCGCGTGCTGGTTATACCAGCGGAGCTCGACGAGTTCGATCGTCTTGCCGTGCCAGGCCGAGCCGGTCGGAACCTGCAGGGTGAACACGGCGCCCGGGACGAAACGTCGTCCCGGGTCATCCGTGAACAGTTCGAGCTTGATTGCTCCCTTGAGGCCGTGAGCCTTGGTCAGGCGCCCCACCCGTAACTGCTGGGTGCGGTCCTTCTCGCTGTCGTCCACAGTTGCGTCGTTCACTGAACTAGAAATCGGTGTCGACGACGTCGACGCGAACGCGTCGACCATCGGCCAGAGCTGCAACGAGGGTGCGCAGGGCCTTGGCGGTGCGACCCGCACGACCAATGACCCGGCCGAGATCCTCGGGGTTCACACGAACCTCGAGCACCTCGCCTCTTGCAGAATTCTTTTCTGCAACGTGCACATCGTCCGGGTGATCAACGATCCCCTTGACAAGGTGTTCGAGCGCGGGAGCAAGCAACAGTTACGCCTCTTCGGTTGCTTCTGCAGCGACCTCGGGGGCCTTGGCGACCGGCTTCTCAGCCTTGGGCTTGAGAACCGGCTTCTTCTTCTCGTCAGCGACGAAAGCAGCCTTCGGTTCCTTCACCTTGACGGTGCTCTTGGCGTTCTTGTCGCCCTTGAAGATGCCCCAGTCGCCCGTGAGCTTGAGGAGTGCAGCAACCTGCTCGGTCGGCTGAGCGCCGACGCTGAGCCAGTACTGCGCACGCTCGGACTTGACCTCGATGACAGAGGGCTCCTCCGTGGGGTGGTAGATGCCGATTTCTTCGATGACACGACCGTCGCGCTTGGTGCGCGCGTCGGCAACGACAATGCGGTAGTACGGTGCACGGATCTTGCCCATGCGCTTCAGACGGATTTTGACAGCCACAATTCTCCAGTGTTAATTCGTTGTTTGGCGAACCTTGGGCCGTGAGCGTGGGGGCACACTCGGCATAAGCTCTATAGGATCACGTTGCACCGAGATAGAGGGTCGGGCACAACGGATCGCGACTAATCATTGTGTCAGAGATTGCTGTCATTGTGATAATCGAACCTCAACGGCCGTCACCGGTCCACCCAAGGAGCACCCGTGCCACTCGACTTCGCCCGATCCGCCCGCTCGACCGTGGGCATCGAGTGGGAGGTCGCCCTCGTCGACCGCGAGACCGGCGATCTGGCAAATATCGCCGACCAGGTGCTCGATGCCCTGCGCGGTCCCGACGGTTCGGCCCACCCCACGATCACCGGTGAGCTGCTGCTCAACACGGTCGAGCTGGTGTCCGGCGTGCACGACACCGTCGGCCACGCGGTAGCGGATGTCGCCGGCCAGCTCGGTGAGGTACGTCGCGTTCTGGAAGGTCGCGAGGTGGACGTGATCTGTAGCGGCTCGCATCCGTTTGCGCAGTGGTTTGACCAGACCATCACCGACAAGGCTCGCTATCACAAGCTCATCGACCGCACGCAGTGGTGGGGGCGCAACATGATGATCTGGGGCATTCACGTGCACGTCGGCATCGAGGACAAGGCCAAAGTGATTCCGATCATGCACGGCCTGCTCACCTACGTGCCGCACCTGCAGGCGCTCAGCGCATCGAGCCCGTTCTGGGCCGGCGTCGACACCGGCTACGCGAGCAATCGCTCGCTCATGTTCCAGCAGCTTCCAACCGCCGGCCTGCCGTGGGACCTGCCCGACTGGGACGCCTGGGAGCGTTACGTCGACGACATGGCGGTGACCGGCATCATCGAGGACGTCACCGAGGTGCGCTGGGATATTCGCCCGTCACCGCGCTGGGGCACGATCGAGGTGCGCGTCTGCGATGGAGTCTCCACCGCCGTGGAACTCGCCGCGATCGCCGCGTTCATCCAGTGCCTGGTCGAGTGGATGTCCACCCGCCTCGACCAAGGCGAAGACGTACCGCGCATGCAGCCGTGGTTCGTGCGTGAGAACAAGTGGCGGGCGGCCCGCTATGGGCTGGGCGCCGAGATCATCCTCGATGCAATGGGCGCCGAATGCCTGGTAACGGATGACGTGCGTCGCCTCATCGAGACGCTCTCCCCCACCGCGGAGCGCCTCGGCTGCCTGCCGGAGCTGCTCGGCCTCCACCGCATCGTCGACGACGGCGGCAGCTACCAGCGGCAGCTCGCCGTGGCTGCCACCCACGGCGGCAGCCTGCCCGCGGTCGTTGCGGCGCTCAGCCACGAGCTGGCCGAGGGGCTGGGCCGCTAGAATGGTGCACCATCAACGGGCCGATTCGACCCCTGCGGATCGCGTCCCGGAGAAGACCTGCGCGTCGTGTGGCCGCCGGATCGAGTGGCGCGTGAAGTGGGCGCGCGACTGGGATTCGGTGAAATACTGTTCGGACTCATGCCGTAACCGCGGGGTCACCGCGACCGATCTGCGGTTGGAAGAATCGATTACGACCCTGCTCACTGCCCGGGCACAGGCCGCCACGATCTGTCCGTCCGACGCGGCGAAGGCTGTCGGCAATGAGGAATGGCGCGATCTCATGGAACCGGCCAGGCGAGCCGCCCGCCGCATGGTCTCCCGCGGTGAACTGCAGATCACCCAAGGCGGCGCCGTGGTCGACCCGTCGACAGCGAAAGGCCCGATTCGGCTACGGCGGGTGCGCTAGCGATCACGACGGATAACATTTGGGTAGGGAAGCACGACGAGACGTTTTCGAATGGCGAACGATCCAATCCTGGTCGTACCGCATGCCGCCATCGAAACCTGGCTTCGCACATCGAGGGTCGCGTGGACGTTCGTTCGCGCCTCGTTCTTCCACCAGAACCTCTCCACCACCCACCTGACCGACATCCGTGATCGCGACGAGATCATGGTTCCGGCCGGGCGGGGCGCGACCGCATTCGTCGATCTGGAAGACATCGGCGCGATCGCCGCGGCCGCCCTGCTCGCCCCATCGTCCCACGCCGACACCGACACCGCCGACACGGTGACGGGGAGTGAAGCCCTCACCTACCAGCAGGTTGCCCAGATCTTGACGGACGAACTCGGCCGCCCCATTCGCTATGCACAGACCGGCATCATGCGATACCTCCAACACGCACGCCGCACCCTCGGCATGCCGTGGGGAATGGTTTTATTCACTGCCGCGATCTACACCACCGCCCGCCTCGGCATGGCGGGCGAGCTGACCGACACGGTGCGCGGGGTCCTTGGCCGGGAGCCCATTCGCTTCGCCGAAATCGCCCACCGCGAGCGCGCGGTCTGGAATCCCGCACAGACGACAGCCGCCCTGCCCACCACCTGACAATCCCGACTCTGGCCCTCGTTTCGTCGCGGAATGTCCTGGAACCGCACGCGGAGTTTGCTGATTCACCCGCTGCGGCTGGGAAAATTTCCTGCGCTTGAAGGTTCCGCCAGCTCACCGTTGAGTGCGCGGTGGTCCTGGAGACTCAGGCACCGTGTGCCTCAATCGACACCGGCTGCCATTCGTTCCACGTGGCCAGTCGTGACTCGTAGTCCTTCGTCGCGATGCCCAGGGGCGCCTTGCCGAAGAAGATGCGCAGTGGCGGCTTCTGTGCATCGACGACCTTGAGAATCGCGCCCCTGGTAGCCTCCGGGTCACCGGGATCGTTTGCAGAGGGACGACGCGCCGCCGCCTGTCGCACGGCGGATTCAATTGGCTGACCTACACGGATAACGTTCGACGAGGGCAAAGACTTCCCGCCGGCACGGGGCGTCCGCTGTCGCTCACGCGCTCCGACCGCTTTACTGGTGGCGAACCTACAACGCCCGACGTTGGTCCAGCTTCTGGGCCGAGTCGAATCAGGCGTTCTTGCTGTCGCGCCAGGCCAGCCAGTCGGTCGCCGGGCCGAGATCGTAGTCGGGGCCGGTGATGCCGACCGTGAACAGGCGGGTGCCGAGGTCATAGAGCGTGTTGGCGTCTTCCACCGTGCGCCCCCGCAGTTCCGTGGAGATCTCGATTTCGCTGATATCGCGGCCGACCTCGTCGCACCAGGCGCCGAGCACGCCGAGCTTGTGCTCGAGCACTTCGGGGTTCGAGAACGAGTGCCAGATGTCGGCGTGCTGGGCGACGATGCGGAGGGTTTTCTTCTCGCCGCCACCGCCGATGAGCACCGGGATATCACGGGTGGGCAATGGGTTGAGCTTGGCCCAGCGAGCCTCGATGCGGTTCAGGCTGTCGTCGAGCGCGTTCAGGCGGGTGCCTGGGGTGCCGAACTCGTAGCCGTACTCCTGGTAGTCGCGTTCGAACCAGCCGGCGCCGGTACCGAAGATGAAGCGTCCGCCGCTGATGTGGTCGATCGTGCGGGCCATGTCCGCCTGCAGGTCGGCGTTGCGATAGCTGTTGCAGTTGACCAGGGCACCGAATTCGAGGGTCGTGGTCTGCTCGGCCCAGGCGGCAAGGATGGTCCATGATTCGAAGTGCAGGCCGTCGGGTTCGCCGGTGAGCGGAAAGAAGTGGTCCCAGTTGAAGGCGATGTCGGCGCCGAGCGCCTCCACTTCAGTGAGCGTGTCACGAATTTTGGAGTACTGGGCGTGCTGCGGGGCGATCTGTACGCCCAAGCGCATGCTGCGGTTCGTCTGGTTCGTCGTCGAAGTCATGGTTCAAGCCTAGGACCGGGCCCAGTGCTGGTCGCGACGCCCGGCGCCGAATTCAGCGCGGGTTCCCAGCCTTTCGCGGGCCCACCCTATGGCCACGGGCCCAGTTTATAAGCTGGGCTCGTGGACGGGGCCTGGGCCCCGTCCACGAGCGGATGCTACTACCGGCCGAGCATTTTCTGAAGCGCGGCCATTTCCTCTTCGGTCGGTCCGCCTGCTTTACCCTTGCCGGGCTGGGCGCCGGAGCCGAGGCCGAAGCCGGAACCGACGGCATCCGCTTTGACGGATTCTCCGGTCGGCTTGACGCCCGAGGCGATCGCGGCGTTCTCGGCGGCCCGTTTGGCCGGGTTGCCCGACTTGGAGCCCTTCTTCTTGGCCACCTGCTTGGGCTTGCCGCCGTAGCCGGCGCCGGGGATCGGGCCCATTCCGGGAATGTTGGGCATGCCGCCCTTGGCGACGGTTTTCATCATCTTGGCGGCCTGCTCGAAGCGCTGCACGAGCTGGTTGACCTCGGTGACGCTCGAGCCCGATCCGCGCGCGATGCGCAGGCGGCGGGAGCCGTTGAGCAGCTTCGGCGTGGTGCGCTCGAGCTTGGTCATCGACTGGATGATGGCCTCGGTGCGCACGATCTCGCGCTCGTCGAAGTTTTCGAGCTGCGCCTTCATGGCGCCGGCGCCGGGGAGCATGCTCATCATCTTCTTGATCGAACCCATGTTGCGCAGCTGCTGCATCTGGCCAAGGAAGTCGTCGAGGGTGAAGGTGTCGGTCGCGAATTTCTCGGCGACCTTGCGGGCCTCGTCCTCGTCGAACGCGCCCTGTGCCTGCTCGATCAGGGTGAGGATGTCACCGAGGTCGAGGATACGACCGGCCATGCGGTCGGGGTGGAACGGCTCGAAGTCGTCGAGTCCCTCACCGGTCGAGGCGAACATGATCGGGCGGCCGGTGAGCGACGCGACCGAGAGGGCCGCGCCACCGCGGGCGTCACCGTCGAGCTTGGTCAGCACGACACCGGTGAAGTCGACACCGTCCTGGAAGGCCTTCGCCGTGGCGACGGCGTCCTGGCCGATCATGGCGTCGATGACGAAGAGCACCTCGTCGGGATCGATCGCCTTGCGGATATTTGCGGCCTGCTTCATGAGCTCGGCGTCGACGCCGAGGCGTCCCGCGGTGTCCACGATGACCACGTCGTGCACCTTCTGCAGGGCGTACTTCACGCCGTCGCGGGCCACCTTGACCGGGTCACCGACGCCGTTGCCGGGCTCAGGCGCGTACACGGCGACGCCGGCCTGCTTCGCGACGACTTCCAGCTGCGTGACGGCGTTGGGGCGTTGCAGGTCGGCGGCGACGAGCAGCGGGGTGTGGCCGTCTTTGGCGAGCCACTTGGCGAGCTTGCCGGCGAGGGTAGTCTTACCGGCACCCTGCAGGCCCGCGAGCATGATGATGGTCGGCGGCTTCTTGGCGAATTCGAGCCGACGCTGCTGGCCACCGAGAATCGTGATGAGCTCGTCGTTGACGATCTGCACGACCTGCTGGGCCGGGTTCAGGGCCTTGCTGACCTCGTCGCCGAGGGCGCGTTCGCGCACCTTGCCGGTGAAGTCCTTGACGACCTCGAGGGCCACGTCGGCGTCGAGCAGGGCGCGACGGATCTCGCGGACTGTGCCATCGACATCCGCTGCGCTGAGCTTGCCCTTGGTGCGGAGGTTTTTGAACGTCTCGGCAAGACGATCTGAGAGGTTTCCAAAAGTTGCCATGATGGTGTCAGTTTATCGGCCGAATTGCACTCGGTGCGATCAGGCGCTCGACCGCGCGGATGACGTTGGTGCGGCGGCCCGCCATGGCTGCCGGGTCGGGAATGCCGCCGGGGGCCGGGGAAGCGCCAGGCTCGTGCACCCAGGCCGAGGCGATACCGAAGATGAGCGTCATGAGCTCAACCGGGTCCCACGCAGCGTCGACCCGTCCCGCCTCCTGCGCCAAGCGGATGCGGCGCACCTGCTCGTCGCGATAGCCGAGCATGACTTCGAGGGCCACCGCGCCCCACCCCCGAAAGTGGCTGCTGCTCGCCATCGTGGCGCTCGCCCAGCTCACCGTGGTGCTCGATGGCACGATCGTGAATATCGCGCTCCCCCAAGCGCAGGAAGCGCTCGGCACGAGCGACGGCGACCGCACCTGGGTCGTCACCCTGTACTCGCTCGTGTTCGGCGCCCTTCTGCTGCTCGGCGGGCGCATCGCCGACTTCTGGGGGCGCAAGCGCTCCTTCATCGTGGGCATGGCCGGGTTCGCCATCGCCTCCGCCCTCGGCGGTGCCGCCCAGAGCACCTGGGAGCTACTCGCCGCCCGCGGTCTGCAGGGACTATTCGCCGCGCTGCTCGCACCGGCGTCGCTCGCCCTGCTCACGGTGAACTTTCCCGGCGGCAAGGACCGCATCAAGGCATTCGCCGTCTATGGCGCAATCGCCGGCGGCGGCGCGGCCGTCGGCCTCATTCTCGGCGGCGTGCTGACCGAGTATGCGAGCTGGCGCTGGTGCCTCTACGTGAACGTACCGATCGCCATCGTGGCCATCGCGGCCGCGATCCCGGTCATTGGCGAGAGCAAAGCGCACGGCAACACGCGGTACGACCTGCCGGGGGCTGTTCTCGTGGCACTCGGCCTGGGATCCCTGGTTTTCGGCTTCGCACAGGCTGAGAACGGTTGGGGCACGTGGCCCGTGCTCGTCTGCCTCCCGCTGGGACTGGTGCTGCTGGGACTGTTCGTGCTGGTGGAAAGTCGGAGCAATCATCCGCTGCTGCCGCTTCGCATTATGGCGAACAAGGTGCGCGGCGGCGCCTTTCTCACCGCGCTGCTCTCGGGCGCGGCGCTGCTCGGCGGGCTGCTCTTTCTCACGCTCTACTTTCAGATCGTGCTGGGGTACACACCCATTCAGTCCGGTCTGGCTTCGCTGCCGATGACCGTCACGATCATGATCGGTGCCGGCGTGCTGTCGAAGTTTCTGGCCAGCACCGGAGTGCGCATTCCGATGACGGTCGGACCGGTCGTCGGCGCCGCCGGGCTGGTCTGGATGACGCAGATCACGGTGGGCGGCAACTATGCGTTCGAGGTGCTGCCCGGGCTTATTCTGCTCGGTACCGGCCTCGCGATGATCTTCGTGCCACTGCAGAACGTGGCACTGTCGGGAATCGCCGACCACGACGCCGGGGCTGCCAGCGCGGCCGTGACGGCCATGCAGCAGATCGGCGGATCGCTCGGAACGGCCCTGTTCACCGCGCTGTACACCGCAGCCGTCAGCTCGTATCTGGTCGATAAGGAACCGTCACAGGCCGTGCAACTCGGCGCCTTCGTGAGCGGATACCAGTCCGCCTTCCTGTGGGCGGCCATCATCATCTTCGCGGCGGCGCCGATTGCGTTCTTCCTGGTGCGCCCGCGCAAGGAGGACCTGCTCGGCGCGGGGTCTGCGGTGCACCTGGGGTAGCCGTCCGGGGCTCCGGGGCTCCGGGGCTCCGGGCCCACCTTCCAGCCACGGGCCCAGTTTATAAGCTGGGCCCAGGGACCGGGCCCGGGCCCCGTCCCTGAAGGACCCGGCCATAAAGCACCCGGCCATAAAGCACCCGGCTATAAAGCACCCGGCTATAAAGCACCCGGCTATAAAGCACCTCGTGCAGGGTCAGCTGTCGAGGGCTACCAGAACCGTGTCGCCGTGCACGTCGATCGTCACGACCAGCAGGCCGTCGGTGTCGTCGGGGCTGATGGCGTACTCGAGCACCGCGAAGTGCGCCTCGCTGCCGTTGTGGTGCGGATGAAAGCCGATGCGCTGCAGGCGCAGTGAGCGCAGAAAGTCGATCTGCTGGTCGCCGGAATCCCAGATGATGGCGTTCTCAATCGCCTCCTGGTCCATCTCGTCGAGCTGCTCGGCGATGTATTGGCTGGTCACCGACACCTCAGCCGACAGGTCGGCTACCAGGGACTCGCGCACCTGCGAGTCGAGGTCCTCCATGGCGCCGATCATGGCTGCGGCAATATCAAGAGCCTCGGCGGTCACCGATTCTTCATCGGGCGAATTGAGATCGATTTCGACGCTCTGGTCACCGAGTTCGGCCGACTCCGACCAGTAGACCTCGCCCTCGTCTTCGTCGCCGAGAATTCCGAAGAAATCGTGTTCGATGCTCATATCGCTCCCTTAATATTGTCCATCAGCCGACGAGTTTCTGCGCGAAGACGTGCGGGGTGAACCCGGTGAGGTCGTTGATGCCCTCACCCTGCCCGACGAGTTTGATCGGGATGCCCGTTTTCTCCTGCACGGCCAGCACGAAGCCGCCGCGGGCTGAGCCGTCAAGCTTGGTCAGCACGAGCCCGGTCACTCCGGCATGTTCGATGAACGCCTCGGCCTGGGCGAGTCCGTTCTGACCGGTCGTGGCGTCGAGCACGAGCAGCACCTCGGCGATCGAGCCCTGCTTCTCGACGACGCGGCGAATCTTGGTGAGCTCGTCCATCAGGCCGCCCTTGGTCTGCAACCGCCCGGCGGTGTCGATGAGCACGATTTCGATGCCCTCATTCTTCGCCTTCTCGACGGTTTGAAAGGCGACGGATGCCGGATCCTGCCCGGTCATCTGCGGCTTGACGATTTGCGCACCGGCGCGTTCGGCCCAGGTCGACAGCTGCTCGACCGCGCCGGCGCGGAACGTGTCGGCGGCCCCGATCACGACGCTGCGACCGTAGGTGCCCAGAAACTTGGCGAACTTGCCGATCGTGGTGGTTTTGCCCACGCCGTTCACCCCGACGACCAGCACGATGGCGGGGCGCTCGGAGAGCGTCAGGGTGGAGTCGAGAACCGAGAGCCGCTCTTCGATGCCTTCGCGAAGCATCCGCTGGAGATCTGTCGGGTCTGTCGTGTGGTACTTGGCGACCTTGGCGCGCAAGTCTGCGATGACAGCTTCGGTGACATTCGGGCCGAAGTCGGCCTGCAGCAGGGCATCCTCGAGGTCTTCCCAGGTGTCGGCGTCGATGGTCTTCTTCGCGAACATTCCGCGCAGTGCGCCGGAGAGGGACCAGGGGGTGCGTTCAGCCATGTCCCTAGCCTACGGGGACGGCGACGGCTTGCGCGCGGCGATCGGCTGCCCGGCTAGCGCGCGAAACGTTCCGCGCAACCTGTGTGACGCCGCGTGACAGTGTGTGACAGCACGTGACCGGCTCCCTGCCCCGTATTCGTGCGGCGCAGTAGCGTTGACGTCGTTGCTTCGGATCCCAAAATACCGAGGCGGCACCGCAAACCGAGGGAGTCGACGTGCCGAACGAAACCGAGACGGTGCCCACCGTTGCAGCCGGGGCCGGCAATGCACCAACAGCGACCAAGCTGCCCGCAGCCCGCCCGCCACGGCCCTCAACGCGCCCGAACGGCCAGTGGAAGATCGACGGCACCGAACCGCTCAACGGCAACGAGGTCTGGAAGCAAGTCGACAATGGCCTCGCCGTGCGAGGACGCATCGAACAGATTTACTCCAAGCAGGGTTTCGACTCCATCGACGGCACCGACCTGCACGGCCGTTTTCGCTGGTGGGGCCTGTACACCCAGCGGAAGCCCGGCATTGACGGCGGTAAGACTGCCACTCTCGAACCGGAGGAACTCGAAGACCGCTACTTCATGCTCCGCGTGCGCATCGACGGCGGCCAACTCACCACCGAGCAGACTCGGGTCATCGGCGAGGTCTCGCGCGACTTCGGACGCGATACCGCCGACATCACCGACCGCCAGAACATTCAGCTGCACTGGATCCAGATCGAGGACATGCCCGAAATCTGGCGCCGCCTCGAAGCCGTCGGCCTCGAAACCACCCAGGCCTGCGGCGACGTGCCGCGCGTGTTCCTCGGCTCCCCCGTGGCCGGCATCGCCGCCGACGAGCTGATCGACCCCACCGAGTCGATCAACGAGCTCGCCCGCAAGTACCTCGGCACCGACGAATTCGCCAACCTGCCGCGCAAGTTCAAGACGGCCATCACCGGCCACCCCAGCCAGGACGTCGTACACGAGATCAACGACATCGGCCTGGTCGCCGTCGAACACCCCGAACTCGGTATCGGCTACGACCTCTGGGTCGGCGGCGCGCTCAGCACCACCCCGCGCCTGGCCGAACGCCTCGGCGCGTTCGTCGCCGAAGACAAGGTGTCCGAGGTTTGGCGGGGCGTCGCCTCCATTTTTCGGGACTACGGCTACCGCCGCCTGCGCGGCAAGGCACGCCTCAAGTTTCTGCTGGCCGAGTGGGGAACCGAGAAATTCCGTCGCATTCTCGAAGACGAATATCTCGGCTACACCCTGCCTGACGGCCCCGCCGCGCCCCGCCCCAAGACTCAGGGCGACCACATCGGCGTGCACAAGCAGAAGGACGGCCGCTTTTACATCGGCGTCGCGCCGTTTGTCGGCCGTGTCTCCGGCCAGACCCTCACGAAGCTCGCCGACCTGCTCGAAGCCCATGGCTCGACCCGGCTGCGCACCACGCCGCACCAGAAAATCGTGGTGCTCGACGTCGCTGAACAGCACGTCGAACCGCTGATCGCGGCGCTCGACGAGATCGGCCTCTCGGCCCGCCCGAGCCTGTTCCGCCGCTCTACCGTCGCCTGCACCGGCATTGAATTTTGCAAGCTCGCCATCGTCGAGACCAAGCAGTCCGCAACGGATGCCATTCTCGAGCTGGAAAAGCGGCTCGCCGGAATCGACGCCCCGCACCCGATCACCCTGCACGTGAACGGATGCCCCAACTCCTGCGCCCGCATCCAGATCGCGGACATCGGGCTCAAGGGACAGCTGCTGCCGGATGGCAACGGCGGCTCCACCCCCGGCTTCCAGGTGCACCTCGGCGGCGGACTCGCCTCGGTGGATCGGGACGAAGCCGGCCTCGGTCGCACTGTACGCGGCCTCAAGGTCACCGCGGAGGACCTGGCCGACTACGTCGAACGCCTCGTGCGTCGTTTTCTGGATGCCCGCAGCACGGACGAAACTTTTGCCCAGTGGGCGCACCGCGCCGACGAGGAGGAGCTCAAATGAGCGCCATCAACCTGAACGCGCGCGCCGCGGCATCCGCTGCGCCGGCACGCGAACTTCCCGCGCGCCGCCCGGCCGTCGAGCTGGAGGCCTTGGCCGAAGCCGGCTCGGCCGAACTCGCTGCCGCCGCAACAGCCAACGGCCGCGAGGCCACCGCCGCCGAGGTCGTCGCCTGGGTCGCCCGCAATTTCGGCGCCGACTCCGTGGCTGTCGCCTGCTCCATGGCCGACGCCGTGCTGCCCGAGATCGTGTCGAAGCAGCTGCCGGGCGTCGACGTGCTCTTTCTCGACACCGGCTACCACTTCGCTGAAACCTATGAAACCCGCGACGCGGTCGCCGCCGCCCTGCCGGTCACCGTCGTTGACGTACTGCCGCTCACGACCGTGCCGGAGCAGGATGCCCTGCACGGCGCCGAATTGTTCGCCCGCGACCCCAACGCCTGCTGCGCGATGCGCAAGGTCGAGCCGCTGCAGCGCTCGCTCGGCGGCTACGAGCTGTGGTTCACCGGTGTGCGCCGCGACGAAGCCCCCACCCGCGCCAACACGCCGCTGGTGACTTGGGACGAACGCAACGGCCTGGTCAAGGTCAACCCGGTCGCCGCCTGGAGCTACGACGAGCTGATGGACTACGCCACCCTGAATCACGTTCCGGTTAACGTGCTGCTTTCCCAGGGCTACCCCTCTATTGGATGCGCCCCCTGCACCCAGCCCGTCGCGGCGGGCGCTGACCCCCGTTCCGGCCGCTGGGCCACCCTCGAGAAGACAGAATGCGGGCTCCACCTGTGACGATCACGCCAGTTTCACCACCAGCCCACCGTCTCTCCGAACTCGACGTGCTCGAGAGCGAAGCGATCCACATCATTCGCGAGGTCGTCGCCGAGTTCGAACGCCCCGTGCTCATGTTCAGTGGCGGCAAAGACTCCGTCGTGGTGCTGCACCTGGCCGCTAAGGCGTTCTGGCCGGGCAAGATCCCGTTCACACTGCTGCACGTGGACACCGGCCACAACTTTCCCGAGGTTCTCCAGTTTCGCGACCAGACCGTCGCCGCCCACGGCGTGCGCCTGACGGTCGCCAAGGTGCAGGACTACATCGATGACGGCCGCCTGGTGGAGCGTGCTGACGGCACCCGCAACCCGCTGCAGACCCTGCCGCTGCTCGATGCGATCGCCGCCGGCCGGCACGACGCCGTCTTCGGTGGCGCCCGCCGCGACGAGGACAAGGCCCGCGCCAAGGAGCGCATCCTCTCGCTGCGCGACGAATTCGGCCAGTGGGACCCGCGCAACCAGCGCCCCGAACTGTGGAACCTCTACAACGGACGCCACACCGTCGGCCAGCACGTGCGCGCCTTCCCGATCAGCAACTGGACCGAACTCAACGTCTGGCGTTACATCGAACGCGAGAACATCGAGCTGCCCCCGCTGTACTACGCGCATGAACGCGAGGTCTACCGCCGCGACAACATGTGGCGTTCGGTCAGCCCGGTCAGCCTGCCCCGCGCCGACGAAATCGTCGAGACACGCACGGTGCGGTACCGAACGGTGGGCGATATGAGCTGCACCGGCGCGGTCGATTCGAGTGCGGCATCCGTCGCCGATGTCGTGCGCGAGGTCGGCGTGAGCACAATCACCGAACGAGGCGCCACCCGCGCCGACGACCGCATCTCTGAGGCCGCCATGGAAGACCGCAAGAAGGAAGGATACTTCTAATGAAGAATTCGCTACGTCTGGGCGCTCTCATGCTCGGAACCACCCTTCTTCTAAGCGGATGCGCGACCTCGGTCAGCGCCGAGCCCGCCACCGACCAGGGACCAGCCACCGAACTGCGCCTCGGCTACTTCGACAACGTCACCCACGCCGCCGCGCTCGTGGGCCTGCAGAACGGCTTCTTCGAGGACGCCCTCGGCGATACCACGCTGAGCACCCAGATCTTCAGCGCCGGGCCGTCTGCCGTTGAGGCCCTGAGCGCCGGCGCGATCGACGCCGCCTACATCGGTCCGAGTCCGGCCGTGAACACCTTTGTGCAGAGCGGCGGCCAGTCGGCGGTCATCGTGGCCGGAGCCGCGAGCGGCGGGGCAGCGCTCGTCGTGCGCGACGGCATTGACACCCCGGCCGACCTCGCCGGCACCACCATCGCCACGCCCCAGCTCGGCAACACCCAGGATGTGGCCCTGCGCTCCTGGCTGGGCGACGAGGGTTATGAGACCAGCACGATTGGCGGCGGCGACGTCACCGTCTCACCCGGCGACAATGCGCAAACCCTGACCCTGTTTCAAAGCGGCAAGATCGACGGCGCCTGGCTACCCGAACCGTGGGTGTCCCGGCTCGTCCTGGAAGGCGGCGGCCACGTTCTCGTGAACGAAGCCGACCTGTGGGACAACGGCGACTTTCCGACCACCGTGCTCCTCGTGCGTAAGGCCTTTCTCGAGGAACATCCCGACACCGTGAGCGCCCTGCTCGAGGGGCACGTCACCGCCGTGGACTGGCTCACCCAGAACCCGGCCGACGCCGCAGCCACGATCAACACGAAGCTCAAGGCCGACACCGGCAAGGCACTCGCCGACGACGTTCTGACCCGGGCCCTGACCGAAGTGAAATTCAATGTCGACCCGCTGGCCTCGACCTTTCCGGTCTCGCTCGCCGAAGCGGTCAAGGCCGGCCTCGGCAAGGACGGCGACCTGGACGGCCTGTTCAACGTGGCGCTGCTCAACGCCGTGCTGGTGAAACATGCAGAAGAACCGGTCTCGGCCGGCGGATTGGGAACGGAATAACAAATGACCCTCACCATTGACACCCAAGCGAAAGCCGAAGAAACCGCCGTCGCCGCGCCCGTTGGCACCCTGTTTCGCTTCGCGACGGCCGGTTCGGTCGACGACGGCAAGTCCACCCTGGTGGGCCGCCTGCTGCACGACTCGAAAGCCATCCTCGCCGACCAGCTCGAAGCGGTCACCCGCACCTCCACCGAGCGCGGCTTCGGCGGGATAGGCGGCGGCATCGACTTCGCCCTGCTGACCGACGGCCTGCGCGCCGAACGCGAACAGGGCATCACCATCGACGTGGCCTACCGCTACTTCGCCACGCCCGCTCGGTCCTTCATCCTCGCCGACTGCCCCGGCCACGTGCAGTACACCCGCAACATGGTCACCGGCGCCACCACAGCGGATGCCGTCATCATGCTCATCGACGCCCGTAAGGGGGTGCTCGAGCAGACCCGTCGACACCTCAGCGTCGTCGCCCTGCTTCGCGTGCCGCACGTGATCGTCGCGGTCAACAAGATCGACCTGCTGGACTACAACGAAGTGGCCTACCGTGAGGTGGAGGCATCCGTTCGTCTCGTCACCACCGAACTCGGCCTCGGTTCTGACTCACGTGCAGAAGTTCATGTGATTCCAGTGTCGGCCCTGGTCGGCGACAACGTCGTCGACCGCTCCGAGCGCACCCCCTGGTATGCCGGACCGAGCCTGCTCGAACTGCTCGAAACCCTCACGGTGATCGACGATCTGGACGAGCGCGGCCAAACTACTGAGGCGTTCCGCCTGCCAGTACAGCTCGTGCTGCGGCCTCAGGGCGCGGTCGTCGTCGCCCCCGAGCTCGCCGACTCCTACCGTGACTATCGGGCCTATGCCGGGCAGGTGGCGAGCGGCAGCATCAAGGTCGGCGACACCGTGAGTGTTGAGCCGGGCGGCGGCACCAGCACCGTCACCGGAATCGATTTCGCCGGGGTCGCTCTCGACGAGGCCTTCGCACCGCAATCGGTCGCGCTGCGCCTGGCCGACGACCTCGACATTGCCCGTGGCGCGGTGATTGCCGCCGCCGGCAGCCTGCCGCCGGTGACCCGCACCCTCTCGGCCGACCTGTTCTGGCTCGACCCGCGCCCGCTCGCACCGGGCGCCCGCGTGCTCGTGAAGTTCGGTACGACCGTCATGCAGGCCCTGATCAGCGAGGTCACCGGTCGGCTCGACCTGACGACGCTCGGCGCCCAACCGGCCACGAGCCTGGCCGTGAACGATATCGGGCAGGCGAGCATCCGCTTGTCGCGCGATCTGCCGGTGGAACCCTACGCGCAGAACCGCCGCTCCGGCGCGTTCCTGGTGATTCACCCGCAGGACGGCGCGACCCTCGCGGCCGGCATCGTCACCGCTCCCGGCGAGCCGACGCGTGCGGGCGATGGTTCGGGCGCAGGGTCGGAAGTGTCACCGTGAGTTCGCTCACGAACGTTGCCGTGGCGCCGACTGCCACGGCGCTCGAGCCGGCCGCCATCACGGTCGATGCTCTCGGCAAGCGCTACGGCACCGGCCCGCTCGTGCTCGACAACATCAACCTGTCGATCGAGCCCGGCCAGTTCGTCTGCCTGCTCGGGGCAAGCGGATGCGGCAAGTCCACGCTGCTGAACATCATCGCCGGCCTGGAGAAACCGACCGAGGGCGCCGTCACCGTGGCGAGCGGCAAGGCCGCCGTCATGTTCCAGGACGCAGCACTGTTCCCCTGGCTGACCGCCGGCCGCAACGTTGAACTCGCCCTCAAGCTGGGCGGGGTCCCCCGCAAGGACCGCCGCGGCGAGGCCCTCGAGCTGCTCGACCTGGTCAACCTGGCCGATGCCGCCGACAAGCGCCCGCACGAACTCTCCGGAGGTATGCGGCAGCGCGTTGCGCTGGCCCGTTCGCTGGCACAGGACCGCAAGGTACTACTGATGGACGAACCGTTCGCCGCCCTCGACGCCATCACCCGCGACCTGCTGCACGAGGAACTGGAACGGGTCTGGCGGCAGACCGGCCGCACCATCGTGTTCGTCACCCACAACGTGCGGGAGGCCGCCCGGCTGGGCGAACGCATCCTGCTGATGTCCTCCCGCCCCGGCCGCATCGTCAACGAGTGGACCATCACCGACACCGGCTCACGCCGCATCGAATCCCCCGAAGTCGCCCGGCTGAGCGACGAAATCACCGACCAGTTGCGACAGGAGATCCGCCGCAATGCCGCTTGACACCCGTACCGCAACGGCCCACGACCCGAGCCACGACGAACTGCGTCGCCTCGAAGCCGGACTGGATTCATTGCAGGCCGTCCCCGAAACCCCGCGCGGTGCCGTTCGACGCACCCTCGACGGTGCGCTGCCGCCCATTCTGCTGCTCATCGGACTCGCCCTGGCCTGGCAGGTCTACATTCTCATCGTCAAACCGCGCCCCGACCTGATCCCCGGACCCCTCGATGTGTTCGGCGCCCTGGTGAGCGCCTGGAACAGTGACCGCCTGCAGCTCGCGGTGACGACGAGCCTCGAACGCGGCGGGCTCGGCTTTATCATCGCCGTAGCCATCGGCACCCCGATCGGATTGCTGCTGGCCGAATGCCGACCGGTGCGACGAGCGCTCGGTCCGCTGTTGTCGGGCCTGCAGGTGCTGCCCTCCGTCGCCTGGGTGCCCGCCGCAATCATCTGGTTCGGCCTCAGCGACGCCACCGTGTACTTCGTGATCCTGATGGGCGCTGTGCCCTCCATCGCCAATGGGCTCGTCTCCGGCGTCGACCAGATTCCCCCGCAGCTGCGCCGCGTTGGCACGGTCCTCGGCGCCTCGCGCCTGCAAATGGCGACCCTCGTAGTGCTGCCGGCGGCCCTGCCGGGCTACTTCTCCGGTCTCAAACAGGGCTGGGCCTTTGCCTGGCGCTCCCTCATGGCCGCGGAGATCATCGTGATCGGCGGCGACATCGGGTTCGGTCTCGGGTCGATGCTGCACTTGAGCCGCGAGCTCGCCGACCTGTCCGGCGTACTCGCCACGATCCTGGTGATCCTCTTCGTCGGCATCCTGGTCGAACTCGTCATCTTCGCGCCGATCGAGCGCCGATTGCTGCGTCGCCGCGGACTCATGGCCGCCGGCCTGCGTTGACTTGCGCGCATCCTTTGTCCTTGTCCCTTGTTTGAAAGGCCCGTTATGACCCCCGCTCCCTCTGCCCTGCGCGTTGCCATCATCGGCGCCGGCCCGGCCGGCATCTACGCCGGCAACATTCTCAACCGGCTCGTGCTGGAGGCCGGCCACGAGGTGGCCATCGACCTGTTCGATTCGCTGCCGGCCCCGTACGGTCTGATTCGCTATGGCGTCGCCCCCGATCACCCACGCATCAAGGGCATCGTGAAGTCGCTGCAGGAGATGCTCGACGCAGGCATCATTCGTTTCATCGGCAACGTGACCTACGGCACCGACCTGACCCTGGCCGAGCTGCGCGAGCACTACCACGCGGTCATCTTCGCCACCGGGGCCATTCTCGACGCACCGCTCGTCATTCCCGGCATCGACCTGCCCGGCTCGTTCGGCGCCGCCGACTTCGTCTCCTGGTACGACGGCCACCCCGACGTTCCGCTGGACTGGCCGCTCGACGCGACCGATGTCGCCGTCATCGGCAATGGCAACGTGGCCCTCGACGTGGCGCGCATTCTGGCCAAGCACGCCGACGATCTGCTCACCACCGACATCCCGGCCTCGGTCTACGCCGGGCTGGCCGGCTCGCCGGTCACCGACGTGCACGTGTTCGGCCGCCGCGGGCCGTCGCAGGTGAAATTCACGCCGATCGAGCTGCGCGAGCTCGCCGATATTCCCGATGTCGACCTCATCGTCTACGCCGAGGACTTCGCTCCCGACTCGCACAGCGAGCAGCTCGTCGCGAGCAACAACCAGGTCAAGATCATGACCCGCACGCTGAACGGATGGCTCACCAAGGCTCCGCAGGGCGCCTCACGTCGCCTGCACCTGCACTTTCTGCACGCACCGCTCGAGGTCTACGGCGACGGCCGGGTGGAAGGCATCCGTTTTGAGCGCACCGAACACACCGGAGACGGCGGCGTGCGACCGACCGGCGTCATCGTGGATTACCCGGTGCAGGCCGTATATCGCGCAGTCGGCTACCGCGGTAGCGCCCTCGCCGAGGTGCCGTTCGACGCCGTGCGCGGCGTTATTCCAAACGACGGCGGCCGCGTGCTCGATGCGGCCGGCGAGCCGATCGACGGCCTCTACGCCACCGGGTGGATCAAGCGCGGCCCGATCGGCCTCATTGGACACACCAAGGGTGATGCCTTGGAGACCATCACCCGGCTCGTCGAAGACGTACCGGCGCTCGTCGCTCGCGACCAGGCGTTCGGCTCAGCGGATACGATTCTGGCGCTGCTCGAGGCGCGCGGCGTGGAATACACGACCTGGGCCGGCTGGCGCACCCTCGACGCGCACGAGCAGTTGCTCGGCGCCCAGGATCTGGTCACTCCCGGCCGGGAGCGCGTCAAGGTGATCTCCCGCGCCGAACAGGTTGCCATCTCCCGCACGGAAGCTTTGCTGACACTGTGACCTATGTGATCGCCCTGCCCTGTGTCGATGTGAAAGATCGTGCCTGCATCGACGAATGCCCGGTGGACTGCATTTATGAGGGCGAACGCTCCCTTTATATCCATCCAGACGAGTGCGTCGACTGCGGAGCCTGCGAACCGGTCTGCCCGGTCGAGGCCATCTACTACGAAGACGACCTGCCCGAACAGTGGGCCGACTACTACAAAGCCAACGTCGAATTCTTCGACGACCTCGGCTCCCCGGGAGGCGCCGCCAAGGTCGGCGTGCTCGCCAAGGACCACCCCGTCATCTCCGCACTGCCGCCGCAGGCGTAGGGCGCCCGCATCGGCAATTACGCGCGCATCCGCGGGTCAACCGACCGCAGCATCGGCCCGCTCGTCCGCGCGGGTGCCGACGCGCTGGCCGACGACAGCACTGACGCCGTCCTGCCGCATGCTCACACCGTAGAGGGCATCCGCTATCTCCATGGTGCGTTTCTGGTGCGTGATCACGATGAGCTGGCTGGTCTCTCGCAGGTCTTCGAAGATGGTGAGCAACCGGCCGAGGTTGGCGTCGTCGAGCGCAGCTTCGACCTCGTCCATGATGTAGAACGGGCTCGGACGGGCCTTGAAAATGGCAATCAGCAGCGCGACGGCGGCGAGTGAGCGTTCACCGCCGGAGAGCAGCGACAGCCGTTCGATCTTCTTTCCGGCCGGTTTCACCGACACCTCGATGCCGGACGTGAGCAGGTCGTCGGGGTCGGTGAGCCAGATGCTGCCGCTGCCGCCGGGAAACAGCACCGGGAACACGTCGGCGAAGGCCGCCTGGGTGTCATCGAACGCGGCCGAGAAGATGGTCTGCATCTTCTCGTCGATGTCCGCAATGATGGTGAGCAGGTCGCTGCGGGTTTCCGTGAGGTCGGTGAGCTGCTCGGTGAGAAAGCGGTGCCGCTGCTCGAGCGCCGCGAATTCTTCGAGGGCCAGCGGGTTGACCCGCCCGAGTTGACCGAGCTTGCGTTCGGCGGCCGCGAACCGTTTCTGCTGCTCGGCCCGATCAAAGCGGATGCCGCCGGCCGCGCCGCCAGCGAACGCCAGGCCCTCGCTGCCGCTGCCGATCACGTCGGTGCCATCGGGCGGGATCAGCTGGTCGGGACCATATTCGCCGACGAGCACGTCTTCGGTGAGACCCAGTTCGCTGCCGGCGCGTTCAAGCAGGGCCGCGAGGTGCAGCTTCTTCTCGTAGATCTCGAGTTCGAGTCCGTGCACGTTTTCGGTGATCGAGGCCAGCCGCTCGCGCAACACGTTCTCGCCCTGCCGAAGCTGCTGCAGTTCGGTGTTCTGGCTCGCCCGTTCGGCTTCGGCGCTCGCGAGCTGAATCCGGGCCTCGGCGACGGAGCGGTCGGCCGCGGCGAGCACGGCTGGAAGCGTTTGGGCAACGCGGGAGGCGGCATCCACTTGGCGGCGACGAATGACCGCGCGACGCGCTGCGGCCTCAGCGGCCGTGCGGTCGTCCTCGAGCTGACGGGTGAGTGTTGCGACGCGGTCAGCGCCTGCGCGCACGCGTTCACGGGCGGTTTCCACCTGGAGCCGGTTCTCGACCTCGGTCTCGCGGGCGGCCTCAAGTTCGGTGTACACAGCGTCCCGCACGGTCGCGTTGAGGATGGGCCGTGGCTGGGACCGGGCAGTGTCGAGTGCAGCGGCTGCCCGCGCCGCGACAGCCGCGGCTTCGGTGACGGCCGTGCTCGCGAACTGCAGAGCGGCGGAGACCCGGTCGACGTCGGCGGCGGCGGCATCCGCTTGCACCACGAGTCGTCCGCGACGTTCGGTCACCGTGGCGAGCTGAGTTTCGAAGGCGCGCAGGGCAGCCCGTGCGCTGACCGACTGCTCTTTGTAGGCCTGCAACAGGGTGCGCTGTTCGGAGAACTCACAGCGCACCCGTTCGATCTGCGAGGTGACAGCAGCGAGCCTCTCGGCCGCCACGTCTCGCTCCGCAACGAGTTCGAGCTTGCTCTGTCTGGCGCCGGACCCGCCGCTCACGACCCACGGGCTCAAGACCTCGCCCGCCAGCGTGATGAGCGTGAGACCCTGAGGCAGCTCGGCCGCTCGAGCCACGGCAAGATCGTCGGCGATGACGGTCTGAGCCAGCAGGCCGCGCAGGCCGGCCGGGCCGTCGATGACCGCGTTCGCCCAGCGGATGCCCGACGGCGCACCCAATTCGATGGTCGGCACCGCGCTGTCGTCGCCGTTGGCCACGATCAGCTCAACGCGCCCGAAGTCGTCGTTTTCGGCCTGAACGAGGGCAGCGAGGGCAGCGTCGCGGTTGTCGGCCAGCACGGCATCGGCAAGAGAGCCGAGGGCGGCAGCGATCGCCGCTTCGAACCCTGGCTGCACCCGCACGTGGTCGGCCACGAGGCCACGGATGCCGGCCAGCTTCGCGCCGAGCAACGCCGAGGAGCCGTCTTTCTGATCGAGCGCCAGGGAGAACGCACCCTGCCGTGCCGCCTGGGCGTCCCGTTCCCGCTCATGGCCGTGCAGCTCGTCGCGCAGACGCTCCACCTCGGCCTCAACACCCTGAACCGCAGCCTGCGCCAGCTCGAATGCCGCGGCCAGCTCGCCGGAGTCCGGTTCACCGGCTGGCGCAGCGGACTGCAACTCGTCAAGTTGCAGCTGCGCCTTCACGCTGCGTTCGGTCGCCGCGTCACGGGCATTCTGCTGCCGCAACTGCTCACCACGTACGGCAGCCAGCCGCGATGCTGCCGTCTCGGATTGCCCGGTCAGGTGGGAGATTTCGAGGTCGTGCCGAGAGACGAGTGCTGCCTGGGCTGCAATATCTTCGTCGACCGCGTCGAGCCTCGACCGGGCTGCCGCGCTCTGCACTCGTGAGTCGTCCCAGTCGATTTGAGCCGCGCCAATGCCCGCGCGCAGCTGCTCTACCTCGGCCGCAGCCTCGGTCAGCATGGTGGGAGTGACGCTCGAGACGAGGCCGGTCGACTCGGCCTGCGAACCCAATAATGCCAGCCGCTGGTTGGCCAGGGTGAAGAGCCCGCGTAGTCGTTCCTGCACCGACTCCAGGGCATAGCTGGTGCGGCGTGCCAGGTCGACGACGTCTCCCACCTGGGCGAGCTCGAGCCGCTGCACCCGAGCCTGTTTCTGCGAAAGCTGCTCCTGCAGCACGACCCGCTCGGTGTGGCGTTCACTCTCGGTGCGATTGTGCGCGTCGAGCGCGGTGCGCAGCGTCACGACATCGTCAGCGAGCAGGCGGGCGCGGGCATCTCGCACGACGGCGGCGATGGTCTGAGCCTCCCGCGCGATTTCGGCCTGGTGTCCGAGCGGTTTGAGCTGGCGGCGAATCTCTCCCGCGAGGTCGCTCAACCGGGTGAGGTTGGTCTGCATGGCGTCGAGCTTGCGCAGGGTTTTTTCTTTGCGGCGACGGTGTTTGAGAATGCCGGCGGCCTCTTCGATGAAGCCGCGGCGTTCCTCCGGGGTCGCGCGCAGCACGGCGTCGAGCTGGCCCTGCCCGACGATGACGTGCATCTCGCGGCCGAGGCCGGAGTCGCTGAGCAATTCTTGTACGTCGAGCAGCCGGCAGGTGCGCCCGTTGATGGCGTACTCGCTCGCGCCGTTGCGAAAGAGCGTGCGTGAAATGGTGACTTCGGAGTAATCGATCGGCAGGGCGCCGTCGCTGTTGTCGATGGTGAGGATGACCTCGGCCCGGCCGAGCGGACCGCGGGTCGACGTGCCGGCGAAGATGACGTCTTCCATCTTGCCGCCGCGCAGGGTTTTCACGCCCTGTTCCCCCATCACCCAGGCGAGAGCATCGACGACGTTGGACTTGCCCGACCCGTTCGGACCGACGACGCAGGTAACGCCTTGCTCAAAGGCGAACGTCGTCGGCTGGGCGAACGACTTGAACCCCTTGAGGGTGAGGCTCTTCAGATACAACGTGAGACCCTTCCGGTCGGTCGCGGCGAGTACTGGTCTCGGGGCTGATTCAACGGTACCGTGCCCCACCGACACTGGCCGGGACATCCGCTCGTGCCCGGTGTGGCGTACCCAACTGCGGAGAATCCCTGGAACACAGCATCCTTTCCGGTGATTTCGGGTCGCAAAGCGAAAATCGCCGCGGTTCTGCACGAATCGACCGCACGCACCCGAGTGGGTCGCACTACTCTGGCGTAGCATGAGCGACTTCTCGATCGATGAACTCATCATTCCGGCAACACCGAACGCGCCCAGCTGGCCGGATTTTGAGGCGGCCACCCGGGTACGCAACATCACCGAGGCCGAGGGCTTCGGCACGAACGACCTGCAATACTCGGCGGCCGGGCTGCTTCCCGGGTGGCTCAACACGAAATATGACCCCAAACGCATGTTCGTAGCACGCGTCGGCGGTGCTGTCGTCGGCCGGGCCGCCTATGAGACCTTGCAGGGCCCGAACGACGATCATGCCTGGCTGATCGCACAGGTACTGCCGGCCTGGCGCAATCGCGGCATCGACACCGCCCTCGCCGATCGCGTCGAGCTGCTCGCCGCCACCGAGAATCGGCACGAACTGATCGTCTACACGGTGTCAGCGGATGCCCGGGTGAACGCCTGACCGCCCCGACCGGCTTCGGGTCGGTCCCGCTCGGTAACTCCGAAGTGCGATTTCTCCTCGCCCACGGCTACCGGCTCGAGCAGGTGGAACGCGGTAGCCGACTCGTGCTGCCCGCCGACGAGAGCGTGATCCGCCGCTTCCGAGCGGATGCCGCGGCGGACGCCGGCCGCGACTACACCGTGCACTGCTGGAGTGAGGCGACTCCCCCGCCCTGGCGCGACGATCTCGCTCTGCTCTATACGCGCATGAGCACGGATGCCCCTACCGCCGGCCTCGAAGAGCCCGAAGATGTCTGGAGCATCGAGCGGCTGGTCCACGAGGAGACTTCCCGCGTCGGCAGCCCGCGTCGAATGCTCACCGCGGCCGCGCTGCACGAGCCGATCGGTCACCTGGTCGCGTTCACCCAGCTGTCGGTGCCAGCCGAAAGTGACCGCTCCGTCGGCCAGGAGGACACGCTCGTGCTGCGCGAGCATCGTGGGCACCGCCTGGGCATGCTGCTGAAAACAGCGAATCTGGAGTATCTCGCGCAGGAGAGCCCCGGGCATCCGTCGGTGACGACATTCAACGTTGAAGAGAACCGGCACATGCTGGCCGTCAACGAGGCGCTCGGTTTTGTACCGATGGGTTACGAGGGCGCCTGGAAACGCGTCGTGCCTCCGCCGGAACCGTCGACCCCCCCCCGTTTGAGGCAGTGCTAGCCTTGCGGTTTCAGTCTGAGGGGGTTCTGGTGATTGTACTTACACGGATGAAAGCGATAGGTCCGGTGTCATACCTGGTCGTCGGGATGCTCGCGGCGATCGTCGGGCTGCTGCCTTGGCTGATCACCGGAATGCACCTTCCCATTCAAAATTTGTGGGCCGTCGACTCCGTTCCGGAGGACATGCCGATCGCCCTGCTGCCGTTCAGTCAGTACACCATCACCCTCATTGTCGCCCTGATCGTGACCGGGTCAGCGCTGGCCGGCGGCTTCGCTCGGTTGACGCGCGCGCAGCACCCCCGATTCGCATTCGCCGCGATCATGATCGGAGTGCTGCTCGTGCAGGTCCTTGCCATCATGCAGACCGCAGTCACAGTCGCCAGCGGCCTCGCGGAGAGCCCGGCCGCGAAGGTCTACCTGCTCGCTCTGACCATCGGAACCATTGCTGCCAACGTGATCGGACTGCTTATTCTGGTGCTCATCGCCCGAGCGCCTGCCGCCGGTGCGATGGTGGGCGTGAGCCTGGCCGCTGTCACGGTCAGTGTCTGGCTGGGCGCGCTCATCGCGCATCCGTTCGACTTTGACGTATCGCAAACGGGCAGGGCCCTGCTGAGCGCCACCCGATGGGTTCCGGCCGTCATCGTGGGGCTCGCCGTGGCGTGGTGCGGCCTGGCAACGATTGGCCGGGTGGCTGCGGCGATCGTCAGTTTTCTTGCCCTCTGGATCGGACCTGCGCTGTTCACGGCAGTCAGCGCCGCCGTGGGAACTCGTGTGCTCGCTGCCTACCCGGCTGAAATGCTCGATTACGGCGTGCAGGTTTTCTTCAGCGCGCTGGGTGTGAAGGGCGGATCCGCCGCGCTCCTGATCCCAGCGGTCATCGTGATGGTTCTCGGCCTGACTGTGCGCTGGGCGCTGAAGCGACGGCGCCTCCAGGCCGCTCTGGCCTAACGCCCCGGCGACCGCTCCAGCAATACCATCACGCGACCTCGATTGGTTCAGAGCTCACCCGAACTCGTAGAAGATCAATTCGTCGGACCGGGACACTTCTGTGAACCCGGCTTTCACGAGGACTCGTTGCGATGCATAGTTTTTGAGGTCAGTGTCTGCCTTGATCTGCACGGCTCCATTCCTCAACGCACACTGAGTCGTGGCGCTGACGGCCTCGGTGGCGAGCCCTCGTCCCCGAACAGATTCCACCAGGCCGTAGCCGATTTCAACCGAACCTTTCACGTCGGGAGGGCCAAAGAACCCGATGCCGCCCACCGCGACATCGCCGTCGTTGATTCGGATTATGTAGAGCGTGAAGATCGCTTCGCCCTCGCGGGATTCGGCGAGGGCTCGGAGTGGATTCAACTCATCGTCCAACGGATAGTCCGCATGCCAGACATCGTCGGGTTGAGGCTTTCGGTCAACAATGCGCTGAGCCTCCCACGGAGTCAGGGGATGCAGCGTCAACCGATCTGTAACGATATCCATGACCGAAGATTGGCAGAGCTGACACCCAGATGCCATTCTCGGGCGGGATACTACGGTCGCGCGGGGGCTGCGCCGCTGCGCGGGAGGTGGAACTCGCACGCAATGGCGCAGGTCCAGCGCGACGCGTTGCGCTGGAGTTCTGGCTAGGCCCGAACTCCCGCGAACTGGCGCAGTCCCCGCGCAGCGCGACGGGGCTCATCCGCTCTGGCGCCGTAGGTCCCGCGCAGCGCGCAGCGCCGAAGGTCCCGCGCAGCGCGCGGCGCCGAAGGTCCCGCGCAGCGCGCGGCGCCGAAGGTCCCGCGCAGCGCGCGGCGGTCGAACGGATGCC